>JBILSM010000240.1:0-3047 GCA_044372085.1 Rubrivivax sp.
CTCGGCCGCGCGCACGCGATCCACGGTGGCCTGGTAACGCTGCGCATAGGCCGCGTCCTGGTAGCCCGTCAGGAACTCCACCCGGCGCTTGACCAGTTCGTCCACCGAGGGCTTCTTCACGATCTCGATGACCTGGCGCGCCGCAAACAGCGCCTGCACGGCCGCCAGGTCGTGCGCGCAGCGCCGGCCCCACTCGAAGGCGGCGTGGTTGTTCTGCACCTGCACGCCGTTGAGCTCGATGGCGCGCAGCAGCGCGGCCCGGCTCAGCGGCACGCGCCCCTTCTGCCACGCGTAGCCCAGCATCAGCGGGTTGGTGTAGATCGAGTCGCCCAGCAGCTGCACCGCCACTTCCTCGGCGTCGAAGGCGCCCAGGCCCTCGCGGCCCACGGCGTCGGCAATCGCCGCCTCGCAACTGGCTTCCGGGAACTGCCAGTTCGGGTTGTTCACGAAGGCCGCGGTGGGCGTGCCGTGGCTGTTCAGCGCCACATAAGTGCGCCCGGCGTGCGCCACGGTCAGGGTGGCCTTGCTGGCCGTGACGATGGGGTCGCAGCCGATGACCAGATCGGCCTTGGCCATGTCCACCTTGCTGGTGAACAGGGCCTCGGGCCGGTTGGCAATCTGCACGTGGCTCCAGGTGGCGCCGCCCTTTTGCGCGAGGCCGCCGGAGTCCTGCGTGACCACGGCCTTGCCGTCCACGTGCGCGGCCATGCCCAGCAGCTGGCCGATGGTGATGACGCCCGTGCCGCCCACACCGCCGACCACGATGCCCCAGGCCTGCTCGGCCACGGGCAGCACCGGCTCCGGGATGGGGGGCAGGGCGGCGATGTCACCGCGCTGCTCCTTCTTCGGCTTCTTCAGCGTGCCGCCTTCCACGGTGACGAAGCTGGGGCAGAAACCCTTGACGCAGGAGAAGTCCTTGTTGCAGGTGCTCTGGTTGATGCGGCGCTTGCGGCCGAACTCGGTTTCCACCGGCTCCACGCTCAGGCAGTTGCTTTGCACCGAGCAGTCGCCACAGCCCTCGCACACCAGCTCGTTGATGACCACGGTCTTGGCCGGCGTGGCCATGGTGCCGCGCTTGCGGCGGCGGCGCTTCTCGGTGGCGCAGGTCTGGTCGTAGATCAAGATGGTGCAGCCCTCGATCTCGCGCAGCTCGCGCTGCACGGCGTCGAGATCGTCCCGGTGGCGCACCGTCACGCCCGGTGCCAGTCGCGCCTTGACCTCGGCGTCGTCGTACTTCTGCGGCTCGTCCGTCACCACCACGATGCGCTTGGCGCCCTCGGCGTCCAATTCACGCGTCATCTCCGGCACCCGCAGCGTGCCGTCGATGGGCTGGCCGCCGGTCATGGCCACGGCGTCGTTGAACAGGATCTTGTAGGTGATGTTGACCTTGGCGGCGATGGCCTGGCGCACCGCCAGGAAGCCCGAGTGGTAATAGGTGCCGTCGCCCAGGTTGGCGAAGAGGTGCCGGTCCTGGCTGAAGGGCGCCTGGCCCACCCAGCTGGCGCCTTCGCCGCCCATCTGGCTGAAGGTGACGGTGCTGCGGCCCATCCACACCGCCATGAAGTGGCAGCCGATGCCGGCGGCCGCGCGCGAACCTTCGGGTACGCGTGTGCTGGTGTTGTGCGGGCAGCCGCTGCAGAACCAGGGCTGGCGGTCTACCCCGCGCACGTCAATGGCCGCCAGCGAACGCTCCTTGGCCTCGATCACGGCCAGGCGCTCGTTCATGCGTTGCTCGATGTCGGCCGGCACACCCAGTTTCTTCAGCCGCTTGGCGATGGCCTGGGCCACGATCGCAGGCGTCAGGTCCGCCTTGGCACGCAGCAGCCAGCGGCTGCTGGGGTTGGGCTGGCTCCACTCGCCACCCGACATGTCGCCTTCGGGTTCGTCGAACTTGCCCAGCACGTTGGGGCGCACGTCGTCGCGCCAGTTGTAGAGCTCTTCCTTGAGCTGGTACTCGATGACCTGGCGCTTCTCTTCCACCACCAGGATCTCCTGCAGCCCGCGCGCGAACTCGCGCGCGCTCGTGGCTTCCAGCGGCCACACCACGTTGACCTTGTGCACGCGGATGCCCAGTTGCCGGCAGGTGTCGTCGTCCAGGCCGAGATCGGCCAGGGCCTGACGGGTGTCGTTGTAGGCCTTGCCGCTGGCGATCAGGCCGAAGCGGTCGCCCTGACCCCCGTTGCGGCCTTCGATGACGTTGTAGTTCAGCCGGTTGGCGCGGATATAGGCCAGCGCCGCGTACCACTTGTAGTCGAACAGCCGTGCCTCCTGCTCCAGCGCGCCGTCGGGCCAGCGCATGTGCACGCCGCCTTCGGGCATCACGAAGTCTTCGGGCAGCACGATCTTCACGCGCGCCGGGTCCACGGTGACGCTGGAGGAAGACTCCACCACCTCCTGGATGGTCTTCATGCCGGCCCACACGCCCGAGAAGCGGCTCATGGCGATGGCGTGCACGCCCATGTCCAGGATGCCCTGCACATCGGAGGGGAAGAACACCGGCAGCCCGCAGGCCTTGAAGATGTGGTCGCTCTGGTGCGCGGCGGTGGAGCTCTTGGCCACGTGGTCATCACCCGCCACGGCGATGACGCCGCCATGGCGCGAGGTGCCGGCCATGTTGGCGTGCTTGAAGACGTCGGAGCAGCGGTCCACGCCCGGGCCCTTGCCGTACCAGATGCCGAACACGCCGTCGAACTTCCGGGACTGCGGGAACAGGTCCAGCATCTGCGTGCCCCACACGGCCGTGGCGGCGAGTTCCTCGTTCACGCCGGGCTGGAAGACGATGTTCTGGCCCGCCAGGTGCTTCTTGGCCTGCCACAGCGACTGGTCATAGCTGCCCAGCGGGCTGCCACGGTACCCGCTGATGAAACCCGCGGTGTTCAGCCCCGCCAGGGCGTCGCGCTGGCGCTGCAGCATGGGCAGCCGCACGAGGGCCTGCACCCCGCTCATGAAGGCGCGGCCGTGTTCCAGTGCGTACTTGTCATCGAGCGTCACGCTCTCCAGGGCCTTGCGGACGTCTTCGGGCAGCGGTGCGTTCATGGTCCCTCCTG
>JBILSM010000241.1:0-3045 GCA_044372085.1 Rubrivivax sp.
GCCGCGCACGCGCAGCACGTTGTGCAGCGTCAGGCCGTACTTCAGGCAGTGCACGCCGCCGGAGTTCTCGGCCACGTTGCCGCCGATGGTGCAGGCGATCTGGCTGCTGGGGTCGGGCGCGTAGTAAAGGCCATGCGGCGCGGCCGCTTCACTGATGGCCAGGTTGCGCACACCGCACTGCACGGTGGCGGTGCGGCTGAAGGCGTCCACCTTCAGGATCTTGTTGAACTTGGCCAGCGAGAGCGTCACGCCCAGCGCATGGGGCAGCGCGCCGCCCGACAGCCCTGTGCCGGCCCCGCGCGCCACCACCGGCACGTTCAGCGCATGGCAGGCCTTGAGCACGGCGGCCACCTGGCCTTCGGTCTCGGGCAGCACCACCACCAGCGGCTGCTGGCGGTAGGCGGTGAGGCCATCGCACTCGTAGGGCACGGTGTCCTCGGGCTGCCACAGCAGGGCATGGGCAGGCACCCAGGGGGCGAGCGCGGCCACGATCTCCCGCTGGCGGGCGGCACGGTCCAGGGCGGCGGCGGGCAGGGGGGCGTTCATGCGGAGATCAGGTGGGGTAAGGAACCGGGGACGGGTGACGGCGAAGCACGCGGCAAGAGACTTTACCTGCCGGCGCGTGGCGATCGCCTCCGGTGCGCGCAAGCCCGCGGCGTGAGGCCGTCATTCGTCACGGTCCGGGCGCCGGGGCGCGCCGCGGCAGCCCTCACCCCTTGAACACCGTGAGCACCCCGGTGTAGCCATAGAGATGGTGCCGCGCGATCTCACCCGCGGCGAAGAAGCCCACCAGTGGCACATCGCCCAAGGCACGCTGCACGATCTTCAGCTCGGCCGAAGGCGCCCCGAAGTGGGGCCCGCCACGGCCGTTGCAGCTGATGTAGACGGCACCGCGGATGGCGGGGCCTGCAAGCGCAGCGGACGCCGATGCCGCGGTGGCGTCGACGCTATCGGCTGCGCCAGTGACGGCAGAGGCCTCCGCGGCTTCGGTCTCCAGCTCCTCACGAATCTCGCTGCAGATGCGCACCAGGTCACGCCGCGCGGCCTCGGTGTGGCGCTGGCAGAAGGCCAGGCGCATGCCGGGCTGCGTTTCGGCGGCCACGGCCACCGCCTGACGCGCAGGGTCCAGACCCACGAGGTGGCGCACGCGCACGTCAGGGCCGAACTGGCCGCCGCAGCCCAGCAGGGCACTGTCGGCGTCGGTCAGGCCCACCAGGGTTGCGCGCAGCACTGGCAGGGCCTTGCGCGGGTCCTGCAGGTCGATCCCCAGATCGCGCAGCAGCAAGGGCAACGCCGGCTGGCAGTCCAGTTCGGTGACCACATGCCCTTGCGCGGCCGTCACCACGCGCTCCGGGCCCACAGGCTGGCAGCCCTGGGTGACGCGCGAGACCAGCCCCACCTGCGGGCCGAAGGCCACCCCGGACAGCCCGCCCTGCCACCACCCCTGCGCCAACTGTGCGCCCCCCGTGCGCGCGGAGACCGCGCCGCCGAACAGGTAGCCCGTGGCCACGCGCTCGCTCAGCTCGGCCACCAGCTCGGCCAGGTCTGGCGTGGCCGGGTCGGCGTGCACCAGGGCGGTGTGAGCCTGGGTCCCCGTCGGGCTGGGCCTGCTGCCCGGGCCCATCAGAGGCCGCGCACCGGAGAACACCTCGAAGCTGCCTGCGGGAAGTTCGCACAGCATCAAGGCCAGCGCGGGCTCGTCGAAGTACTCGACCCCCGTGGCCGCGACGCCCACGGCCGGACAACCGGCCCAGGCCACGTCCGGCCAGCGCTGGCGCAGCTCGTCCAGCAGGGCCTGCGCGTGCGGGGCGTAGTGGTCAGCGAAGTAGGCCAGACCCAGGGTGGAGACCGCCGGGGCCTCGGTGTCGGGGCCCTGCCGGAAGCCCCGCCGGGACGCCCGTGCAGCGTCGATCTGCGCGGCCGCCAAGGCCAGCGCCATGCGCCAGTCCGGGTGCGTGGCGTGGCCGAGGAGGAACGGCCCGGATGGCGTGCTCACGCCTTGCGCTGGGCGGTGCGGCCACGCGCGGGCTGGCCGGCTGGGGACGTTCGAGCCGTCTTGCGTGCGGTCTTGGGTGTGGTCTTGCGCGCCGCGCCGGCCTGGGCAGCGCGGCCGGCGGCGCCCGCCGACTTCGGCCCAGTGGCCGCAGGTTTGTCGGCCGGCTTGTCCTTCAGGGCCTGGGCGGCCAACTGGGTGAACTGCTGGGTCAGGGCGCCCCACCACTGCATCGGATCCACCACGCCTGGGCCCGCGGCCCCGGATGCAGCGGAGGCCTGTGCGGGTGCGGCTGCGGATGAGGGAGTTGGCGCGGTTGCAGATTCGGGGGCGGGTGAAGGTGTGGGTGCAGGTGCGGATTGGGGTACCGATTGGGGTGCGGGAGCCGGATCCTTGAGCTTGAAGGCTTCGGCCAGATCGGCCACCTGCACGTTCATGGTCTTGAGCGTGGTCAGCGTCATGCGCTGCACCTCCAGGGCCTGCACCGTGGTGCCGATCATGCGGGCGTTCTGCTCCAGCCAGAACTGCACCGTCTTCAGTTCCTCGATGCGTTTGCCCAGCTCCTCGGGGTCCAAGGTGGGGGCCACCCATGGGCCCAGGCTGGGCAGTGCGGAACTGGCGTTCTTCACCAGCCCTTGCAGGAAGTCGAAACCCGGAACCATCTTCGAGAAATCGTGTGCCGCGGTCATGAAACCTCCACACTGTTGCGAATGGATGGATTGTGCGGCGACGCCGGGCTGGGGCACACCCCGGGCCTCAGGCCCCCGCGGGCAGGGCGGTGGCGGGCAGCGGCATGGACACCCGCACCTGGGTGCCGGCGCCGGGGGCGCTGTTCACCTCCAGGTGCGCCCCGACGCGCTGGGCCCGCTCGCGCATGCCCAGCAGCCCGAAGTGGCCGGCATGGTCGGCCCCCATGTCGAAGCCGCGGCCGTTGTCGGCCACCCGAAGGTCGAGCCCGTCCTCGCTCACGCGAAGGCCGACGTGTACCCAACCCGCCTGGGCGTGGCGCGTGGCGTTGGTCAACGACTCCTGGACGATGCGGAACAAGGTGG
>JBILSM010000031.1:0-29777 GCA_044372085.1 Rubrivivax sp.
CGCGCGATCTGGGCGGTCACGGCCAAGCAAGAGGATTACCAACGGGGTTACTGCAGCGTCAAGCCAAAGGCGGCCTGATCAGCGCAGCGATCCAAGATCAACCAACCAACCTGAAGAAAGGGTATGGCAAGCCTTTGAAGGCGATGAGGCCGCAACGAAGCGAAGTGATGTGAAACAGGTCAGACCGGGACGAGCTAAACCTGAATGTGGTCACGGACGTCAAAAGTCCGTCCAGGAGATGAGGAGCTTGTCAGCGGATTACATCGGGGCCCGTGGGCAGCGCTGGGCAACCAGCGCAAACCACAGCAAAGGCCGGATACAAGGCAGCAGCCGACTTCTTCACAACACGATACGGGTTTGCACCTATCGCCGGGAGGCATCCATACAAGACGACATGGCAGACGCTCAGGAATCCCCCTTGCTCGTAGCCCAAGAGGGGCCGGTGTGCACCATCACGCTGAACCGTCCTTCGGCGCTCAACAGCTTCACCGCGCAGATGCATGCACTGCTGCTGCCTGCGCTGGAAGCCGCTGCCGCTGATGCCAGCGTGCGGGTGGTCGTCATCACGGGGGCAGGGCGGGGCTTTTGCGCCGGGCAGGATCTGAACGACCCGGCCATGGTGGCCACGCAGGGGGCGCCTGATGTGCAGTCGGTGATCGAGCGCTTCTATCGGCCGCTGGCCAACCGCGTGCGCTCCATGCCCGTGCCCGTGATCGCCGCGGTCAACGGAGTGGCCGCGGGTGCCGGGGCCAATCTGGCGCTGTGCTGCGACATGGTGGTCGCGACGCGCAGCGCCAGTTTCATCCAGGCCTTCAGCAAGATCGGTCTGGTGCCTGACTGTGCAGGCACCTGGCTGCTGCCGCGGCTGGTAGGCCGCGCCCAGGCCCTGGGATTGGCCATGACGGGCGACAAGCTTCCGGCCGAGGAGGCCGCGCGCATCGGCCTGATCTGGCGCTGTGTCGATGACGCGAGCTTCGCTGCCGAGGTGCAGGCCCTGGCGCAGCGGCTGGCGCAGATGCCCTCGCGGGCCCTGGCCGAGACCCGGCAAGCCATCGACGCGGCCACCACGCTGGACTTTGACGCCGCCTTGGTGCGCGAGGGCGTGGTGCAGGGCGAACTGGGCCGGGCCCACGACTTCGCCGAGGGCGTGGCGGCTTTCCGCGAAAAGCGCGCGCCGCGTTTCAGCGACCGTTGATCCTGGCCGGTCGCCCCACAGGTTGACGGGCCGGAACTGCACGCACCCCTTCGCCACCGCACTCCCCACCACATGACCGCTTCCAACCTGACACCACAGGACGTGGCCGAAGCCTCGCGTGACGCGATGCTGCGGGATGACCATGCCACGCGCTCACTGGGCATCGCCATCGAGGCGGTGGGCCCGGGCACCTGCACCGCCACCATGACGGTGCGTCAGGACATGCTCAACGGCCACGCCATCTGCCACGGCGGGCTCATCACCACCCTGGCGGACAGTGCCTTTGCCTTCGCCTGCAACGCCTACAACGAGATCACCGTGGCCTCCGGCTTCGACGTGAACCTGTTGGCCGCGGCACGGCTGGGCGACGTGCTGACGGCACGTGCCGTGGAGGTGAGCAAGTCCGGCCGCACGGGCGTCTACGACATCAGCGTGACCAACCAGAAGGGCGCGGCCATTGCCGCCTTCCGTGGACGTTCTTACACCATGAAGGGCCAGCCGCTGGTGGAAGGCCTGCCCATGGGCAAGGCGCGCTGAGAGGCGACGACCCCACCGCCGCAGGTGCGCCGCCCAGGCCGAGACCCTTCGCCCCAGACAGCAAGACCCCAGGAGACCGCCCGATGCCCGTAACGCAACCCGCCCCCGGCGACCTCGATCCCATCGAACGCGCCAGCCGCGACGAACTTCAGGCCCTGCAGTTGCAACGCCTGCAAAAGACCCTGCGGCACGCCTACGACAACGTGCCGCACTACCGCCAGGCCTTCGACGCCAAGGATGTGCACCCCTCGGACTGCAAGACGCTTGCGGATCTGGCCAGGTTCCCCTTCACGGCCAAGTCCGACCTGCGGGCCAACTATCCCTTCGGCCTGTTTGCGGTGCCGCGCGACCAGATCGTCCGCATCCACGCCTCCTCCGGGACCACGGGCAAGCCCACGGTGGTGGGCTACACGCAAGGCGACATCGACCGCTGGGCCGACCTGGTCGCCCGCAGCATCCGCGCGGCAGGAGGCCGGCGCGGCGACATGGTGCATGTCTCCTACGGCTACGGCCTGTTCACAGGCGGGTTGGGCGCGCACTACGGGGCAGAGAAGCTGGGCTGCACGGTCATCCCCATGAGCGGCGGCCAGACCGAGAAGCAGGTCCAGCTGATCGAGGACTTCAAGCCCGACATCATCATGGTCACGCCCAGCTACATGCAGGTGATCGTGGAGGAGTTCCGCCGTCAGGGCAAGGACCCCTCGGCCATGTCGGTGCAGGTGGGCATCTTCGGCGCCGAGCCCTGGACCGAGCAGATGCGCGCCGACATCGAGCGCAGCGCCGGCATCGACGCCGTGGACATCTACGGCCTGAGCGAGGTGATGGGCCCGGGTGTGGCCAGCGAGTGTGTGGAGACCAAGGACGGCCCGGTGATCTGGGAAGACCACTTCTACCCCGAGATCATCGACCCGCACACGGGCGAGGTGCTGCCCGACGGCAGCGAGGGCGAACTGGTGTTCACCACGCTGACCAAGGAGGCACTGCCCGTCATCCGCTACCGCACGCGTGACCTCACCCGGCTGCTGCCGCCCACCGCCCGCAGCATGCGCCGCATGGGCAAGATCGTGGGCCGCAGCGACGACATGCTGATCATCCGCGGGGTCAACCTGTTCCCGACGCAGGTCGAGGAGCTGGTGTTGCAGCAGGGGCAGTTGACCGGCCACTACCAGTTGGTGGTGTCGCGCGAGGGGCACCTGGACGAGGTGCTGGTGCGCTGCGAGATCCAGCCCACGTTCGCGTCTTCTGACCGCGCTGGCATCGCGCGCGAACTGCAGCACCGCATCAAGACCTTGATCGGCGTGAGCTGCAAGGTCGAGGTGCTGGAGCCCAATGGCATCGAGCGCTCCCTGGGCAAAGCCCGGCGGGTGATTGATAACCGTCCGAAGTGAGGCAATCTGTGGCGTTGCTGTCTGCTCCTGTTTCGCGCGCTCCGCTGCAGCGGGGGCCTGCCCAGGGCGCCGGCGGGAGCGGTCGGCCCATGGGCCGACTCCACTGCGATGCTCGCGGCAGGGTCGCGCCGCAGAACTCGCTTCGCGCCCCAAGGGCGCTGCGCTCGGACAGCTGCGGCGAGCCAGTTCTGGATGCGCGCTGCGCGCGCCGACCCCGCCGCTGCGCTTCTCGCCGCTCCCAAAGGCACCCTGGGCAGGCCCACACTGCCGCGCTGAACCTTTGGAATGCGCAGTGTGTTGTGGATATCCCCTCTTACCCCGAGAAAACAGTGCTGGCATTAATGGCAGAACGACACGCGAAGTCCTCGGCGGGCGGGGGTGGGCTGTGGCGCGCCTGCGGGTCGCCGAGGAGCGCAGGGGGTGAGGCCCGCGCGCGCAGCGCGCTTCGTCAACAGATTCGCGGCAGCTGTCCGAGCGTAGCGAACGCAGTGAGCGAAGCGAGTTCTGCCGCGGGGCCTTGCGCCCGAGCACCGCAGGGCAGTCGGCCCTGTGGGCCGACCGACACGCCGAAGCGCCGCAGCCCGCCCCCGTCTGCCGAGTGCGGTACCGCACATGAACGCCGGCCAGCCACGGCGCTTGCCAACAGAAACCCGAGCAGCACCCACTGAATCCCCCAAAAGGAGCCCCACGATGTACACCCAAGCCATGGACACCGCGCCCAAGGAAGAGCGCAAGGCCGTCCGGTCGCTGGAAGAGGCCGAACTCGAACGGCGCTTCGATGCCAAGATCGACGAAGGCGGCTTCATCGAGGCCAAGGATTGGATGCCTGAGCACTACCGCAAGACGCTGGTGCGCCAGATCAGCCAGCACGCGCACTCCGAGATCGTGGGCATGTTGCCCGAGGCCAACTGGGTGACGCGCGCCCCTACGCTCAAGCGCAAGACCATCCTGCTGGCCAAGATCCAGGACGAGGCCGGTCACGGCCTGTACCTGTACTCCGCCGCCGAGACCCTGGGCACCAGCCGTGACGAATTGCTGGCCGCACTCCACAGCGGCAAGGCCAAGTACAGCTCCATCTTCAACTACCCTACGCTCACCTGGGCAGACGTGGGCGTGATCGGCTGGCTGGTGGATGGCGCGGCCATCATGAACCAGGTGCCGCTCACCCGCTGCTCCTACGCGCCCTACGCCCGCGCCATGGTGCGTATCTGCCGCGAGGAAAGCTTCCACCAGCGCCAGGGTTTCGATGCCCTGAACGTGATGATGCGCGAGGGCACGCCCGAGCAGCGCGCCATGGTGCAGGACGCCACCAACCGCTGGTGGTGGCCCAGCCTGATGATGTTCGGCCCGCCCGACGGCGAGAGCGTGCACGGCGCGCAGTCGGCCCGCTGGGGCATCAAGCGCATCAGCAACGACGACCTGCGCCAGAAGTTCATCGACGCCACGGTCGAGCAGGCCAAGGTGCTGGGCGTGAGCCTGCCGGACCCGGATCTCAAGTGGAACGAGGCCCGCGGCCACCACGACTTCGGCCCCATCGACTGGGACGAGTTCTGGCGCGTGGTGGGCGGTGACGGCCCGTGCAACAAGGAGCGTCTGGGCGCCCGCGTCAAGGCCTGGGAAGACGGCGCCTGGGTGCGCGAAGCCGCGCTGGCCCATGCCCGCAAGCAAGCAACCGCTAAGGAGGCCGCATGAGCCGCAACGACACCCCCCAGGAATGGCCGCTGTGGGAGGTCTTCGTCCGCCCCAAGGCCGGCCTGGACCACAAGCACTGCGGCAGCCTGCATGCGCCTGATGCGCCCATGGCGCTGCAACTGGCGCGCGAGGTTTACACCCGGCGCCAGGAAGGTTGCAGCATCTGGGTGGTGCCCTCCAGCCAGATCACGGCTTCCGACCCCGGCGACAAGGACATGTACTTCGACCCGATGGAAGACAAGGTCTACCGCCACCCCACGTTCTACGTGCTGCCTGAAGCCGTGGACCACATGTGAGGCTGCCGCAATGACCGCTGCCCCCGCTTCCGTTGCGCCCCCCGCGCCTGTCATGGCCCGCGGCCCGGCCTCTTCGGTCAGCGTCAGCCGTGCGCCCGAGGTGCGCTGGGTGCTGCGCCTGGCCGACACCTGCCTGATCCACGCCCAGCGCCTGTCCGAATGGTGCGGCCATGGTCCCGTCCTGGAAGAAGACATCGCACTCACCAACCTGTCGCTGGACCTGCTGGGCCAAGCCCGTGCCTTGCTCAGCCATGCCGGCACGCTGGATGGTCAGGGGCTGGACGAAGACCAGCTCGCGTTCCTGCGCGACGAACGCGACTATCTCAACCTCACTCTGGTGGAGCAGCCCCTGCGCCGCAGCAGCGCGCATTCGCCGGGCGGTGACTTCGCCGACGTGCAGGTGCGCAACCTGTTGCTGGCCGTGTGGCTCAAGCTGCACTGGCAGGCCCTGGCGAAGTCTCGCGACGCCGAGTTGGCGGCCATCGCCGGCAAGGCGGTCAAGGAGGCTCGCTATCACGTCGAGCACGCCGCGCAGTGGGTGGTGCGTCTGGGTGATGGCACCGAGGAATCGGCCGCACGCGCCAAGGCCGCGCTGGAGCGCGCCTGGCCCTACACGAGCGAGATGTTCCTGGATGACGAACTGGATGCCCACGCCGCCGCCAGCGGCCTGGGGCCGCAGCGCAGCGAACTGCGCGAGCCCTGGCGCGCGGCGGTGACGGCGGTGCTGGACGAGGCCACGCTGGCAGTGCCTGCGGCCACCAAGTTCGTCAGCACCGGCAGCCGCGGCGTGCACAGCGAGCACATGGGTTTCATCCTGGCCGAGATGCAGCACCTGCAGCGGGCCTTCCCGGGCGGGGTGTGGTGAACGCTTCGACTTCTGCCGCGCCGTTCGCCGCCGCCTGGGCGGTGCTGGACACCGTGCCCGACCCCGAGGTGCCGGCCTTGTCCGTGCGGGACCTGGGCATCGTGCGGGAAGTGGTGTGTGGTGCGGCCGGTACCGAGGTGGTGCTCACCCCCACCTACAGCGGCTGCCCCGCCACGGAGGTCATCTCTGACAGCGTCCGGCAGGCCCTGGACGCAGCGGGATACGGCCCCGTCACGGTCACGCTGCGCCGGGCGCCTGCCTGGACCACCGACTGGATCAGCGACGAAGGCCGGCGCAAGCTGCGCGATTACGGCATCGCGCCCCCCGGCCCCGTGGAGCCCGAGGCCGCCCCGGGCGTGGCCACCATCCGCATCCGCCCCCGCGGGGTCGACTGCCCGCGCTGCGGCAGCGCGCAGACCGAGCGGCTGTCGGCCTTTGGTTCCACCGCCTGCAAGGCCATGTACCGCTGCCTGGCCTGCCGCGAGCCTTTCGAACACTTCAAGCCCATTTGAATGTCGGCGGGCTCGCCTGCCTGCCCAGACGAACCGATCACCGACCCCGGACCTCCCCATGAGCGGACTGCACTTCCACCCCCTGCGCGTGCGCGACGTGCGCCCCGACACCGACGACGCCGTGGTCGTCACCTTCGACGTGCCGCCCTCGCAGGCGGCGGCGTTCACCTTTGCCCCCGGCCAGTACCTCACGCTGCGCCACGACGTGGGCGGGCAGGACCTGCGCCGCTCTTACTCCATCTGCTCTGCCGCGGGCGAGCCGCTGCGCGTGGGTGTGCGACGGGTGGCGGGCGGGGCGTTTTCCACCTGGGTGCACGGCCAGATCAAGCCCGGCGACACGCTGCAGGTCCTGCCACCCCAGGGCCGTTTCGGCCAGGCCGCCGCCGATCTGGCCGGCTCTGACCTCGCCGCCCACGTGCTGGCCATCGCCGGGGGCAGCGGCATCACGCCCATCCTGTCCATCCTGCGCACCCTGCTGGCCTCGGCCCCGCACGTGCGCTGCACCCTGCTGTACGGCAACCGCAACGCGGCCTCCACCATGTTCAAGGAGGAGTTGGAGGATCTGAAGAACCGCTACCTCACGCGCCTGGCGATCCATCCGGTGTTCTCGCGAGAGCAGGTGGACTCGCCCTTGGGGGCCGGGCGGCTTGACGCCGAGCGCATCGGCTTGTTCCTGCGCACCTTGATCAATCCTCAAGGCGTGGACCAGGTCTTTGTCTGCGGCCCTCACGCCTTCAATGACGAGGCCGAGGCGGGGCTGAAGGGCGCCGGCATCGGCGAAGACCGCATCCACATCGAACGTTTCGGCGTGCCGCCGGCCCTGGCGCCGCAGGGCGACGCCCACGCCCACAAGGCGGGAGACGCGGAGCAAGCGCGCATCGTCCTGGTGCGCGATGGCCTGACGCGCGAGTTCGGCTTCGGCGCGGGGGACCCGAGCATCCTGGACGCTGCGGCCCGCGCCGGGCTGGACGTGCCTTACTCCTGCAAATCGGGCGTGTGCGCCACCTGCCGGTGCAAGGTGCTGGAAGGCCAGGTGCGGATGGATCGCAACTTCGCACTGGAGAAGTCGGAACTGGCCGCGGGCTTCGTGCTGAGCTGCCAAGCCCACCCGCTGACCGATCGCGTGGTGCTCAGCTTCGACGAGCGCTGACTCACCGACCAGCGCCCGCGTCCTGTTTCATCCCCGACGCTCTTCCCCGCGCCCTCCGGTCCCATGGCCCGTCCCCGCGCCGCCACCTACGATGACCAGCGCGCCCACATCCTGAGGGCCGCCGCCGCGCTGTTCGCGCAGCGGGGCTACACCGCGGCCACCATGAACGAAGTGGCCGCGGCCACCGGCGTGTCCAAGGCCACGCTTTACCACTACTTCAGCGACAAGCATGCCTTGCTGGAGGACATCGTGCGCAGCCACGTCGCACGGCTGGAACTGCTTGCGGTGCAGGAAACGCCCGAGACGCCGGGGCCGCCAGATCACACCGTCAAATCTGGAGAACCTGGCGAGCCTGGGGCTGCAGGCGCGGCGGCCACCCCCGAAGCGCGGCTGCGCAGCCTCATCCGGCGCTTCATGCAGGCCTACGCCGATGCCCAGAGCGAGCACCGCGTGCTCACCGAGGACGTGAAGTTCCTGGACGAGCGCGCCCGAGACGCGGTGCTGGACGGCCAGCGCCAGGTGGTGGCCGCCTTCGCACGCGGCGTGGCCGCGTGCCGGCCCGATCTGAGCCCTGAACTGCACAAGCCCATGGCCATGCTGTTGTTCGGCATGATCAACTGGACATTCACCTGGCTGCGTCCCGACGGCACGCTGTCGTATGCGGCACTGGGCGAGATGGTGGCCGACCTGTTCTTCGGAGGGCTTCCCGCCGTGACGGGCACGCTTGCGCCGACGCAAGCCCGTGGCTGAAGGCCGGGTCTAAGGTAGGGGCCCACGGCCCGCGCCATGACCCGACCGACCACCCCCTCACCGCCACGCCCCAACCCCTTTAAGGATCCGCCTTCCTTCCTGGATCCCCAGCGACGGTTCACCCTGCTGTACGTCCTGGCGGCCTTGTCGCTGTGGTGGGGGCTGACGCTGTGGTGGGAGCAGCGCAGTGCAGTGGAGGTGGTGCCCTACAGCCAGTTCGAGCAAGCCCTGCGGGAGGGCCAGGTGGCCGAAGTCCAGTTGGTGGGCGGCCTGCTGGTGGGCCCGCTTAAGGCCCCGGAGCCCGGCGGCCACCGAGCCCTGGCGGCCGAGTTGGTGGAGCCGGCCCTTGCCGAGCGCCTGTCGGGGTTTGATGTGCCTTACCGACGCCTCAAGGAGTCCACCTGGCTGACCCAGCTGTGGTCCTGGGTCGCGCCTGCGGTGATCTTCTTCGGGGTCTGGTACCTGCTGTCCCAGCGCCTGGCATCACGCCTGGGGGGCATGGGCGGGATGGGGGAGGGCGGTCTGCTGGGCATCGGCCGAAGCCGCGCCAAGGTTTACATGGAGCGGCAGACGGGGGTGCGGTTCGAGGACGTGGCAGGCGTGGACGAGGCCAAGGCCGAGCTGCAGGAGATCGTGGACTTCCTGAAGGACCCCCAGGCCCACGGCCGCCTGGGAGCCCGGATGCCCAAGGGCGTCCTGCTGATGGGACCCACAGGCACTGGCAAGACGCTGCTGGCCCGCGCCGTGGCAGGCGAGGCCGGCGTGGCCTTCTTTTCCATCAACGGTTCGGAATTCATTGAGCTGTTCGTCGGCGTAGGCGCGGCGCGCGTGCGCGACCTGTTCGAGCAGGCCCGCGCGCAGGCCCCGGCCATCATCTTCATCGACGAGCTCGACGCCCTGGGCAAGGCGCGCGGCGCATTCACCCTCGCCGGCGGCCACGACGAGCGCGAGCAAACGCTGAACCAGCTGCTGTCAGAGCTGGACGGCTTCGACCCCAGCGTGGGCGTGGTGCTGCTGGCCGCCACCAACCGCCCGGAGGTGCTGGACCCGGCGTTGCTGCGCGCCGGCCGCTTCGACCGCCAGGTGCTGGTGGACCGGCCCGATCGGCCCGGCCGCCTGGCCATCCTGCGGGTACACGTCCGCAAGATCGTCCTGGCGCCGCAAACCGACCTGGACCAGGTGGCTGGCATCACCGTCGGGCTGGCCGGGGCCGATCTGGCCAACGTGGTGAACGAAGCCGCGCTGGCCGCGACCCGGCTGGGTGCTGCGGCCGTGACGCTGGAGCACTTCACGCTGGCCATCGAGCGCATCGTGGCGGGCATCGAGAAGCGCCGCGGTCTGCTCTCGGAGCCGGAGCGGCGGCTGGTGGCCTGCCACGAACTGGGACATGCGCTGGTCGCGCTGTCCCTGCCCGGTGCTGACCGGGTGCACAAGGTGTCCATCATCCCGCGCGGCATCGGCGCGCTGGGCTACACGCTGCAGCGTCCCTCCGAAGACCGTCATGTGCAACGCCGTGCGGAACTGCTGGACCGGCTGACCGTGCTGATGGCCGGCCGAGCCGCCGAGCAGGTGGTATTCGGCGACGTCTCCACGGGCGCTGCCGATGATCTGGTCAAGGCCACCGATCTGGCCCGTGACATGGTGCTGCGCTACGGCATGGACGAGGCCCTGGGGCCGGTGTCCTGGGCGGGGGAGCGGGCGAGCTTCCTGCCCGAGACCCCAGCATCAGCCGCACACCCCAATACGGCCCCTGCCACGGCCCAGCGTGCCGATGACGCCGTTCGCCAGCTGGTGAGCGCAGCGCTGGAGCGCGCCATCGCTTGGCTTCAAGACCATCGGCAGACCCTGGACCTCGCCGCCGAGCAACTGCTGCAGCGAGAGACCCTGGGGGAGCAGGAACTGCTGGCGCTGGTGCGTAGAGGTGTGGCGCCGCAGCAGCCGTCCCGCTTCAGCGCGCCGTGAGAGTGGCCTCAAGTTCCTTGCAGGAGGGCGCACACACGAAGTGCGTCTTGCCCATCAGCTTGCGCGACTTCAGTTGCGCGCGGGGCCGGTGCTTGCCGCAGAGAAAGCAGGACATCGTGGCGGCGCCGAAATGGCCGGTGGCCACGAAGGGGGAACCTGGCACCTTGGAGTGGTAGCGCAGGCCTTCGCTGGAAACGGTGGTCTTGGGCGGTGTCTTGGCCATCGGGGTTTCCGGGTGTCGTTCGTGTGCAGGCTGGCCCGTGAGGGTTGGCCGCCAGGAAGAGGTGGAGCGCAAGCTCCGCAACCCCGCATTATCGCCGTTGCCCGCACCCGCTGCAGATCGCAAACCCGGGGGGTGGTGCCAGGCCGGTGCCGATGTCGGCGCTGGGCCGGTTTCCCCCCACAATGCCGGCCCTGGGCTGGGTGTGCTGCGGCCCTGCTGAATCCAGGAGAGCCGATGGATCGCTCCGAACGCTTTTACCGCATCGAGGCGCTGATCAAGTCACGGGGCTGCGTGGACTTCGCCACGCTTCTGGCCGAGCTGGAGGTTTCGCCGGCCACCCTCAAGCGCGACATCCAGTACCTGCGCGACCGAATGGACGCTCCCATCGTCTGGGACGCCTATGAGCGAGGCTACAAGTTGCAGTCCGCCAGCGGTCGCGGTCCGGTCCAGCACGAACTTCCAGGGGTGTGGTTCAGCGAGCGCGAGATCCACGCGCTGCTGACCATGCACCAACTCATCCAGGGGCTGGACGAAGGAGGGCTGTTGTCGCGCCATCTGCAGCCGCTGCTGGAGAAACTCCAGGGCATGCTCGGGCCCGACGACAAACAGGCTCATTCCCTGATGCGCCGGGTGCGCATCGTCAGCGCGGGCCGGCGTCCGGTGCCCAGCAAGTGGTTCGAGTTGTTCGGCGACGCCCTGGTGCGCCGTCGGCGTGTGCACATGCGCTACCAGACGCGTGGCCGCCAGGCGGTGACCCAGCGCGATGTGTCACCCCAGCGCCTGGTTCACTACCGCAACACCTGGTACCTGGACGCCTGGTGCCACCAGAAGGAGCAGTTGCTGCGCTTCGCGCTGGATGCCGTGGAGCAGGCCTCCATTCTGGAACTCAAGGCGCGTGAGGTGCCTGTCAAGACGGTGGAGGCGGCGCTGGACGCTGGCTACGGCATCTTTGCCGGGGCCCGCGCCCAGTGGGCGACGCTGGTCTTCTCCGCCGAGGCCGCGCGCTGGGTGGGCAAGGAGGAGTGGCACCCTCGCCAGAAGACCCGCCACCTGCCCGACGGCCGGTTCGAACTGCGGGTGCCCTACGCCAACGAGACCGAGCTGGTCATGGATGTGCTGCGTCACGGTGGTGAGGTGGCTGTGCTGGCGCCGGAGTCGCTGCGCTCGGCGGTGCAGGCGCAGCTCAAGGCGGCGTTGAAGTCTCACGCGGTGCCTTGATGGCCATCAGGGCGGCAAAGGCCATCAGGCCCAGTGCCGCCGAGATCCACATCGCCTGCGCTCCCCAGCGCTGAAGCGCCAAGCCGAACAGCACCGGTGCCAGCGCCTGTGCCACCCGCGTCGGCATCATCAGCCAACCCTGCCGGGCGCCGTAGCCCGCTGGGCCGAAGAGCACCAGGGGCAGCGTGCCCTTGGCAATCGTCATGATGCCGTTGCCAGCACCGTGCAGCAGCGCAAATGCTGCCGCTCCGGGCCCGCCCAGCGCCATCAGGACGAGCACGCCCACGGGATGGGCCAGCCCGGCCAGGCGCGCCGACAGCAGCGGATGGATGCGGCGCAGCAGCCCGAACTCGAGCAGCCTGCCGGCCACCTGTGCCGGGCCCACCAGGGCCCCGATGGCGACGGCGGCAGCCAGCGTGGCGCCGCTGGCCTGCAGCAGTGCCGGCAGGTGCGTGGCCATGGCCGTGCTGATGAACCACACGAGCGCGAACGCGGTGGACAGCAGCACGGCGGTGCGCATCTCGCCGGGGGCTTGGCCCGTGGCTACGGCCGCTCCTGCGGCTGTGGCGCTCGACTCGCGGGCTGTGTCCTGCCCGGGCGACGACGTCGGCGGGACAGGCCCGGGTTGCGGCGATACCAGGCTCGGTGCCCGGCGCGCCTTCGGAACGATCAGGTTCAAGGGGAAGCCCAGCACCAGGTGCAGCGCCGCCCACCCCACGCAGGCACCGCGCCAGCCCCACTGCGTCTCCATCCAAGCCGACAAGGGCCAGCCCACCGTGCTGGCGAAACCGGCAATCAGCGTGATGCCGGTGATGGCGTTGCGCGAGTCGTGTCCGTACAGGCGCACCAGGCTGGCAAAGGCGGCCTCGTACAGGCCGCTGCCCATGGCCAGTCCGATCAGCACCCAGGCGGCGAACAGGCCCCAGGGCCCCTGCGCCGAGGCCAGTGCGGTCAAGGCCAGAGCGAACAGCACGTTGGTGCCCAGCAGCACTGGACGGCCACCGTGCCGGTCGATGGCCCGGCCCGCTGCCGGGCCCACCAGGGCGGAGACGATCAGTGCCAGCGAGAAGGCCAGATGAACGGTGGGCACGGACACACCCAGTTCCCGCGCCATGGGGGTGGCCAGCACGCCGGGAAGGTAGTAGCTGCTGGCCCATGACAGGGTCTGCGCGCTGCCCAGTGCCGTGACGGTGCGCCAGCGCGGCGCGGGGCCTGGGGAGGCGTTCGCAGACATGCGGGGATTGTGGCCTGCCAGGCCGCCGCCTTGGCGGCCTCTTGCGCTGCGCGTCGTTGCGCCTGTTGGCGGCCTGCACGGCGGCGCGACAATGGTTGCGCGACATGAACTCCGGTGCCCTCTACGCCCTGCTGGCCTTCGGCATCTGGGGCCTGTATCCCCTGTACCTGCGTGAGCTTGCCACGGTCTCATCGGCGGAGATCGTCCTGCACCGCTCGGTATGGTCGCTCGTCTTTCTGCTGGGCGTGCTGGCTGTGTTGCGCCGCTGGCAGTGGCTGGTCGCGCTTCTGAAAACGCCGCGCCAGTTGTGGATGCCGCTGGTCAGCGGGCTGCTGCTGGCGGTGAACTGGCTGCTCTATGTGTACGCCGTGCAATCGGCTCAGGTGGTGGAAGCGAGCCTGGGTTACTTCATCAACCCGCTGCTCAGCGTGTGCCTGGGCGTGTTGGTGCTGCGCGAGCGCCTGCTGCGCGTGCAGTGGGTGGCGGTGGGGTTTGCCGCGGCGGGTGTGCTGTGGCTGACTTGGCACACCGGGCGGCTGCCTTGGCTGGGTCTGGCGCTGGCCGCCACTTTCGCGGTGTATGGCCTGCTGCGCAAGACCGCCAGGCTGGGTCCGCTGGAGGGGTTGACGCTGGAGACGCTGCTGATTGCGCCAGTGGTGCTGCCCTGGCTGGCCTGGATCAGTTTTGACGGGAGTGGCGCTCTGGCCACGGCCAGCCCGGGACTGCTGTTCTGGCTGGTCATGGCCGGGCCGCTCACCGCCGTGCCCCTGATGATGTTCGCCGCCGCGGCATGCCGCCTGAAGCTGGCCACGGTAGGCCTGTTCCAGTACCTCTCGCCGTCGCTGCAACTGGGCATCGGCGTGGTGGTGTTTGGCGAGCCCTTCGATGCCCAGCGGCTGGCGGGCTTTGTGCTCATCTGGACGGGACTGGCGGTTTACACCGCGCACTCCCTGGCCCTGTCGCGCAGGGCCGGGGTGGGTTGATCAGCGCAGGTCGCCAGCCAGGCTGGCCAGGGTGTCGGCCGCGATCGTGATGTGCTGCGGGTAGTTCGTGTGGTCACAGCCTAGCTTCACGCTGGCGCCTGCCAGGATGGCTTCGCGCATGGCCTTGCTGAACTCGAAGCGCACGAAGTGCACTGAAGACGTTTTCTCGGCATTCTCCCGGTCCAGGTCCTCGTCGGCGATGGCGTAGACCCGTGCATGGCCTTCCACCTCCACAAACATGCGGTCTTC
The DNA here is from genome assembly GCA_044372085.1 of Rubrivivax sp. GTDB lineage: Bacteria > Pseudomonadota > Gammaproteobacteria > Burkholderiales > Burkholderiaceae_C > Rubrivivax. The sequence goes on from JBILSM010000031.1 coordinate 14,255, forward strand.
CACGCCGATCAGCCGGGCCAGTTCGCGCTTGCGCTCGTGCGGGTCCGGGTACTCGATCAGCATCGTGGCCTTCCAGTTGCTGCCATCGGGAATCAACGGCGCATAGGCCTCGATCTCGCTGAGGATGCCTTCCTCGTCGAAGATCTTCTCGATGTGCAGCATCTCCTGGATTTGCCGGCGGATGGTCTTCTCGTCCTCGAACTGCAGCGTCATGTGCTCGCCCAGGCCCACGCTGCGCAGCTTGCGGTGGGCGATGGCCTCGGGCTTGCTGCTCTTGCGGATCTTGGCGTAGGCCTCCAGGGTAAGGAGGTTGTCACGGGTGAGGGTGGCCATGGTTCAGACTCCTGTGGAAGAGGTGATGTGAATTCGGGTGAGCGCGGCGATGCGTGCGGACCTGGTGAGCGGTCTCACAGGCCGTAGGCCCGCCGCACCAGGCTCAGCGGGTGCTGCAGGGCCTTGGCGGGGGTGCCGGCCTGCGCCATGCCCTGGGCGATGTGGTGGCCGGCCAGCGCGCAGTCGCTGCTGATGAAATCGGGCTCATCCTTGGCCATGGCCTTGAACACGGGCTTGCCGATCTTCATGGCCACGGGGTGGTAATCCTTCTTCACGCCATAGGTGCCGGCGTGGCCGGAGCAGCGCTCCACGGTGTTGAGCTTGACTTCCACTGTCTGGCCGATGAGCTTGAACATCTCTTCGGTCTTCTTGCCGATGTTCTGCACCCGGCCGTGGCAGGGGATGTGGTAGCTCACCTTGCCGAGTGCCGCCTTGAAGTCGGTCTTCAGCAGGCCGTCCTTGTGGCGGGCGATGAAGTACTCGAAGGGATCGAACATCGCCTTCTTCACCGCCTGCGTGTCGGCGCAGTCGGGGAACATCAGCGGGATCTCCTGCTTGAACATCAGGGTGCAGCTGGGCACGGCGCTGACGATGGCGTAGCCCTCTTGCGCATAGCGGGCCAGCACCGGGATGTTGGCGGCCTTGCTCTTGGCCACCGAGTCCAGGTCGCCGAGCTCGAGCTTGGGCATGCCGCAGCAGCTCTCTTTGTCGACGATGACGTAGGGAATCTCGTTGTGGTCCAGCAGCTTGATCAGGTCTTCGCCAATGCCTGGCTCGTTGTAGTTGACGTAGCAGGTGGAGAAGATGGCCACCTTGCCCGGCGTGCGCTGGCCCTTGACGGCGGGGAAGGTGGTGTTGCTCATGGCCCGGCCCCAGCGGAAACGCTGGGCGGCCAGGGTGGGCATCCACGCATCGGGGTGTACGCCGAGCTGGCTGTCCATCAGCTTGCGCGCCGTCTTGGTCTTGTTGATCGCGTTGACCGCCTGCACCACGATGGGAATCCCGGCAAAGCTGCCGTGGGTGTCGGTGGAGGCGAGGAACTTCTCCTTCGCGCTGACTTCGCCCTTCTTGTGCTTGATGGCCTTGGCCCGCAGCATCAAGTGCGGAAAGTCCAGGTTCCATGCGTGCGGCGGCGTGTACGGGCACTTGGTCATGTAGCACAGGTCGCACAGGTAGCACTGGTCGACCACCTTCCAGTAGGCTTCCTGCTTGACACCGTGCACCTCGCCATCGTCAGTGGCGTCCACCAGATCGAACAGCGTCGGAAAGCTCTGACACAGGCTCACGCAGCGGCGGCAACCGTGGCAGATGTCGAACACCCGCTCCATCTCCTTCATGGCGGAGCCCTCGTCGTAGAACTCGGGGTTCTGCCAGTCCAGCGGATGCCGGGTCGGGGCTTCGAGGTTGCCTTCACGCATGGGGGACGCTCACGGGAAATGGGGTGGGGGAAAAGGGAGAGCTTGGAAGGAAAACAAGGGGCACGCAGCCCCTTGTTTGCACTGGCGGGTGCAGGTCAGTCGACCAGCGCGTCCAGGGCCTTCTGGTAGCGGTTGGCGTGCGAGCGCTCGGCCTTGGCCAGGGTCTCGAACCAGTCGGCGATCTCGTCGAAGCCTTCGTCGCGAGCGGTCTTGGCCATGCCCGGGTACATGTCGGTGTACTCGTGCGTTTCGCCAGCCACTGCAGCGGCCAGGTTCTGACGGCTGGAGCCGATGGGCATGCCGGTGGCCGGGTCACCCGAGCCGTTCTCGAGGAACTCGAGGTGGCCGTGGGCGTGGCCGGTTTCGCCTTCAGCGGTGGAGCGGAACAGCGCTGCCACGTCGTTCTGGCCTTCCACGTCAGCCTTGTTTGCGAAGTACAGGTAACGGCGGTTGGCCTGGGATTCGCCGGCGAAGGCGTCCTTCAGGTTCTGCTCGGTCTTGGATCCTTTGAGTCCCATGGGATTGGCTCCTGTGAGTTGGGGTTCTGCGAAGGGTTTGCGGTCTGTCTGTTGCTGTCTTGGACAACCAACAACCGACACGTTACCAAAGCCTGAAAGGCCGGGCCAATCGAAAGCTTCAATCCATGTGATTGAGTCAGGCAATGCCTACCCAGATGCTGATAGGCGTCAATTCCTTGACCTGGAGTTCAGAGGAGCCTGCACGCCGAACGCAGGGCTGGGCAGCCCGCGTCGCCAGACGGCGAGAATCTGCATCCCTCCCATGCAGGACCTTATCTTGAATTTCACCCCCAAGCCCGATGTCTGCCAGCCCACGGGGTCTGCCGAACTGCCCATGCTGGACATCTACATGCCGATGATGAAGTCGGCGGCCATCGTGGCGGCGGCGCGGCTCGGGGTGTTTGAAGCGCTGTCCCGGGGCGCGCTGGACGCCGCCGCGCTGGCCCGGCAAACCCGGTCCAGCCCAGAGGGTGTGCGCACCCTGGCCGACTTTCTGGTGGCGTTGGGCTACCTTCGCGGCAGCGAGGGCGGTTACGCCAACACCGACAGCACCCAGCGATGGCTCACGAGCGCCGGCAGCATCGACTACACGCCCGGCGCCCTGTGGACGCACGAAGCCTGGGCCATGATGGGCGATCTGGACCGTGCCGTGCAGGCCGGCCAGCCGGCGCAGACCCTGTGGCAGCGCATGGCGCTGGAGCCCCAGCTCGGCCCGCTGTTCTCGCGCTACATGCATGCCTTCGCGCAGGACCTGGGGCCGGACCTGGTGGCGCACACCCCCGTCGAGCCCGGCCACCTGCGCCTTCTGGACCTGGGCGGCTCGCACGGCCTGCACGCCATGCGGTTCTGCCGCCACCACTCGCAGTTGCAGGCCGTCATCGTGGACCTGCCCAGCGCGCTGACCGACACGCCCGCGTCCATCGCAGCGGCCGGCCTGTCCGAGCGCATCAGCACGCGGGCGGGCAACGTGCTCGATCTGGCCTGGGGTGAGGGCTACGACGTCGTGCTGTACCTGTCGGTGGGGCATAACCAGCAGCCATCTGACAACCGCCGTGTCATTGCCGAGATCGCGCGCTGCCTGCGCCCGGGCGGCCTGCTGGTGGTGCATGACTACCTCGCCGGCACGCCCTTGAACGCCTTTCACGCCGCCTTCCGACTCACCTTGCTCTTCGAAACCGGCACGCGCACCTACAGCGAGGCGGAGTACCGCGAGTGGTTCGATGGAGCCGGCTTCGCGAGCGCCCAGCGCATCGATCTGAACCCCCTGGAAAAGGGTTCCCTGCTCATCGCCCGGCGCTGAGGGCGCAGCGGAACCGCTTGTGAAGCCCCCGTGGCTGCAGGTGGAACCGGTGGCCTATAGCATCCGTGCCGTCTTACTGTTCCCCCGCCTGTCGGCGGTCCCAGCCCTACCGAGGCCCCCATGAGCACACCCCTGGCGTACGACTTCTCCGCTGACACCATCGACGGGCGCGCACAGCCCCTGTCCGCCTTCCAGGGCCGCGTGCTGCTGGTAGTCAACACGGCCAGTGCTTGCGGGCTCACGCCCCAGTTTGCGGGCTTGGAGGCCCTGTGGAAAGACCTGCAGGGCCGGGGGATGACGGTGGTTGGATTCCCCAGCAACGAGTTCGCCGGCCAGGACCCAGGCAGCAACGAGGAGATCGCGGCCTTCTGCGAGAAGAACTACGGCGTGAGCTTTCCGATGATGGCCAAGGTGGAGGTCAATGGTCCGCAGGCGCATCCGCTGTGGAAGTGGATGCGAGCGCAAGCGCCAGGGCCGGCGGCCGACGGGGCCATCCAATGGAACTTCACCAAGTTCCTGATCGGGCGCGACGGCCGGGTTCTCAAGCGCTTCGAGCCCGTCGAGAAGCCCGAGGCCCTTCGCCCGGTGATCGAGGCAGCGCTGTAGCCTGAAGCGGTCCTTCAGAGGTCCTGTAGAGGTTCTTCAGCGGTCGCCAAGCCGCTTCTCGGCGATTCAGGCGTTCTGGTGCTCCGCCAGATCGTTCCAGACGTCCTGCCGCACCAAGCGGCCCGCCTGGACCAGGAAGCGGTCGATGAAGCGGATGCCCTCGAAGGCGCTGCCATCAGGCCATTGGCCCTGCAGGGTGCCGTGGCAGTACACGATGGTGCCTTCTGCGGTCCAGCACTCGTCGAAGCGTTCGAACACCTTCTCCACGCGCTGGTAGCGCGAGCGGCCCCAGGCCACCAGTTCTTCCAGCGCCGTGAAGCGCTTGCCGCCAGGAAAGCACATCAGGAAGCCGGGGGCCAGATGGCCCTGGGCCCGCGGGAGGTCGCGGTCTTGCATGGCCTGCAGAAACGACGCCACCACTTCGCTGGCCACCGGATGCGCTGCACCACCGCCGTCAAACACCCGGCCATCTCTTCGATAGGTCGACACCTCCTGGATGAAGGTGGTGGTGCCCGCCTCGGCGCTGTCGATCACCGAGCGCACGGTGTCGCTGATGCGGTTGACCAGGCGTTCCTGCACCTCACGCGGGTAGCCGGGCAGCAGGGTGATTTGGGTCACAGGCATGGCGCGACAGTCCTTGAAGTCAATGCACAGCGCAGGAGCCGGGGCCGTCCGGGTGCCCGCAGCTTCCGCAGGGCCCCATGGGCATGGGGGCGGCCGCTGCGGCGGCGCTGGAAGAAGCGGTGGCGGTGGCAAAGACCGACAACTGCTTTTCCAGGCGGGTGGAGTGGCACGCCGGGCAGGCCGGCTGCGACCCGCTGCGCACCAGCGTCTCGAAGCGGTGGGCGCACGCCTGACAGGCGTACTCGTACATGGGCATGGGCGAACTCCTCAACGGTTCCCGGCACATCGAGTGACAACGTCCCGGCTTCTGGCGCATTGTGAGCGAATGGCGCGTGTGCGAAATGCACGCCAGTTTCCTAGGCAGCCACTGCTAAACTTGCCAGTCTTGTGGGGACGTAGCTCAGCTGGGAGAGCGTCGCGTTCGCAATGCGAAGGTCGGGAGTTCGATCCTCCTCGTCTCCACCAACACCGCTGTTGCCTTTGGCTCGGAGGCGTCGCGGGTCCACGAAGCCGCAGCGCGGTTTCCCGCCCGGCTCATCGCCCCGCCGGTGAGCAGTCCTCGAAAGCGTAGCGTTCGCAGAACGGGCTGCCCAGCACAGGCAGCCAGTGCGGCACGCGATGAAAGCTGTCCGCCGCTTGCCTCAGGATCTGGTCGCGGTAGGGGTTGAACTTGAACCCCTGTCCATCCAGGTAGTGAAAGCGCAACCCGGCGACTTCGAATGTGCCTGGCTTGACGCTTTCAAAGTACGCCGAGAACTCCTCTTCGCGCAAGGGCCTGCGGTCGTAGATGCGCACGGGCTTGCCCTCCAGGGCCCTGAAGTCGACCCACTGGTCGTCCTGCCGGGCATGAAAGCGGCCCACGCCGAACACGGGCACGTAGCGCCCTGCGTGAAAGGCGAGTACCGCGGCCGGGCTGTAGCCGCGGGCCATCAGCGTGGCCTCTGGCGGCAAGTCTTTTTGCAACGCGGCCGACACGGCTGGGGCCTCGCGCAGGAAGACGACAGCGGCAAACTGGTCCGATCGCTGCCACCAGGCCAGCGGCGCCGCGAACAGGGCGAACAGCAGCAGCGCGTGGGGCACCGCCAGCCATCCGGTCCAGCGCAAACTGCGCCGCAGCGCCTCAGGTGACAGCCGCATGCCGGCCCACAGCACGAACAAGGGCACGAAGCCCAAGACCCAGTGCAGGCCGACGCTGCGCCGGGTGGCGACGAAGGCGAACAGCAGGAAGGGTGCTGTCCACAGCACCATCACCAGCACAGAGGCCGTTCGGGGTGTGCTGCGGCTTTGTTCAGCGTTCACCGATCCGACGTCGCTGCCCACCGGGGCTCCTGCGCCCAGCCCCGCGCTGGTCGGCCCGGAGATGTCGGATCCCTTCTTCCCGGCGCGCAGGCTCTGCCACACCAGCCACGGCGTCAACAGGTAAGCCATCATGGCCAGATAGATGGCGAAGTCTGCAACCGACCAGTGCGTGCCCTGGTTCCGGTTGTAGACGTTGAACATGATGTTGGGCCATCCGTGCGTCGCGTTGAACGCCAGGTTGATGGCCACGCCAGGCAGTGCGCACCCCACGATCAAGGCCAGGGCCCAGACCCTCTCGCGGCGCCACCCCAGCAGCCACAGGGCATAACCCAGCCCGAGCAGCACCGCGAAATACTTCGACAGGAACGCCATGCCCAAAAACGCTCCCGCGGCGGCATACCACCCTGCGGTAGAGCGGGCGGGTTGTGCGGATGTCTTCGTCGCCCCGGTGGCTGTGTTCAAGCCGGTCAGTTCGCCGCGCACGAAGCACCACCAGGAGGCGGTCATGAACAGGATGAGGGGCGTGTCGGTGGTCACCAGCACGAACAGCCAGGAAAAAGGCAGCGCCAGGTAGATGGCACCGGCGAGCCAGGCGCAGTGCTCGCGTTCGGGTGGAAGCAGTCGGCGCCCCAGATCGACGACGGCCAGGGCGATCACGCTGGTCAGCAATGCCGTGGCCGAGCGCAGGGCCAGCGGCGAATCGCCCAGGTGACGCAGGAGCCAGATCAGCCAGCCGACCATCGGCGGGTGGTCCGAGTAACCCCATTGCGGACGCACCCCCCATTGGTAGAAGAAGGCCTCATCGCCCGTGAAGGGCAGCCATGCGGCCAGGCCCAACTTGATCAGCAGCGTCACACCGAACACCTTGAAGAAGGTGTTGCGCGCGCCTTGGACGGGATCGAAGGGTTCAGGCGTCATGGGAAGCGATCAGCAGCGCTGCGGTCATGAATGGCGAGTGCACCAGGCCAGATGCTCCGGCCTGGTGCTCCGGTCGTGCGTGTCGGTCGGAGGTGAGGCGAACTGCTCACGCATCTGCCGCCAGCAGCATCACGCCCGCCACGATCAGGCCGCAGCCGGCAACTCGCTGCCAGGAGAAGGGCTCACCCAACCACTGTATGCCGACGAAGAGCGTGAACACGAAGCCCAGGCTGACCAGGGGGTAAGCCAGGCTGACGTCCAGCCGGGACAGGACCCACAGCCACAGGCCGGCGCTCAGGCCGTACAGCGCCAGGCCCAGCCACACCAGCGGGCTGGACAGCGCTTGGGCGTAGGTGGCCAGTACCGGCGCCTCGACGCCACCTGCTGCCGGCGCCCCGGCCTTCATGCCCAGTTTCATGGCGATCTGGGCGAGGCTGGACAGCAGCACGCAAGCCAGTGCCAGCAGCAAGGGGGCCAATTTCATGAGGCGCCCCGAGAGGCCAGCAAGGCGGCACCCGTCATGGCCAACAGCGTGACCCAGCTGGCGGCGTCTTTGAGTGCGAAAGCGATGGGGTCCTCACCGTGCAGCTCGCGTCTGGCAACCTTGAGCCACATCCGCATCACCCAGGCCAGCAGCAGCGGCACCAGCGCCCACAGCCACAGCGGCTGGGGGTACAAGGCCCTGCCGTTCTGGCTCTCGATATAGAGCGCCAGCACCAGCACCGCCAGAAAGCCGCTGCACACGCCCATGCCGCGCAAGGTCGCCAGGTCCTCCAGGCGGTAGCCACGGCCGGGGGTGCGCGTGGCCTCGGTGTCGTTCATCTCTTCCAGTTCCGCACAGCGCTTGACCAGTGCCAGGCTCAGGAAAAGGAACATCGAGAAGGCCAGCAGCCAGTTGGACAAGGTCACCTGCGCCACCACCGCGCCGGCGGCAATGCGCCAGGTGTAGAGGCCTGCCAGCAGCAGGACATCGAACAGCGCCAGGCTCTTGAGGTAGACGGAGTACGCCAGGGTGATGGCGAGGTAGCCTGACAGCATCGCAGCCAGCGCCGGCGAAATCGCCAGCGCGAGCACAAGGCCCGCGGTCAAGAGCGCTGCCGCCATGGTCAGCGCGGGTCCGACGCCCAGCAGGCCGGCAGCCAGCGGTCGCTTGCGCTTGTGAACGTGGCGGCGGTCGTTGGGCAGGTCCAGAAGGTCGTTGAAGAGATAGGTGGCGGAAGCGCACAAGCCGAATGCCACGAAGGCCCCCAGCACTGCAGCCCAGGCCTGAGCGCTCGTCACGTGGCTGGCCAGCAGCGGCACGAACACCAGCGTGTTCTTGCTCCATTGCGTCAGCCGGATGGCCTTGAGCAAGGTGCGCAGGCGCAGCGGTTCGCGCTTGAAAACGCGGGCCTGGGGGTGCAGGGCGTTCAGTCGCCTTTGCACCCGGGGCGGCGTGTTGACCGCGACGGCCTCGACACTGTGTTGCCACACCGCCAGATCGACAGCGCCGTTGCCCGCGTAGGCGAACGCGCCGCCGCTGTGGAGCTTGATGGCGGCGAGTTTGTGCGTGCCGGAAAGATTGACATCCTGGCTGCCCAGATGGTCGTCGAACACGCCCAGATGCTGCGCGACCTCGGCGGCGATGCGGTGGTCAGCGGCGGTGGCCAGGACGAGACGCCGGCCGCTGGCGCGCTCGGCGCGCAGGAAGTCCAGAAAAGCGCTGTGGTACGGCAACGTGGCGGGGTCGGGCCGCACCGCGTCGGCCAGTCTGCGCTTGAAGTGCAACTTCCCCTGGAACAGCCAAAGCAGCAGCCGCAGCAGGTTCAGCGGGTTGCGTCGCAACAGCAGGAGCACCGACTCGTGCAGCGAATCACCCGGGAAGAGCGTGCCATCGAGGTCTACGTACAGAGGCAGCGCAGGCGCAGGCGATGGTGAGGGCGAATTCGGGGCAGGCGGTTCCACGAGGGGTGGCTGGATGGCGGGAGGGTCGTCATGCATCGCCGCAGACGGGCGATGTGCACACGCAGACCTCACTATGCCACTGCTCAGCCACCTCTCCACGAGCCGTTGCCACACGCAGAAAACCCGCCACGCCTTGCGATGTGGCGGGTCCGGCGGGGACCCCGGTTCTCGGCCTTGCGGTCGACGAGCCGTCTGAGTTCTGTCCCCGTCCCTCCGCTCCAACCCGAAGGCTGTCGCAGTTCGCCCCTGTTGAGGAGCGCCTCAATTTCACCCTTGAAGGAGTTGGCAGTTCCTCCAAGGGCGCAAGCGAAGAATAGGGCGTGCCGGTTCGCGGCGATTGACCTTGCGCACCCTTGACTTGCTTGGCTTGCGCGGCCTTGCTTCGCCTCCTCGGCGTCTTGCCGGCCCAGCGCACCGCAGAATGCGCTGCATGCGATGTTGCACCCTGCCGAAGGACGCGCCATGAAGTCACTTCCTGAAGGATTCCGCGCGCTCGTCATCGGGGCAGGCGGCGCCCTGGGCTCGGCGTTCCTTCAGCTCTTGAACGGCGATCCTCGCTGCGCCGCCGCGCACGCCCTGGGCCGCCACACCGATCCGCCCATCGACCTGACGGACGGGGCCAGCATCGAGGCCGCAGCGCTGCGCTTGCGCGAGCAGGCCGCCTCGTTGCCATGGCATCTGATCATCGTGGCCACGGGCGTGTTGCACACCGCCCAGGTCCAGCCGGAGAAGCGCCTGGCAGATCTGTCTGCCGCCGCGATGGAGGAGGTGTTTCGCATCAACACCTTCGGGCCTGCGCTGCTGCTGCGCCACTTCGCGCCCCTGCTGGACCGCCAGCGCAGCGTGATGGCCGTGCTCTCGGCCCGGGTCGGCAGCATCGGTGACAACCGCCTGGGCGGCTGGTACAGCTACCGGGCATCCAAGGCGGCACTGAACATGATGGTCAAGACGGCGGCGGTCGAGATGCGCCGTACGCACCCCGGTGCGGTGTTGACCGCCCTGCATCCGGGGACGGTGAGGTCCGGGCTGTCCAGGCCTTTTCGCGGTGACGAGATCGGGCGTGAGCCGCTGGCGGCCGCGGCAGACATGTTGAATGCCCTGGACGGCCTGGGCGCCGAGGACAGCGGCTGCTTCCTGGCCTACGACGGGCAGCGCCTGCCCTGGTGAAGGGGCGCCGCCGGGCCCGGCTATGCCTTGGGCATCCGGAACAGACCGCAGATCTTGTTGCCGTCCGGGTCGCGGAGATAGGCCAGATACAGCCGCCCCGCGGCACCTTCGCGCACCCCCGGGGGGTCTTCGCAAGGGGTTCCGCCATGGGCCGTGCCCGCCGCGTGCCACGCTTGTACCTGCTCGGCCGAGGTGCAGGCGAAACCCAGCGTGCTGCCGTTGCCCACGGTGGCCGGCTCGTCGTTGATGGGCAACGACACGGAGAACACGCCTGTGGGCGTGCGCCAGAACACACGGTGGCGGTCCACGTGGCCGGCGGCCACGCCCAGGGTGCCCAGCACCGCGTCGTAGAAGGCCTTGGCCCGGGGCAGGTCGTTGGTGCCGATCATGACGTGAGAAAACATCTCGGGAGTCTCCTTGTGGCGGTCGGGTGGCGGCCTCTGATGCGGCCGGTGGGCATTATGGTGACCGGGCTTGCGCTCATGTTCCACTGCGTTGCTTGTCAGGAGGCGCTCAACCTGCGGGAGGATGCGTGACCGAGGGTTCCCAGATCGTGGTACCGCCCAGCTTCGTGGCGTTGTTTGTCCCTGCCGGGCGCCTGCGGCCGACAGAGACTTCCGCCGTCATCGAACAACGCTACGAACTGTGCGAGGACTTCGCCCAGATGCTGCTCGGGCAGGCGCAGACGCGCCAATGGGAGTTGGGCATCACGCGGGAAGACGTGCTTCAGCGCATGGCCCAGGGGCTGCAGGGCTCGGAGGTCTTCACGCCGGTCGAGGCGCAGTGGGTGCTGACGCGCCTGGAGGAATTGCTGTCGTGCTGACCATTGCGGGGCTTGCAGCCGTGGGGTTCTCTGGTATGCTGTATAAAAATACAGTATCCCGGTATGGAGCCCACCATGAAGCACGACTTTCGACAGTTTTACCAGCCTCAGACCAGCCATCCCCCTCGCTGGTTGCGCCGCCTGTGGCTCTGGTTCTGAACCGGCGCCTGGCAGCATGAGCGCCGTCGAGTTCGTGCTGCGGGGCGACCACATCACCCTGGACGCCCTGCTCAAAGCCACAGGGTTGGCGGCCAGCGGCGGGAATGCCAAGGCCTTGATCGCCGCAGGCGAGGTGCTTGTCGACGGCCAGGCCGAACTGAGGCGCGGCCGAAAGCTGCGTGAGGGACAGGTGGTGACGCTCGGGTCGCAACGCATCCAGGTGATGAGGCCCTGACGCTGAGGGCTGCCGGGAGTCCGGGAGACCGGGAGACCGTGACAATGGGCCCCTTCATCCCCGCAGGACCAGCCGTGAAGACCTACGACATCGAAGTGCAGCGCCTGAAATCGATGAAGCACGACAAGGGGCTGGTCGAGATCGGGCTGGATGCCCTGGTGATGGCCCGTCCCGTACGGGACGAAGGCTCGTCGGCCAGTTGCCTGCGCCTGCCAGTGGAGCACGCTCGCACCTTGCTGATGCTGCTGAAGCAGCAGATTGCCGATCTGGACAAACTGCAGCCGCGCAGCCGTCGGTCGGGGCGTTGCTGAAAGGCGGCTGGAAGGCCGCTCAAACGCGGCGCGTTCAGCGCACCTGTCCGTCCACGTAAAGCCAGATTCCGTCCACGCGCTCGAAGCGGCTGAGTTCATGCAGACGCTGGGCCCGTCCGCCTTGCTTGTGGCGGGCGACAAACTCCACGGTGGCGTGGCCGTCATCAAGACGGTGGTGCGATTTCACCTCCAAGCCCAGCCAGCGCAGGCCCGGTGGATCAGGCTCGATGGCGGCAGGCCGCGTGTTGGGGTGCCAGGTGGCCAGCAGGTAGTCGTGCCGGCCCAAGACGAAAGCGCTGTAGCGCGAGCGCATGAGCGCCTGCGCGTCAGGAGCTTGCAAGTGCTGCGCCCCCTCATGCCAGCGGCCGCAGCATGCCGCGTAGAGCTGCGGCAGGCCACAGGGGCAGGGGTTGCGGCTGTGGGCAGCAGGGGCGTTCATGCCGTCATTCTCACGGGCGCCGCCCCGGGACGGCCCCGGCCGTCGATACACTGAAGTTCCCCGCCAGGGGGCGGTCCCTGCGAGGTGGATGGGGGCGGTCTCTGGTGGACAGGCCGTCTGACCCGGAGGAACTTTCATGCTGGACCCCCAAGCCCGCGCCCTGATCGATCTGATGGTCGAGAAGGGGGTGCCGCCCACGCACACCTTGACGCCGACACAGGCCCGGGCGTTCTATCGCGATCGCCGGGGCTTCACCCAGCCCGAACCGCCGGCCATGGCCGAGGTGCGGGACCTGCGGGCCGGTGACGTGCCGCTGCGGCTGTTCCGTCCCGTCGAGACGGATCAAGCCTTGCCCGTGCTGCTGTACCTGCACGGCGGCGGCTGGACCATAGGAGACCTGGACACGCACGACGTGCTTTGCCGCCAACTTGCGCGCGAGGCCGGGTGTGCGGTGGTTTCGGTGGACTACCGGATGGGGCCGGAGCATCGATTCCCCGCTGCAGTGGAAGACTGCGTGCAGGCCTTCGGCTGGGTGCTTTCCCACGCGGTGGATCTGAAGCTGGACCCCGGCCGCACGGCCGTGGGCGGCGACAGCGCGGGGGGCAACCTGGCGGCCGCCTTGTGCCTGGTGCAGCGCGAAGCCGGCCAGCCGCTGCCCGGGTTCCAGTTGCTCATCTACCCGGCCACCGACATGCGGGCCGTGGCGCCCTCCCACACCACCAACGGCCAGGGCTACATGCTCACCAACGACAGCATCGCCTGGTACCGCGGCAACTACATCGCAGACCCTGCCGATTGGGCCGACTGGCGCGCCTCGCCCCTGCTGGCAGCCAGCCACGCCGGCCTGCCCCCGGCCCTGGTGCTGACCGCCGGCTTCGACCCGCTGCGCGACGAGGGCCTGCAGTACGCCAATGCGCTGTCCGCCGCTGGCGTGCCCACGCAGTACGTGTGCTTCGAGCGGCAGATTCATGGCTTCATCACCATGGGCCGGGTGATCGAGGAGGCCCACACGGCGGTGGGCCTGTGCGGCGCCGCCTTGCGCCGGGCCTGGGGCGCTTGATGCCGTCCCCGGGGCCGCGCAACGGGCCCTGACGCCAGGTTTGCTCCACCTTCAGCTTGACGTTTGCGCATGACCTACCTGCTGGCCCTGGACCAGGGCACCTCCAGCTCGCGCAGCATCGTGTTCGACGCTCGCGGCGGCGTCGTGGCCATGGCGCAGCGCGAGTTCCGCCAGATCTACCCACAGCCCGGCTGGGTGGAGCACGACGCGCAGGAGATCTGGGACACCCAGCTCGCCACGGCCCGTGAGGCGCTGACCCGGGCGGGTGTGGCTGCGTCGGCCGTGGCGGCCATCGGCATCACCAACCAGCGCGAGACCACGGTGCTGTGGAACCGCCGCACGGGCCAGCCGCTGCACCACGCCATCGTCTGGCAGGACCGTCGCGGCGAGGCGATGTGCGCCCAGTTGCGCGCCGCCGGGCTGGCCCCGCACATTCGCCAGGCCACGGGCCTGGTGGTGGATTCGTATTTCTCCGCCACCAAGCTGCGCTGGCTGCTGGACCAGGTGCCCGGGGCGCGTGAGATGGCGCGTCGTGGCGAACTGGCCTTCGGCACGGTGGACAGCTGGTTACTATGGAACCTGACGGGTGGCGCCGTGCACGCCACCGACGTCACCAATGCCTCGCGCACCATGCTGTTCGACATCCGGCGCCACGCCTGGGACGAGGCCTTGCTGGACGCACTCCAGGTGCCCGCCAGCGTGCTGCCGTCGGTCAAGCCGTCCAGCCACCTGTACGGCACCACCGAGCCGAGCCTGCTGGGCGCCCCGATCCCCGTGGCCGGCGTCGCGGGCGACCAGCAGAGCGCGCTGTTCGGGCAAGCCTGCTTCCAGGCCGGGCTGGCCAAGAACACCTATGGCACCGGCTGCTTCATGCTGATGCACACGGGCAGCGCGATGCTGGAATCGGCCAACGGGCTGATCGCCACCAGCGCGGCGCAGGTGGGGCCGAAGGCTTCCCATCAGGCGGCCCCGGCCCCTGCCCCTGCGGACGCGGGCGGGGGCGCGGCCGTGGCCGCCCCCGGGCCGGCGCAGTATGCGCTGGAAGGCAGCGTCTTCATCGGCGGGGCCGTGGTGCAGTGGCTGCGCGACGGGCTGCAGGCCATCCGCTCCAGTGGCGAGGTGCAGGCGCTGGCCGAATCGGTGCCGGATGCTGGCGGAGTGCACTTCGTGCCCGCCTTCACGGGCCTGGGCTCGCCCTACTGGAAGCCGGATGCGCGCGGCGCCATCGTGGGCCTGACCCGCGGCAGCACCACGGCGCACATCGCGCGGGCGGCGCTGGAGAGCATCGCCTTCCAGAGTGCCGCCTTGCTGCAGGCCATGAGCCGTGACGCTGCAGCCGCGGGCGCTGCACCCGTGACGGAACTGCGGGTGGACGGCGGCGCCTGCGTGAACGACCTGCTGATGCAGTTCCAGGCGGACCTGCTGGGCATCTCGGTGGTGCGGCCCACGGTCACCGAGACCACGGCGCTGGGGGCCGCCTACCTGGCCGGCCTGGCCGTGGGCGTGTGGCCGGACACGGCCGCCCTGGCGGCGCAATGGCAGGTGGAACGCCGTTTCGAGCCCGCGATGTCGCGCGAGCAGGCGGCCGAGCGCATGGCCGGCTGGGAGCGGGCCGTCGGTCAGGCGATGGCATGAGCCTGCCCATGCTGGCCAGCCCCGCGGCCATGCTTTTTGACCTGGACGGCACGCTGCTGGACACGGCGGGCGACATCGCGCTGGCGCTGTCGCGCGCCTTCGACGACCACGGCCACCAGGCGCCGCCACCTGAAGCTGTGCGCCAGATGATCGGCAAGGGCGCACCGGTGCTCGTGGAGCGTGCTGTGGCGGCCCAGGGCTTGAATCTGGACACCGCGGTTCAGGCGGCCCTGCTGGAGCGCTTCTTCCACCACTATGGCCGGCTGCAGGACCTGGACGAATGCGCTGCCCAGCCGTACCCCGGGGCCCGTGAGGCCCTGGCTGCCTTGCATGCGGCTGGCGTGCCGCTGGCGGTGGTGACGAACAAGTACCACCGCTTTGCCCTGGGCCTGCTGCAGCGCCTGGACCTGGCGCGGTACCTGCGCGTGGTGGTGGGCGGCGACACCTGCGAACGCCGCAAGCCCGACCCCATGCCCCTGCATCACGCCTGCGCCCAGCTGGGCGTGGCTTCAACGGCTGCGTGGATGGTGGGCGACTCCGCCAACGACGTGGAGGCCGCGCGTGCCGCCGGCATGCCGGTGGTGCTGGTGCCCTACGGCTACACCGAGGGCCAGGACCCCCGCTCGTGGCCCTGCGACCACCTGGTCGAGAGCCTGGCCGAGTTGCCCGGGCTTGTCACGACACAGAGCACACAGGACTGATTCGATGGGACCTCTTCACGGACTGCGCGTTGT
>JBILSM010000109.1:0-9924 GCA_044372085.1 Rubrivivax sp.
GTAGCTGGCGATGTTGAAGGGCACCCCGAGAAAAATGTCTGCACTGCGCTGGTACAACTGGCAGCTCAGCCGGCCCCTGCCGCCCGGCTCGGTAGCTGGTGCCACATAGAACTGGAAGAAGGCGTGGCAGGGCATGAGCGCCATTTTGGGCAGGTCGGCCACGTTCCAGGCGCTGACGATGAGGCGGCGCGAGTCGGGATTGCTCTTGAGCTGCTGCACCAGTTGCTCGATCTGGTCGATGTGGCCCCCGTCGGGTGTGGGCCAGCTGCGCCACTGCACGCCGTAGACGGGGCCCAGGTCACCGTCTTCGCGTGCCCACTCGTCCCAGATCGTGCAGCCCCGTTCCTGCAACCACTTCACATTCGAGTCGCCGCGCAGAAACCACAGCAGCTCGACGATGATGGCGCGCAGGAAGACCTTCTTGGTGGTCACCAGCGGAAAGCCCTCGTTCAGATCGAAGCGCATCTGGTGACCGAAGACACTGGTGGTGCCCGTGCCCGTGCGGTCGCCCTTGGCCACGCCATGGTCGCGTACGTGGCGCATGAAGTCTTCGTACTGGGATCGGATGGGGCGGTGTGTGGCGGGCGCCATGATGTCGCTCGGTCTGAAGAAGGGGCGATTATGGAGATGGCGCCCGGACCTCGCCTTCAACGTCCCCGAACTGCATGGCTGCCAGTCGTGCGTAAAGCCCGCCGCGGGCCACCAACTCCTCGTGGCGGCCGACGTCCACGATGCGGCCCTGGTCCAGCACCACGATGCGGTCGGCCCGCAGCACGGTGGCCAGGCGGTGGGCGATGACGATGGTGGTCCGCCCGCTCATGGCCGATTCGAGCGCGGCCTGCACCATGCGCTCGCTCTCGGCGTCCAGCGCGCTGGTGGCCTCGTCCAGCAGCAGCAGGGGCGGATTTTTCAGCATGGCGCGGGCGATGCTGATGCGCTGGCGCTGCCCGCCTGACAGGCGCACGCCGCGCTCGCCCAGGAAGGTGTCGTAGCCCTCGGGCAGGGCGCAGATGAAGTCGTGCGCGAAGGCGGCACGGGCGGCGGCCTCCACTTCGGCGTCAGTGGCGTCCGGTCGCCCGTAGCGGATGTTCTCGCGCGCCGAGGTGGAGAACACCGTGCTGTCCTGCGGCACGATGCCCACGCGCGCGCGCAGCGCCGAGAGAGACGCCTGACGCACCGGTACACCGTCCACCCGTACGTGGCCTGAGCTGGCGTCGTAGAAGCGCAGCAGCAGTTGCAGAACCGTGCTCTTGCCAGCGCCGCTGGGGCCGACGAGGGCTACCGTTTCGCCGGGCGCCACCTGCAGGTTGAAGTCCTTCAGCGCCGCCTGGGCTGGGCGCGAGGGGTAGTGGAAAGACACCGCCTCGAACCCCACCGACGAGCCCCTCTGCACCGCCGGCAGGGCCTGGGGTGCGGCCGGGTTGGCCACGGGTGAGCGGGCTGACAGCAGTTCCATCAGTCGCTCGGTGGCGCCGGCGGCGCGCAGCAGATCGCCATAGACCTCGGACAGCACGGCCACCGAGCCCACCAGGATCATCACGAAGAACACCGTCTGCCCCAGGTGGCCGGCGGTGATGTCGCCGCGCAGCACCGCCTGCGTGCCCTGGTACAGGCCCCACAGCAGCGCGCCGAAGGTGGCGGTGATGATGAAGGCCACCAGCATTGAGCGCACGCGGGTGCGCTTGCGGGCGGTCTCGAAGGCGTTCTCGGTGCTTTCGTGGAAGCGCTGTGCCTCGCGGGCCTCCTGGACGTAGCTCTGCACCACCGGGATCTCGCTGAGCACCTCGGCCGCAATCGCGCTGGAGTCGGCCACGCGGTCCTGGCTGGCGCGGCTGAGCTTGCGCACGCGGCGGCCGAAGTACAGGCTGGGCAGGACCACCAGCACCAGGATGCCCAGCACCTGCGTCATCACCAGCGGGTTGGTCACCACCAGCATCAGCAGCGCGCCCGCGCCCATGACCGCATTCCGCAGGCCCATGCTCAACGACGAGCCCACCACGGTCTGCACGAGCGTGGTGTCGGTGGTCAGGCGGCTGAGCACTTCGCCCGTCTGCGTGGTCTCGAAGAACTCCGGGCTCTGGCGCACCACATGGGCGTACACCGCGTCGCGCAGGTCGGCCGTGATGCGTTCGCCCAGCCAGGTGACCATGTAGAACCGAAGGGCGGAGAATAGCCCCAGTGCGGCGCCCACGGCAAAGAGCGCCATGAAGTGCTGGCGCAGCGCCATCACGCGCTCGCCGGGGTCGGCCGCGATGAAGCCCTGGTCGATCAGCGACTTCAGCGCCACTGGCAGCAGCAGGGTGCTGGCGGCGGCCATCACCAGGAAGGCCACGGCCAGGGCGATCCGGCCCCTGTAGGGTCGCAGGAATGGGGCCAAGCCGCTGAGCGACTTGGGCGTCTTGCCAGCAGCGCGTGAGGTGTCCTTGGGCATGTCAGCAGTCTATGCGGCCGGCGCCCTGCTACATTGATGGAATGGACCAAACGGTACAAAAGGGGCCGGCCGATAAGTTGGCTCCCTCGACGCCCCGTCGAGGTCGTCCGGCCAAAGAGCAAGGCTCCGGCCGCACCAACGACCCCGAGCGCACCATGGCCGACATCCTGGAAGTGGCCATGCGCGAGTTCGCCGAGAAGGGGCTGGCAGGAGCGCGCATCGACGTGATCGCCGAGGCCATGCGCACCAGCAAGCGCATGATCTATTACTACTTCGGCAGCAAGGAAGGCCTGTACATCGCGGTGCTGGAGGAGGCCTACCGGCGCATGCGCGCGATCGAGGCCGACCTGCATCTGGAGGACCTGCCGCCGGAGGACGCGCTTCGTCGTCTGGTGGGCTTCACGGTGGACTACCAGATGGCGCACCCGGAGTTCATTCGCCTGGTCATGACAGAGAACATCCACCGCGGCGAGTACCTTCGCCAGAGCAAGGAAATCCAGCAGCTGAACGTCCCGGCCATCCAGGGCCTGCGCTCGGTGTACGAGCGGGGTGTGGCCGCGGGGATCTTTCGCTCTGGCGTGGATCCCGTGGACCTGCACATGTCCATCAGCGCCTTGAGTGTGTTCAACATCGCCAACCGACACACGTTCTCGCTGATCTTCCAACGCGACTTCGACGCGGCGCCCGCCTTGATCGCGCGGCGCGACAGCATCATCGAGATGATCGTGCGCTTCGTGCGACGCTGAACCAGCGTCTGCCCGCACGGGCTCTCGCGCTTCAGCGTCCACCCACTGACATGAGGCCGCGAGCAGCCGATCCTCGGGTTATCCCGCATGACATAAAACTAACTGGTTCGTACATTCCTGCTTCAGGAGGCCTGAATGCTCGAAAGACTGATCGATGGCTACTGTCGCGTCCTCACCCTGGTCGTCGTGACCCTGCTGGCGGGCATGGTGGTGCTGGTCTTCGGCAATGTGGTGTTGCGATATGTGGCCAACAGCGGCATCACCGTGTCGGAAGAGCTGTCGCGCTGGTTCTTCGTCTGGATGACCTTTCTGGGCGCCGTCATCGGTCTGCGCGAGCGCGCCCACCTGGGCACGGACCTGCTCATCGGCCGGCTGGGTCGCAGCGGCAAGCGCGCCTGCCTGGCGGTGTCGCAGTTGCTGATGCTGTGGGTGACCTGGCTGATCTTCAGCGGCAGCCTGGAGCAAACGCGCATCAGCTGGACCGTTGAGGCGCCGGTGTCGGAGCTGTCCATGGCCTGGCTGTCGGGCGTGGGTGTGGTCTTTGCCGTGCTCACGGCGCCCATGCTGATAGCCGACCTCTGGCGCACGCTCACCGGACAGATACGAGACGAAGACCTGGTGATGGTGCAGGAAAGCGAAGACCGGTTACCCGGGAAGGCTTCGTCATGACCCTCCTCGTCTTCATCGGGTCTCTGCTCCTGGCCATGGCCCTGGGCGTACCCATCGCCTACGCGCTGCTGGTCTCGGGCATCGCGCTAATGCTGCAGCTCGACACCTTCGACGCGCAGATCCTGGCGCAGAACCTGGTGGAGGGTGCCAACAGCTTCCCGCTGCTGGCCGTGCCCTTCTTCATGCTGGCTGGCGAGATCATGAACGTGGGCGGCTTGTCCAGGCGCATCGTGGTGCTTGCCAGTGCGCTGGTGGGCCATGTGCGCGGCGGACTGGGCTACGTGGTCATCCTGGCGGCGGTGATGATGTCTGCACTGTCGGGCTCGGCCGTGGCCGACGCGGCGGCGCTCGCTTCGCTTCTGCTGCCCATGATGATCGCCGCCGGGCACGACCCGGCGCGCTCGGGGGGCCTGATCGCCTCGGCCGGCGTCATCGGGCCCATCATCCCGCCGTCCATCGGCTTCGTCATCTTTGGCGTGGCGGGTGGCGTGTCGGTCAGCAAGCTGTTCATGGCCGGCATTGCGCCGGGCTTGATGATGGGGCTGGCCATCGCGATCACGTGGTGGCTGGTGGCGCGCAAGGAGGGCGGTGCGCCACCGCCCAAGGCCACCATGGCGCAGCGGCTGGCGGCCTTTCGCCAGGCCACGTGGGCTTTGGTGCTGCCGTTCATCGTGCTGGTGGGTTTGAAGTTCGGCGTGTTCACGCCCACGGAGGCTGCGGTGGTGGCCGCGGTGTATGCCCTGTTGGTGTCCACGCTGGTCTACCGTGAGCTGAAATGGCGCGACCTCTACGGCGTCTTCGCCTCTGCGGCCAAGACCACGGCGGTGGTGATGTTCCTCGTGGCGGCTGCCATGGTGAGTTCCTGGTTGATCAACATTGCGCAGATCCCGGCTCAGTTGGTGACCTTGTTGCAGCCCTTGTTGGACGACCCCAAGTTGCTGATGTTCACGATCATGGTGATCGTCATGCTGGTGGGCACGGCCATGGACATGACGCCCACCATCCTCATCCTGACCCCGGTGCTGATGCCCGTGATCAAGGCCGCCGGCATCGACCCGGTGTACTTCGGTGTGCTGTTCATCATGAACGCCGCCATTGGCCTGGTGACGCCGCCCGTGGGCACGGTGCTCAACGTGGTGGCTGGGGTGGGCAAGCTGAAGATGGATGCGGTGACCAAGGGCGTGGTGCCTTTCATGATCGCCGAGCTCGCGCTGATGTTCCTGTTCGTGCTCTTCCCGCAACTGGTGACCGTGCCGGCCAGGTGGTTCTATTGACGATTCAACGGGCGGTTCGACGGACCGCAACGCTGCTCTTTCCCCGTTCTTTCACGCCTTCAACCCCGCAAGGAGACATTTCATGAAGCGACTGTTCATCAAGACCCTCATCGCCACGGTGGCGGTGGCCGCCTTTGGCGTGGCCAGCGCGCAGGACATCAAGGAGCGCACCATCAAGTTCGGCACGGTCGGCGCCGAGACGCACCCCTCCGTGCCCGGCATGAAGAAGTTCAAGGAACTGGTCGAGGCGCGTTCGGGCGGCAAGATCAAGGTCAACCTGTTCTTCAACGGCACGCTGGGCAGCGATCAGGCATCTGTGACCGCCATGCAGGGCGGCACCATCGAGATGTCGGTCATGAACACCGGCATCCTGGCCAGCGTGGCCAAGGAACTGGCCATCTTCGACTTCCCCTTCCTGTTCGCCAACGAGAAGGAAAGCGATGCCCTGGTCGACGGCCCTGTGGGCCGCAAGCTGCATGCCAAGCTGGAAGAGAAGGGCCTGGTGGGCCTGTCCTATTGGGAGCTGGGTTACCGCCACATCACCAACAGCAAGCGCCCCATCAACAAGGTGGAAGACCTGGAAGGCCTGAAGCTGCGCGTCATCCCCAACCCCATCAACGTGGCCTGGGTCAAGGCGCTGGGCGCCAACCCCACGCCCATGCCCTTCCCCGAGGTGTACGGCGGCCTGGAGCAGAAGGCCATCGACGGGCAGGAGAACCCGGTGGCCGTGATCGCCTCGTCCAAGTTCTTCGAAGTGCAGAAGCACATCGTGCTGAGCAACCACCAGTACAACCCGCAATCGGTGGTGATGAGCAAGAGGTTCTGGGACTCGCTGTCGCCCGCCGAGAAGAAGCTCATCGATGACGCCGCTGATGAGTCGGCCAAGACCCAGCGCGAAGCCGGCCGCTCGGCCCTGGCTGCGAATCTGGACATCCTGCGCAAGAACGGCATGCAGGTGACGCAGTTCCCGCCAGCCGAGGTGGCCAAGCTGCGCGAGAAGATGAAGCCTGTGGTGGCGCAGTTCACCACCAACGTGGGCGAAGCCACCGTCAACGAAGTGATGGCCGAACTCGCCAAGATGCGAAAGTAAGGTTAACTGGAGACACCCCCATGAAGATCCTCGTCCTGCACGGCATCAACCTGAACATGTTCGGCAAGCGCGATCCGGCCCAGTACGGTACGGTCACGCTGGCGCAGATCGATGCCGGGCTGGCGAGCCTGAGTTCGGAACTGGGAGTGGAGGTGGAATGCTTCCAGACCAACCACGAAGGCGAGATGGCCGAGCGCATCCACCGCGCGCACCAGCAGGCGGTGGACGCCGTGGTCATCAACGCCGGCGCCTGGACGCACTACAGCTACGGGCTGCGCGATGCCCTGGCGATTCTGAAGTGCCCCATCGTCGAGGTACACATGTCCAACGTGCATGCGCGCGAGGCCTTCCGCCACCACTCGGTGTTCGCCGAGATCGTCAAGGGCCAGATCTGTGGCTTTGGGGCCGACAGCTACCTGCTCGGTCTGCGGGCGGCGGTGTCTGCGGCACGCGGGGCAGCCTGAGGGGCGGCCGGTTCACCATGCGCATTGACGGCCATACCGAGCTGATCGCCCATATCGGCTACCCGACGCACTCGTTCAAGGCGCCGCTGATCTACAACCCCTATTTCGAGCAGGCTGGCATCCACGCGCTGGTGGTGCCCATGGGGTGCCGCGCAGACGATTACCCGGCCTTCCTGCGCGCGGTGTTCACGCTCAGCAACATCCGCGGTGCGCTCATCACCATGCCGCACAAGGTGGCCACGGTGGGGCTGGTGGATGAGGTGCGGCCGGCAGCGCGCATCGCAGGTGCGGCCAATGCCGTTCGGCGCGAGCCCGACGGCCGCCTGGTGGCCGACATGTTCGACGGCGAGGGCTTTGTTCGAGGCGTCAGGCGCCAGGGCGTGGAACCGCAGGGCGCCCGGGTGTTGGTCGTGGGCGCAGGCGGCGTGGGCTGCGCGATCGCGGCCTCTTTCGCGACCGCGGGCGTGGCCGGTCTGAGCCTGTTCGATGTGCGGGCTGATGCGGCCGAGAGCCTGGCAGCACGTCTGCGCGCGCATCATCCCCAGCTGGACGTGCGCACGGGCTCGAATGACCCCGCCGGCCACGACATCGTGGTCAACGCCACACCCATGGGCATGGAACCCGGCGACCCCTTGCCGTTGGACGTGGATCGGCTGTCGCCTCACACCTTCGTGGGCGAGGTGGTGATGCGCGAGACCATGACAGCCTTCCTGCGCGCCGCCCAGCAGCGCGGCTGCCGCTTCCAGGTGGGCTCGGACATGCTGTTCGAGCAGATCCCCGCCTATCTGGAGTTCTTCGGCCTGCCCACCACCACGCCTGAGGTCCTGCGCCGGGTGGCGCTGCCCGAAGGCGCTGACGGGGCCGACCCGCAGGCTTTGTCGACAGCCTTCTCGCCTTCGGCATCCCAGCCGCGTGACGTCGAGGCCATCACGGCATGACCCTGCCCCCAGACCGCGAAGCCTTCGCAGACACCTCCAACCCCATGGGCATCGAGGGGGTGGAGTACATCGAGTACCGCGTCGGCCGCCCCCAGGCCCTGGGCCAGGTGCTGGAGTTGATGGGCTTCAGCCCGGTGGCGCGGCACCGCTCGCGTGAGGTGCTGCTGTACCGCCAGGGTGACATGAACGTCATCATCAATGCCCACGCGGGCGAGGGCACCCGTGCCGCGCCCCTGCCAGAGGTGCCCGCCATCGCCGCCATCGCCTTGCGCGTGCGCGACGCCGCCGCTGCGCACCGGCGCGCGCTGGACCTGGGGGCCTGGGACGTGCCGGTGCAGGTGGCGCCGATGGAACTGCACATCCCGGCCATCCACGGCGTGGGGTCCAGCCGCATCTACTTCGTGGACCGGCACCGCGAGTTCTCCATTTACGACGTGGACTTCGTGCCCATACCCGGGGTGGAGCGTCACCCACCGGCGATGGCGGGGCTGCGCTGGTTCGGCATCGTCCAGTACATCGGGCCGCAGCGCAGCGAGGACTGGATCGCCTTCTACCGCGAGCTCTTCGGTTTCGAGGAGCTGGGTGACGACCGCGAGACAGGCGTCCTGCCCACCGGCCGGGTGCTGAAAAGTCCCGACGGGAGCCTGCAGCTGCAACTGATCGAGCCCGACCCGCTGGTCACTGACGGTACCGAGCGGCTGCAGCGCATCGCCCTGGGCGCCCCGGATGTGCCCGCGGCTGCGGCTGCGCTCAAGGCGCGGGGCGTGCACTTCGTCGAGACCCAACGGCTGCACGTGGACGTGCGCGGCGCACTCACGCAAAGCTGGCTGGGCGGGCTGATGTTCGAGCTCATCCACGTGGACGCCTGAAGGCAGGGGCGCCCATGTTCATCCGCGACTTCGGCATGGACACCATCACGCTGGCCGGCACCCTGCCGGCCAAGCTGCAGGCCATCCGCGAGGCGGGCTTCTCGCAGGTGATGCTCTCGGCGCGTGACCTCACCGGCCACGCGGGTGGGGTGGACGACGCCGTGGCCTGCGTGCGGGCCAGCGGCCTGCGCGTCACGGGCTTTCAGGTGCTGCGCGACTTCGAGGGCCTGTCCGGCCATCTCCATGGCTACAAGGTGGACGTGGCCAAGAGCATGATCGGCATGGCGGCCGCCGTGGGGGCGCCGTTGCTGCTGGCCTGCTCGTCGACCTCCCAGCACGCCACGGCCGACCTGGACGCCATCGCCCGCGACCTGCGAAAGCTGGCCCTGTTGGCCCTGCCGCACGGCCTGCGCATCGTCTACGAGGGCCTGTCCTGGGGGCGGCACATCAACCAGTACACCGAGGCCTGGGCCGCGGTGGAGCGTGCCGACATGCCCAACCTGGGGCTGGGCATCGACACGTACCACGTGTTTGCCACCCAGACGCCGTTGGACGCGCTGGACGAAGTGGACCCGGCCAAGGTGTTCTTCGTGCAGTTGTCGGACTTCATGTGGAACGAGGTGCGCACCCCGGAGGAGCGCATGGCCACGGCGCGCACCTTTCGCGTCTTTCCGGGTGAGGGCGTGCACAGCCCCGCCTTGACCGACTTGGTGCTGCGCCTGGATCGCATGGGCTATGCGGGCGACTACAGCTTCGAGGTTTTCAACGACGATTACCAGCAGATGCCCATGGCCACCGTGGCCGAGCGCGCCCGCCGCGCCGCGGCCTGGCTGGCCGAAGACGTGCTGCAGCGCTCGGTCCCCCTGCCGCAGGATGTGCGCTGGCGCGGCACTGCTCCAAAATAGTGGTCTCGATTGGGTACGCCTGATCGCCAGACCGTTCGAACTTCCAGGAGAACCTGTCTTGATCATCGACTGCCACGGCCACTACACCACCGCGCCCAAGGCTCTGGAGGCGTGGCGCAACCAGCAGATCGCCAGCCTCCAGGACGCCACTCTCAAGCCTCGCGTGGCCGACCTGAAGATTTCCGACGACGAACTGCGCGAATCCATCGAGGCCAACCAGCTCAAGCTCATGCGCGAGCGCGGCAGCGACCTCACCATCTTCAGCCCGCGCGCCAGCTTCATGGCCCACCACATCGGTGACTTCGAGGTCAGCAGCACCTGGGCCGCCATCTGCAACGAGCTGTGCTTCCGCGTGAGTCAGCTCTTCCCGGACCACTTCATCCCCGCGGCCATGCTGCCGCAAAGCCCAGGCGTGGACCCGGCCACCTGCATCCCTGAGCTGGTGAAGTGCGTGGAGCAGTACGGCAACGTCGCGCTGAACCTCAACCCGGACCCCTCGGGCGGCCACTGGACCACCCCGCCGCTGACCGATCGCCAC
>JBILSM010000242.1:0-3031 GCA_044372085.1 Rubrivivax sp.
CGCCCCCAGCACCAGTTGCAACTGCGCCTTGGATGCGCCGATGGTCGATTCGATAACACCCAGGCAGGCGAGAACCACAAAGAAATCCAGCACCACCGTGCACGAGGCCAGCAGCAGTCCCCACATCCAGGTGGGCCAGGAAAACCACAGGGCGCGGGAAGGCGTCGCGTTCATCGCTGTTGAGGCGGCGGGGGGTGCCGAGGGGGCGTCGCCAGGGGCTGGGCTGGGCACGATAAGCGCTACCTTGCCTGCTGTGGGATCTGTATGGTTTCAGGCCGCTGGCGGCCGGGCTCAGAGGGCGAAGGGGTCCGGGCCCGCGACAGCGGGCCGGCTGGCGACGAAGGCGCGAAACTGCGACAGCGGCATGGGCTTTGCGACGGCGTAGCCCTGTACCGCATCGCATTTCAGCCGCTGCAGCTGCACCAGCTGGCTTTGGTCTTCGGCCCCTTCCGCCACCACGTCCAGCCCCAGCGAATGCGCCAGGCGCACGATGCCCTTGACGATCTTGCTGCTGGGGCTGTTGTCGCCCAGGCCGACGACGAACGACCGATCGATCTTGAGGGTGTGCACCGGGAACTGCGCCAGGTAGGCGAAGGAGGAGTAGCCCGTGCCGAAGTCGTCGATGGACAGTCGCACCCCCATGTCTGCCAGGGCCTCCAATGTGCGCACGCTGGCCTGCACGTCGGCCATCAGGTCGCCCTCGGGAATCTCGATCTCCAGCAGGCTGGCCGGCAGCCCGGCAGTGGCCAGGTCCCGGATCAGTCGCTCGGGCATCATCACATCCCCCAGCGCGTCAGCCGACAGGTTGATGCTCAGCGGAAAGGAAGCGCCGAACTCACGCAGCTGAGCACACATGACGATGGCTTGGCGCAGCACCCAGCTGTCGATGGCCCGCATGGCGCCGATTTCGCGGGCCAGGGGCAGGAAGGCGCCCGGCGAGACCATGCCGCGCTTCGGGTGGGCCCAGCGGATCAGCGCCTCGGCGCCGACCACGGCGCCCGTGTTCAGGCATACCTTGGGCTGCAGCAGCAGCGTGAACTGCGAACCGTCCAGGCATTGGCGCAACTCCTGCTCCAGCACCAGCCGGTGCTTGGCGGCCAGTTCGAGATCCATTTTGAAGGGCATCACGGGCAGCGCCAGGGAGGACACCCGTTTGGCCTCGCCCAAGGCCAGTCCGGCGCGCTTGAGCAAGGATTCGAAGTCATCGCCGTGCACGGGGCTGCTGACCGTTCCGACAGCCACGGCCACCGGGATGCGCAGCCCCTCGATGACCACCGGGGGGTGCAGCAAGGCCAGCAGCAGACGGATGCGTTCGTGGGCTGACTCGGGGCTTGGTCCTTTGACCACCAGAGCGAACTCGTCGCCGCTGACCCGGAAGGCCGCCTCGCCGTCCCGCGTGGCGCTTTGCAGGCGCGAGGCCAGTTCCATCAGCACCAGGTCGCCGGTGGCGTAGCCGTGGGTCTCGTTGACGTCGCGGAACCGCCGCAGGCCCAGCAGCGCGAGCGTGAACGGCTCCTTGTGCGAAGCCAACTCCTGGACGCGTTGCTCCAGCGCCAGCTTGTTGCCCAGGCTGGTGAGTTGATCGCGAACCGCGGCCTGGGCCAGGTGGTAGGCCTTGACCACGCTCTCCGTGGCGTCATTGGCCAGCATCAGGCCACCATCCCGTACGGGGAAGGCTCTGACGAACAACCAACGATTCAGTACGGTGGAGAAGCCGACTTGGCTAGTGGCCTTGCGCTGCACTAAACATGCCTCGCAGGCCTCGAAAAAGATGGATCGTCGAAAGTCCGTCGGCGAGTACTCAAACGGCGTCCTACCGATGACCTGATCAGGAGTCAGCCCCAGGTTACTCGCGTACGTCTGGTTGCAATAGCGAGCAGTCCAGGCGTGATCGACCCAGACCACAGCCTCAGCCGATTCACTCAGCAGAGTCTCCAGATCTAGATCCTCTTTTGCATGCCAGGCCAAAGGCAGGTCATTCGGATCGAGCTTCATTCAATCTACCTATTGCGCGTACAAGATCACGCAGCGGCTTCGTGCACGCGGGTCGATACGGCTGACCAATTCGTCTCGTTTGCCTACGCTAGCTGCGAGCCTGGGACACGGGGTCTCCGGCTTCATCATCGATCACTGGAGTTCCAAATGCAAATCGACTTTGAAGACTTGGCCCAAGAACTGCAACTTGTTCACACTGGGCGTCTGGCCCTAAGGCCACTGGCGCTGTCTGACGCTTGGCCACTATGGGCCGCGACGAGAAACCCAGCATTCAACGCAGGATTGCTCTGGGCCCAACCTGACCAAGAAGTTCAGGTTTTCGAACGCGTGCAAGCTATCGTACAAGCTGCCCAACGCGGGCGGCTGGCTGCGCTGAGCGCTGTGTGCAGGGAGACCGGGCAGTGGATGGGCATATTCAGATTTCTTCCCCATGCCGTGAGCCCGAACACCGTTGAGATGGGCATCTGGGTTCACCCAACGTTTTGGCATGGAAGGTACAGCTTGGAGCTTGGTCGCGCTTGCGTTAGCGCGGCATTCAGCCTGTCCCAAGTCCAGGTATTGTTAGGTGCGGCCGCACCAAGCAATCGCAGCTCTTGCCAGCTGATGACCTTGTGTGGACTGACACCGCAACGCAACGTGTGGAGAAGGCACGAGGCCCAGGCTGACGTCGAACTCATCGAGCACGAGATCACCCGCGCGCAGTGGCTGGCGCAGCAGGCGGACCAGGCCCCTGGCAAGCGCAAGGCTTTCGAGCAGGTGCAGCTGCCCAGCCGCGTTGGCGCCGCCGCGCCGGCCGTGGCCCAGCGGCAGACTCGTGTTACGCCGCTGCTGCCGCCTCAGCCGGTGCCTCTGGTGGAACACCTGCTGCCCGCCACCGAAACCGATGAGGCTGCTCCTCTGCGGCAGGCCGCTTGAGCGCCCCGCTGGGGTACGAACCCGCAGGCCTGGCCGCGCGCCTGGCATGCGGGTTCCCTCGGGGGTTCCCGCCCCGGCCGGATGAACCGCAGGCTTGCCCTCCGGCCGGGGTGCGCACGCT
>JBILSM010000110.1:0-9808 GCA_044372085.1 Rubrivivax sp.
CGGATCTGGTTGATGAAGATGACCATGCAATTGGTCTTCTTGATCGTGGCGGTGAGCTTGCGCAGCGCCTGGCTCATGAGGCGGGCCTGCAGGCCGGGCAGGGAGTCGCCCATCTCGCCTTCCAGCTCGGCCTTGGGCGTGAGTGCGGCCACGGAATCGATCACGATCAGGTCGACCGAGCCAGAGCGCACCAAGGCATCAACGATCTCCAGGGCCTGCTCACCCGTGTCGGGCTGGGAAATGAGCAGTTCCTGCAGGTTCACGCCCAGCTTCTGGGCGTACTGCACGTCCAGCGCGTGCTCTGCGTCGATGAAGGCGCAGGTGCCGGCCTGCTTCTGCATCTCGGCGATGACCTGCAGGGTGAGGGTGGTCTTGCCCGAGGACTCCGGGCCGTAGATTTCGACGACGCGCCCGCGCGGCAGGCCCCCTACGCCCAGGGCGATGTCCAGGCCCAGCGAGCCGGTGGACACGACCTGGATGTCCTCGATGACCTCGCCGTCACCCAGGCGCATGATGGTGCCCTTGCCGAACTGCTTCTCGATCTGCGCCAGGGCGGCCTGCAGGGCCTTGGCCTTTTCGGTGTTGAGTGCCTTCACGGGTGCGTCCATTGCGAGCTCCTTGGTCTTTCAGGGGGTGTCTTGGGGTGTCGGGGGTGGGTGCTGACCAAGGGCCAGCGGATGGGTCCAGTATCGCAGAAACTGGATGTCTGTACAGTATTTTCAGGGGCCTCCCACCCCCTCCTTGGGGTGACCCGCTGGGGGGAGGGGCCCCCGGGGTCAGCGCTGGTCACCGGGGCTTGCGGGCCTGAGGAAAACGATGATGAAAACGCCGCTTGAACAGCCCCTTCAGGCGAGAGAATATCGAGTAAAAATCCGAACCGGGCTGGAAATGCGGGGCACAAGGCCTGCAGCACGGTGCCCGGGTGTCACCAGCCGTGATGGCCACCAGAAGCCGCCCGGCGCCTTGAGGAGACGAGCCATGCGGATTCTGATCGCGGAGGATGACCAGGTGCTGGCAGATGGCTTGCTGCGCTCCCTGCGAGCGGCGGGCTATGCCGTGGACCAGGTGGCCAGCGGCACCGAGGCCGACGCCGCGCTGGCGTCTCACGAGTTCGATCTGCTCATCCTGGACCTGGGCCTGCCCAAGATGAACGGCCTGGACGTCCTCAAGCGCATGCGCGCGCGCGGCACCACCTACCCGGTGCTCATCCTCACGGCCGCCGACAGCGTGGACCAGCGCGTGCGGGGGCTGGACCTGGGGGCCGACGACTACATGGCCAAGCCCTTCTCGCTGCAGGAACTTGAAGCGCGGGTCCGGGCGCTGACCCGCCGCGGCCTGGGCACGGCCTCGGCCCTCATCAAGCATGGCCCGCTGACCTTCGACGCCACCGGGCGGGTGGCCTACTTCGACGAGAAGATGATCGAGCTGTCGGCGCGCGAACTGAGCCTGCTGGAGGTGCTGCTGCAGCGAGCGGGGCGCCTGGTCAGCAAGGATCAACTCGTGGAGCGCCTGTGCGAGTGGGGCGAAGAGGTTTCCACCAACGCCATCGAGGTCTACATCCATCGCCTGCGCAAGAAGATCGAGCAAGGCCCGGTGCGCATCGCCACCGTGCGCGGGCTGGGTTACTGCTTGGAGAAGATTCCCGGGTGAGCCCGCATCGATCGGGCGGCTTCGGGCCTGCCACGTTCGCGACCTGAGCCAGGCACGGCGACCCCGCCATGGCAAGCCAGAAGGAGCAACGCTCGCTCTTCGGCGAGATCCTGGACTGGATGCTCGCGCCGCTGCTGCTGCTGTGGCCCATGAGCCTGGGCCTGACGGGCATCGTGGCGCAGGAGATCGCCAACCGGCCCTACGACCGTGACTTGGGGGAGTCGACCCGCCTGCTGTCCAAGCAGGTGATGATCACCCCGGGCCGCCAGCCCAACGACCTGCCCCAGGTGAGCGTGCAGGCCGCGCGCACCCTGGACCTGCTGCGGTTCGACGACACCGACAAGGTGTACTTCCAGGTGCTGGGGGCACGCGGCGAGTTCATCGCCGGCGACCGGGACCTGCCGGTGCCCGAGGGTTCCCTGCCCGAGCCGGGCGAGATCACCTACCGCAACGACCAGATGATGGACGAGCCCGTGCGCGTGGCCGCCCTCGTGCTGAGCATCCCCGGCGCGCCCGAGCAGCAAGGGGTGCTGCTGCAGTACGCCGAGACGCTGGGCAAGCGTTCACGCCTGACCACCGAGATCATCAAAGGGGTGATCCTGCCGCAGTTCGTCATCCTGCCGCTGGCTGTGCTGCTGGTGTGGCTGGCCCTGGCCAAGGGCATCAAGCCCCTGAACGAATTGCAGCAGCGCATTCGGCGACGCGAGAGCGGTGACTTGAGCCCCATCGACAGCCGCGAAGCGCCGGAAGAGGTGGCCCCGCTGGTGGCGTCGATCAACGACCTGCTGCAGCGCCTGGACCAGTCCCTGTCGGTGCAGAAACACTTCTTGGCCGATGCCGCGCACCAGCTCAAGACGCCGCTGGCGGGCCTGCGCATGCAGGCCGAACTGGCGGTGCGCGAGATTGACGCCGGCCAGCGCGACCCGCAGGCGCTGAAGGCGGCGCTGCACCAGATCTCGCTGTCCAGCCAGCGGGCGGCGCACTCGGTGAACCAGTTGCTGGCCATGGCCCGGGCCGAGGACCAGCAGCAGGCCCTGCGCACACAGCCGGTGGATCTGGCGGAGGTGGTGCAGGAGGCCATGCGGGACCTGTTCACCAAGGCGCAGGACAAGGGCATCGACATCGGCTACGAGGGCGCCGACCCCGGGTCTTCCACCGTGCTGGAAGGCCAGCCCGTGCTGTTGGGAGAGCTGGTGCGCAACCTGCTGGACAACGCCCTGCAGTACACGCCCGCCGGCGGTACCGTCACGGCGCGGGTGCTGCCCGACCCCTTCGGCCAGGTGCTGGTGCTGCAGGTGGAAGACTCGGGGCCCGGCATTCCGGAGGCCGAGCGCGACCTGATCTTCCAGCCCTTCTACCGCGCCCTGGGCACGGGCGTGGACGGCACCGGGCTGGGCCTGGCCATCGTGCAGGAGATCGTCAAGGGACACGAGGCCGAGATCTCGGTGGCGGCGGCCCACCCCCGGCCCGCCCAGCCCGGCCAGGGCCAGGGCGCGCTGTTCACCGTGCGCTTCCCGCTGCGGCGGGCGGGCCAGGACGCGGCCTGAGCAGGGGCCGCAGGACGGGCGCTGCGCAGCAGGCGTCCTCAGCTGGGCATGAGGCGGCGGCTGCGCGCCACTGACATCAGGATGCCCAGGCCCAGGCCCAGCGTCACCATGGCGGTGCCGCCGTAGCTGATGAACGGCAAAGGCACGCCCACCACCGGCAGGATGCCGCTGACCATGCCCATGTTCACGAAGGCATAGGTGAACAGGCTCAGCGTGATGGCGCCGGCCAGCAGGCGCGAGAAGACCGTGGGCGCCTCCGCCGCGATGGTCAGGCCCCGCAGGATGAGGAAGGCGAAGCCCGCCATCAGCACCACCACGCCCGCCAGGCCGAACTCCTCGCACAGGGCGGCGAAGATGAAATCGGTGGTGCGCTCGGGGATGAACTCCAGGTGCGTCTGCGTGCCCTGCATGAAGCCCTTGCCCGTCAGCCCCCCGGAGCCGATGGCGATCATGCCCTGGATGATGTGGAAGCCCTTGCCCAGGGGGTCCCTGGTCGGGTCCAGCAGGGTGCACACCCGGTTCTGTTGGTACTCGTGCAGCACGGGCCAACGCACGCCTTCCGCACAGATCGTCGGCTCGCTCCACACCAGGGCCGCGATGCCCACCAGGCCGACCACCAGAAAGGGCACGATCAGCCGCCAGCTCAGGCCCGCGAAGAAGATCACGTAGAAGCCAGCCGCCAGGATCAGCAGGGCGGTGCCCAGGTCGGGCTGCTTCATCACGAGCACCACGGGCAGCAGCAGCAGCGCGCCGGCCACCAGGAAGTCGGGCACCCGGAGCTGCCCCTCGCGCCGCTGGAACCACCATGCCAGCACCAAGGGCGTGGCGATCTTCAGGATCTCGCTGGGCTGGATGACCACGCCGACGTTGAGCCAGCGGGTGGCCCCCTTCTTGGTGATGCCGAACAGTGCCGTCGCCACGAGCAGCGCCACGCCCAGCGCGTACAGCGGCACGGCCAGGGCCATCAGGCGCTGAGGCGGCACCTGGGCCACCACGAACATCACCGCCAGGGCGATCAGCATGTTGCGGCCGTGGTCCACGAAGCGCGTGCCGTGGTCGAAGCCCGCCGAGTACATGGTGACCAGGCCGATGGCGGCCAGGAGGGCGATGGCCAGCGCCAACGGCCCGTCGAACCCGCTGATCACGGGCTGCAGACGCTTCCAAAGAGGGGGGCGCTGGACGACGGTGTTCATGGCGCAGGGCTTGCGTTCGATCCCCAGGCGGCCGCAGATCCCGGCAAGGGCAGGTCGGCTGCACGCCGGGGCGTTCCCATCGGCGCGGCCGACTTGCCCTCGCGCGTGGCGGCCAGGTCTTCCTCGCTCGGATACTGGCCCAGCAGCAGGTAGTCGAAGACCCGGCGCGCCATGGGCGCGGCGGCCTCGGCGCCGAAGCCGGCGTTCTCCACCACCACCGCCAGCACCACCGTGGGTGCGTCGATGGGCGCGGCGGCGATGTAGAGCGAATGGTCGCGCTTGTGCTCTTCCAGCTTGGCGGCGTTGTACTTCTCGTTTTGCCGGATGCCTACGGCCTGGGCCGTGCCGGTCTTGCCGCCGCTGGCGTACGGGGCGCCGGCGAAGACGCGGGTGCCGGTGCCCTCGGTGTTGACCGCCTGCAGGGCGCGGCGCACCACCTCCACATGTTCGGGCTTCAGGGGCAGGGGCTCCAGCGCCTCGCGCGGTACCGTGCGGCGCTCGCGGGTGACGGGGTCCTCCACCTCGCGCACCAGCCGGGGCTGAAAGCGCTGCCCGCCGTTGACCAGGGTGGCCGTGGCGTTGGCCAACTGCAGCATGGTGAAGTTGTTGTAGCCCTGGCCGATACCCAGCGAGATGGTTTCGCCGGCATACCAGCGCTGCTGCTCCGGACGCTTGTAGTAACGCCGCTTCCAGGCGGTGGAGGGCAGCACGCCCGTCACCTCGTTCTCCAGGTCGATGCCGGTGCGCTGGCCGAAGCCGTAGGGCGACAGCAGCTCGTGCATCAGGTCCACGCCCATCTCGTTGGCCAGGGAGTAGTAGTAGACGTTGCTGGACTTGACGATGGACCGATGCATGTCCACCGGCCCCAGCCCCTTGTCGCCATGGCTGCGGAACACGTGGTTGCCGAACTGGAAGGTGCCACCGTCCTGCACGATCTGGCTGGCGCTGCGCTTGCCCGAGGTGAGCGCGGCCATGGCCATGAAGGGCTTGAAGGTGGAGCCCGGCGGGTAGGTGCCGCGCAGCGCCCGGTTCAGCAGCGGCTTGTCGATGGACTCGTTGAGCTCGCGCCAGCTGTCCACGTCGATGCCGTCGACAAACAGGTTGGGGTCGAAGGTGGGCTTGCTGACGAAGGCCAGCACCTCGCCGCTGCGCGGGTCCAACGCCACCAGCGCGCCCCGGCGGCTGCCGAACATGTCCTCCACCAGCGCCTGCAACCGGATGTCCACCGACAGCGTAAGCCGGTCGCCGGGCGTCGGCGCGTGGCTCTTGAGGCGCCGCACCGCGCGGCCGCCTGCGCTGGTCTCCACCTCCTCGAAGCCGGTGGTGCCGTGCAGCTGCGCCTCGTAGCGCTGCTCCAGGCCGAGCTTGCCGATGTACTCGGTGCCGCGGTAGTTGGCCAGGCGCTCGTCGGGCCAATCGTCCATGGCCGCCTTCTCGGCCTGGTTGATGCGGCCGATGTAGCCCAGCAGGTGGCTGCCGGTTTCACCCAGCGGGTAGTGGCGGAACAGGCGCGCCTTCACCTCCACCCCCGCAAAGCGGAAGCGCTGGGCCATGAAGCGTGCCACCTCCGCATCGGTGAGCTTGGTGCGGATGGGCAGCGACTCAGCGCCCTTCAGCTCCTCCTGCAGGCGCTTGAACCGGCGACGGTCGCGCGCCGTGATCTCCACCACCTGGGACAGCTCGTCGATGAGCGCTTCCATGTCCGCGCTGCGCCGCGGCGCCACCTCCAGCGTGTACGCCGAGTAGTTGGAAGCCAGCACCACACCATTGCGGTCGACGATGAGCCCGCGGTTGGGCACCACAGGCACGACGGCGATGCGGTTGGCCTCGGCCTGCAGGGTCAGCTCGTCGTGGCGGAAGACCTGCAGCCACACCAGCCGGGCGCCCAGCAGGGCGAAGCCCAGCAGCACGAACACGCCGGCGGCGATGAGCCTCCCGCGGAAGTGGTGCAGGTCGCGCTCGAGGTTGCGGATCTCGGCCATGGCGTCGCAGCTGCCCCTACAGCGGCCGGTGCTTGTCCGGGTCGGGCGGGCGGCGCTGGGGCGCCAGCAAGCACCAGGTGGCCAGCGGCCACAGCAAGGCGTCCAGCAAGGGCGAGAAGATCAGCGTCCAGCCCGGGAACATCCCGCCCACGGCCATGCGCACCCCCAGCGACACCAGGGTGGCCATCACGAACAGCGGCAGCACCTGCAGCGTTTGTTCGGCGAGGCCGAACCAGGCCAGGCGGCGATGCACCGTGATGGCGGCGTAACTGAGTAGCGTGTAGGCTAGGGCGTGCTGGCCCAGCAGCGCCGCCTCGTGCACATCCATGAGCAACCCGAAAAGGAAGGACAGCCCCACGCTCACCCGGCGGGGCTGATGCACGTTCCAGAACACCAGCACCACGGCCAGCAGGTCAGGCGCTGCCGGGTGCCGGCCCAGGGGCAGCAGATTGAAGGCAAACGCCAACGCCAGCGACAGCGCGATGAACAAGGGGTTGACCGGCAGCAGCAGCTGGTCGGCACCGCGAGGCATGATCATCGGGACGCTCCCGAACCCGCTGCCGTGCCCGATTTCGAGGCGTCAAGCCCCTTCGGACCACGCGCGTCCGCTGCAACCGGCTCCTGCGGCCGGGGTGGCATCTGCAGACCGATCGGCTCCAGCACCAGCACATGCCGCACCCCGTCAGGCAGCGCCGCGGGGGCCAGCGAGATACGGGCGAAACCGGAGTCGGCCCGGCGTTCCACCCCGGTCACACTGGCCACGGCCAGGCCCGGCGGGTACACACCGTCCAGCCCGCTGGTGCTCAAGGCATCGCCCGGCTGCACATCGGCGTTGCCGGCCATGAAACGCAGTTCCATCCCGGGGTTGGCGCCGCCGCCCGCACCCCCGAAAGCCGCGCTGCGCTGCTGCGTGCGGTTGTTGATCACCGGGATGGCGGCGTCACGGTCGGTCAACAGCGTGACCTCGGCCGTCAGCGGGTACAGCCGCGTCACCTGCCCCAGCACGCCGGCCTCGTTGACCACAGGCGCGCCGCGCACCACGCCATGCGTGGCGCCGCGGTCGATGAAGACCTTGCGGGAGTAGGGATCGGCAGCCTCGTAGAGGATTTCAGCCGCCACGGACTTCACGCGCAGCGTGGGCCGCAGATCGAGCAGTGAACGCAATTGCCGGTTCTCGGCCAGGAGCTCCTCGGCGCGCTGGGCCTGCACCGACTGTTGCGCCAGCGCGAGGCGAGCCGCGGACTCGGCCTGCAAGGCCTGGCGCAGGCCCTGAAGGTAATCGCCCCCACCCTCCCAGGCCTCGACCGGCACGGCCAGCGCGCGCTGCACGGGCAGCAAGGCGGTGGACAGGGCGGCGCGCACGGGGTCCACCACATTCCAGCGGGCATCCGCCACCATGAGCAAGACCGCCAGGGCCGAGAACAGGCCCAGCTTCGTCAGGGCCGACAGGCCCTGGCGGAAGAACGGTGGCGGGGTGCGGTCCAGCGTCCCCAGCGGCATCGAGCCCCCGTCACTCGGAGGTGAAGATGCTGCCCAGGCGCTCCATGCGTTCCAGCGCCATGCCGCAGCCGCGCACCACGCAGGTCAGCGGGTCTTCGGCCACCAGCACGGGCAGGCCCGTCTCCTCGGACAGCAGGCGGTCCAGGTCGCGCAGCAGGGCGCCGCCGCCGGTGAGCATCATTCCGCGGTCGGCAATGTCGGCGCCGAGTTCCGGCGGCGTCTGCTCCAGCGCGTTCTTCACACTGGAGACGATCTGGTTCAGCGGGTCGGTCAGGGCTTCCAGGATCTCGTTGGACGAGATGGTGAAGCTGCGCGGCACACCTTCGGAGAGGTTGCGGCCCTTGACCTCCATCTCCTTGACCTCGCTGCCGGGAAAGGCGCTGCCGATGTTCTTCTTGATGGCTTCGGCCGTGGGCTCGCCGATCAACATGCCGTAGTTGCGGCGGATGTAGTTGATGATGGCTTCGTCGAACTTGTCGCCGCCCACGCGCACGCTGCCCTTGTAGACCATGCCGCCCAGGCTGATGACGCCCACCTCGGTGGTGCCGCCGCCGATGTCCACCACCATCGAGCCCGAGGCCTCGCTCACCGGCAGGCCGGCACCGATGGCCGCGGCCATGGGCTCCTCGATCAGGTAGACCTCCGAGGCGCCCGCGCCCAGCGCCGACTCACGGATGGCGCGGCGCTCCACCTGCGTGGAGCCGCAGGGCACGCAGATGATGATGCGCGGGCTGGCCTTCAT
Organism: Rubrivivax sp.; assembly: GCA_044372085.1. Lineage (GTDB taxonomy): Bacteria > Pseudomonadota > Gammaproteobacteria > Burkholderiales > Burkholderiaceae_C > Rubrivivax. The sequence continues at coordinate 8,615 of JBILSM010000110.1, forward strand.
CATCGAGCGCGGGTGCACCATCTTGATGAACTGCTTGAGCATCTGCTCGGTGACGGTGAAGTCGGCGATCACGCCGTCCTTCATCGGGCGGATGGCCTCGATGTTGCCGGGCACCTTGCCCAGCATGGCCTTGGCCTCGTGGCCCACCGCCTGTATGGTTTTCTTGCCCTGGGGTCCGCCTTCGTGGCGTATGGCCACCACCGAGGGCTCGTTGAGCACGATGCCACGGTCGGGCACAAAAATCAGGGTGTTGGCAGTACCCAGGTCGATCGCCAGGTCGGTGGAAAAGTACCGGCGGAAAGATTCAAACATGTCAGAGGTCCATTGCAGTCCGGCCCGGCGTTATGCCCGGGTCGGTCGCGTCATCAAGAGGTCGTGGGGTCTAGCTGGCCAACGTCTCGGCCGGGCCCGGTTTGCCGGCGGGGCCACAGCGCTCTGGCCGTCGGGCGCTGAGCCAAAGGCAGGATAATAACGCAAGGACCAGCCTGAAACGGTTCCTTCAGGGGCAAAACAGCCCAGATTTGTATCCCTTTATTCTTGGCTCCGGCCGGCCCCTTCGGGCCTGTGTCGGCGCCTTCTTGCCTCGCACCGACCCATGGCCCTGACCGCCCAAGACATTGCCCGCGTGGCCCATCTGGCCCGCCTTGAACTGCCGCCCGAGGAATCCGAGCGCGCGCTGAGTCAGATCAATGGCTTTTTCGGCCTGGTCGCTCAGATGGCGGCGGTGCCCACCCAGGGCATCGAGCCCATGGCGCACCCGGTCGAGCTGGCCGCCGCGGCTGCCCTGCGCCTGCGCGAGGACGTGGCCAGCGAACCCAACCAGCGCGAGGCCAACCAGCAAAGTGCACCGGCCGTCGAGCGCGGCCTGTTTCTGGTGCCCAAGGTCATCGAGTAAGGCCGGCCATGAGCAACCCTTCCAAGTCTTTGCACGATATGAGCGTGGCCGAACTGGCCGCCGGCCTCAAGGCCCGGCGTTTTTCGGCTCTTGAGACGGCGCAGCACTTCCTGGCCCGCGCTCAGGCAGACCGCAGCGGCAGCTTCCTGGCCTTCAACCCCGAGGCCACGCTGGCCCAGGCCCGCGCCAGCGACGCCCGCCTGGCCGCAGGCACGGGCGGAGCGCTCGAAGGCGTGCCCCTGGGCCACAAAGACATCTTTGTCACCCGCGACTTTGCCACCACCGCCGGCTCCAAGATG
>JBILSM010000111.1:0-9799 GCA_044372085.1 Rubrivivax sp.
CACCGCCCAGAATGCGCGCGCCAGGCGGCGCCTGCAGCACCTGGTCTTCATGGGCGGCGAACAGTGACAGATGGTCGCGCGGCGGGTCCATCCACGGCTCGGCCATGGCCAGCGCGGTGTCAGCCACGCCCAGTCGAAAGCCGCCGGCGCTGCGAGCCACGCGGCCCCCCAGGGCCTGGGCGATCAGCTGGTGGCCGAAGCACAGGCCCACCAGCGTACGCCTGGCGGCGTGGCGCTGGCGCAGCGCTTCGGCGCTGCGCTCCATCCAGGGTTGCGGCTGCGTCACCGAGGCCACGCTGCCCGTCAGCACCCAGGCGTCCGCGGCCAGCGGGTCTTCGGGCAACTCGCCGTCGCGCGCAGCCCAGGCACTGAACTGCCAGTGGGGCCGTACCGCCTGCAAGGCTGCGATCACCTTCTGCGCATCGTCCGGGTGGCGCTGCGCAAAGGCCGACCGGTCGGTGTTCATCAGCAGCACCGCGATGTGGAGGGATGCAGGGGATGGGGCCATGTCCGTATTCTGGAAAGCGTCGGGGCGCGGGTACTATCGACTTCAGGCATTTCCGCAGGCAGGGGTTTCCCGCCCGCCGCCACCGCCCGCAGCGCGTAGGCGGCGCCTATGCAATGCCTGCGCAGTGCCTAAGCGGTGCCTAAGCGGTGCCTCCCACGACATGAACCCTTCGTCTCAAAACCTGGAGTTTCCCCGCGCCGCGCCCGCTGGCACCTGGCGCCTGGACGCCCGCACGGGCGACGCCCACTCTCAGGCGCGGGTGCAGCCCGAATGGCAGCAGGAATACCGCCAGTTGTCGCCCGGCCTGTTCCAGGGCCATGTGCAGCACGTGCAGTTGCCGGGCATGCGCCTGGTGCGCGAGGACAGCAACCAGGCGCTGCACCAGCGCGGCGATCTGGGCCGGGGGGCTTACGGCTTTGCCATGCCGTTGGCGCTGTCAGAACCCGGCATCTTCAACGGTCAGCGCTTCGAACTCGACTCCGTGCTGCTGGGCCGGGGTGATGAGCTGGACCTGCGCACGCCCACGCAGTTGTCCTTGATGGCCGTGGTGGTGGAGGCCGATCTGCTGCAGCCCCTGTGGCAGCGCATGTACCAGAAGCCCCTGGCCGCGTGGCTGGAGCACCAGTTGGTGGTGCCCGCCCGCCCCGCGGCCGCGCAGGCCCTGCGCCGCCTGCACATGGAGCTGATGGCGCGCCTGCTGGACCCGGATGCCGCCTGGCAGGACGAGACCGCCTTGCGCCAGGTGCGCGACACCCTGCTCATCGAGTGGCTGGAGGTGATTCCCGAGCGGGTGGACGCCTCGTCGCTGCCTTCGGTGGCGGCGCGCCGACAACTGGTTCACCGTGCCTGCGAACTGATGCTGGCGCAGCCCGACGAGCCGCTGTCCATGCTGGACTTGTGCGGCCGGGTGGGGGCCAGCCGACGCAAGCTGAACTACTGCTTCCAGGACGTGCTGGGCACCAGCCCCATGCAGTACCTGCGCGCAGTGCGTCTGAACGGCGTGCGGCGTGAGCTGCGCAGCGGCGGCACAGACGCGGTGCAGGATGCCGCGGCGCGCTGGGGCTTCTTCCACATGGGGCAGTTCTCCACCGACTACAAGAAGCAGTTCGGCGAGCTGCCCTCGGCCACGCTGCGGGCCGCGGCGGCGCCTGCGCTCGGCCCAGCGCTCAGTTCAGTGCCATCGGCGGCGCCACAAAGCCCCGGTACTCGGTCTCCAGCCAGCGCGCCAGGCGCAGGCTCACCGGGTCGGCAAAGGGCGCCGCGATGAGCTGCGCACCGATGGGCAGGCCCTCGGGCGACTGGCCGATGGGCACGGCGGTGGACGGCAGACCGAACTGCCCGCTGTAGCCGGCCCAGAACAGCTGGGTGGTGTGCGGCTGGGGCTGGCCGTTGACCTGGATGAAGCGCTCCCAGCGGAAGCCCTTCTGGTCGTGGGGAAAGGCGGCCGTGGCGGCCACGGGCTGGATGAGCACGTCCCAATCCTCGAAGAAGGTGGCCCATTGCTGGCGCAGCGCGCTGCGCTGCTCGTCCAGCTGCAACCATTCGCGGTGGCTCATGGTCAGGCTGCGCCAGTGCAGGCGGGGGAAGTCCAGCGGGCCGCCCGGGCCGGCCTCGGCGCGCTGCAGCGCGTCCGCCCACTCGGCATCGCTCAGGTGGCCGGCCAGGGCGCTGCGCACCAGCGGGATGTACAGGCGCCACGCCGCATCTGACTTCACCGGGCGGGCCTCGGTGCTCACCTTCACGCCGCTGCGTTGCAGGAAGTCCACCAAGTCCTCCAGCGCCTGGCGCACCGAGGCATCCACCGGGGCCTGGGGGTCGTCAGTCATCACCGCCACGCGCAGTTGCCGTGCGCTGCGGCCGCTGTCGCGCCACACGGCCGGAGTGCGGCCCAGCGGCCCGAAGACTGTCAGGGGCGAGGCCAGCACGTCCATGGCCAGCGTGAGGTCATGGGCGCTGCGGGCCAGCGGGCCGGCCACGGCGATGTCGGTGCTGTCCGGGCACACGTCGCCGGGGAGTTGCTGGCCTTCCAGCGGCACCACGCCCCAGGTGGGCTTGTGGCCCCACACGCCGCAGTAATGCGCCGGGTTGCGTATGGACGAACCGATGTCGCTGCCCAGTTCCAGCGTGCTCAGGCCCGTGGCCAGGGCTGCGGCTGAGCCACCGGAAGAACCCCCCGGCGTGCGCGACAAGTCCCAAGGGTTGCCGCAGGTGCCGTAGATCGGGTTGAAGGACTGCCAGTCGGCCAGCGCCGCCGGTACGTTGGTCTTGCCGTACACCACGGCGCCGGCGTCCAGCAGGCGCTGCACAGCCACGGCATGTCGCGTCGCCACGTTGTCACGAAACGCCTCCAGCCCCCAGGTGGTGGGCAGCCCAGGCACGTCGAAAGACTCCTTTACCGTCATGGGCAGGCCGTGCAGCGGGCCCCAGACCTTGCCCTGGGCCAGGGCCTCGTCTGCGGCGCGGGCGCGTTGCAGCGCCACCTCCGGTTGAGTGACCACCACGGCCTTGAGCGCAGGGTTCAGGCGGTCCACCCGGCTCAGGTGGTGTTGCAGCAGCTCCACGGCCGAGATCTCGCGCCGGCGCAGGCGGCGGGAAAGTTCGTGGGCCGACAGCAGGCTCAGGTCTTGCACAGGGCAGCGTCCATGCGTTCAGGAGCTTCCATCCTACGGGCGGCACCAGCCGGCTGTGGCGCCCTCGTGGTGCAGACAAACCCCCACCCGAAGATGCACTATTTCGATAGTCGGCCCCGTGCGGTCTGGTGCAATAGGGTGTTTGTCCCGATGGATCGGCGGTCAGACCGCACCAGAATCCATCACACTTCCCTTGCCGGCTGCACCCGCCGGTGACTTGCAAGCGCCTTGAGAGGACTGATTCAATGAAGTTCGCACGCCGTACCCTGGTTTCCGCCGCCGTCTGGGCCGCCGCCGCTGCGGCCAGCGTTCCTGCCTTTGCGCAGAACAACGTGCTGCGCATCGTGCCGCACTCCAATCTGGCCGTGCTGGACCCGATCTGGACCACCGCCTACATGAGCCGCAACCACGGCTACATGATCTACGACACCCTGTTCGGCACCGACGAGAACGGCAAGGTCAAGCCGCAGATGGTGGAGAGCTGGACCGAGAGCCCCGACAAGCGGCTGTGGACCTTCAAGCTGCGCAAGGGCCTGGAGTTCCATGACGGCAAGCCCGTGACGGGCGAGGACGTCATCGCCTCGCTCCAGCGCTGGGGCAAGCGTGACGCCATGGGCTCGGCGCTGATGCAGTTCGTGCTGCGCATGGACTCGCCTTCGCCCGACACCTTCCGCATCTTCCTGGGCGAGGCCAACGGCTTCATGATCGAGGCGCTGGGCAAGCCGAGCTCCAGCGTGCCCTTCATCATGCCCAAGCGCATCGCCGAAACCGATCCGTTCAAGCAGATCGAGGAGCACATCGGCTCCGGCCCCTTCACCTTCAAGCGCGACGAGTTCAAGCCGGGTGACAAGGCCGTCTACCTGAAGAACACCAAGTACGTGCCCCGCAGCGAGCCGCCTTCGGGCACCACCGGCGGCAAGCGCGTGTTCGTGGACCGCGTGGAGTGGAACCTCGCGCTGCGCGATTCGCAGGCCCAGGTGAATGCGCTCAAGAAGGGCGAGGTCGACATCCTGGAGCAACTGCCCTTTGACTTCTACGAGCAGGTCAAGGCCGACACCACCCTGCAGATCCCGAAGTATTCCAACTTCGGCCTGCAGTACATGGCGCGCTTCAACCACCTGCACAAGCCCTTCGACAACCCCAAGGTGCGCCAGGCCGTGGCCGCGGCCTTCAACCAGGAAGCCTTCCTGCGCGCCCAGGTGGGCGTGAAGGAGCTGTACAAGCCCTGCGGCTCTTTCTTCATCTGCGGCACCCCTTACGGCAGCACGGCCGGCAGCGATCTGCAGATGAAGTCCAACATGAAGAAGGCGCAGGACCTCGTCAAGGCCTCCGGCTACGACGGCACGCCCATCGTGATCCTCAAGCCCACAGACCTGGCCTCCATCCAGAAGCTGCCCGACGTGGCCGCCCAGCTGCTGCGCCAGGCCGGCTTCAAGGTCGATCTGCAGGCCATGGACTGGCAGACCCTGGTGGGCCGTCGCGCCAAGCGGGACGCGCCGGACAAGGGCGGCTGGAGCATGTTCCTGACCGCCTGGCAGGCCTTTGACGTGTGGAGCCCCATCGCCAATCCCACCACCGACACCCGCGGCGAGAAGAGCGTGTGGTTCGGCTGGGCCAGCGACGACAAGCTCGCAGAGTTGCGCAACCAGTTCATGCGCGCCACCGATGACGGTGTGAAGAAGAAGCTGGCCGACCAGATGCATGCCCGCATGTTCGAGATCGGCACGCACGTGAACCTGGGCGAGTTCCAGCAGCCGATGGCGGCCACGAAGAACATCAGCGGCTTCTTCGTCACCAACGGCAACATCTACTGGAACCTGAAGAAGAACTGATCCGGTCCGGAGCCCCCACACAGCCCTGGCCCCGTTCTTGCGGGGTCAGGGCGGGTCCTCCTGAGCGCTGATGCTGTCCTTCCTCTTCCGCAGATTGCTGTCCACCCTCCCGGTGCTGGGGGTGGTGGCGGTGCTCGTCTTCCTGATGTTGCGCCTGACGCCGGGTGACCCGGCGGCGGTGCTGGCCGGTGACCAGGCCACCACCGAACAGATCGCGATGATCCGCGCCAACCTGGGGCTGGACCGCTCCATTCCGGAGCAGTTCGTGATCTGGCTGGGGCACCTGTTCCAGGGCGATCTGGGGCAGTCTTACTACTACAAACTGCCCGTCACGGAACTCATCGCGCAGCGTCTGGAGCCCACGCTGTCGCTGGCGGTGGTGACCATCACGCTGGCCGTTCTCATTGCCGTGCCGCTGGGCGTGGTGGCCGCCTGGCGCTTTGGCGGCTGGCTCGACCGCGGCGTCATGGCCTTCTCGGTCCTGGGCTTCTCGGTGCCGGTGTTCGTCTCGGCCTACCTGCTGATCTGGCTGATCTCGCTCAAGCTGGGCTGGCTGCCGGTGCAGGGCTACAAGCGTCTGTCCGAAGGCTTCGGCCCGTGGCTGTACCACCTCACGCTGCCGGCCATCACGCTGTCACTCATCTACATCGCGCTGATTGCCCGTGTCACGCGGGCCTCGGTGCTGGAAACCCTGGGCGAGGACTACATCCGCACCGCGCGGGCCAAGGGCCTGCCCGAAGTGCTGGTGCTGCAGCGCCACGCCCTGGCCAATGCCGCCGTGCCCATCATCACCGTCATCGGCATCGGCATCGCCCTGCTGATTGGCGGGGTGGTGGTCACGGAGTCGGTCTATGCCATTCCGGGGCTGGGCCGGCTGACGGTGGACGCGGTGCTGGCGCGCGACTTCCCCACCGTCCAGGGCGTGATCCTGCTGTTCTCCTTCGTCTACGTGCTCGTCAACCTGCTGGTCGACCTGTCCTATGTCTTCTTCGACCCCCGCATCAGGTACTGAGCCCGCGCGGGCTGACTTCGACGCGCTGTCGGTCGAAGCGGCCTCGATCGTCACGCAGCGCACGGCCTGGCAGCGCGTCAAGGCCAACGTGTCGGTGCGCATTGGGGGCGGTGTCATCACCCTGCTGGTGCTCATCGCCCTGTTCGCCCCCTGGCTGGGCACGGTGGACCCCTCGCTGTTCGACCCCGCCAGCCGGGACCTGCGGCCCGGGCAGGTGGGCGAGATCACCACGCTGGAGGGCGAGACGCTCAAGCACCGGTTCCTCATGGGTTCGGACAGCTTCGGCCGCGACATCCACAGCCGCGTGATCTACGGCACGCAGGTCTCGCTGATCGTGGGCGTGAGCACCGCCGTGCTGGCCCTGGCGCTGGGCGTGGTGCTGGGCCTGCTGTCGGGCTATTTGCGTTGGCTGGATGGCATCCTCATGCGGGTGATGGACGGTTTGATGGCCATCCCCGCCATCCTGATCGCCATCGCGCTGGTGGCCATGTGGCGCGGTAGCCTGCTGACCGTGGTGGTGGCCATCGCCATTCCCGAGATTCCGCGCGTCACGCGCCTGGTGCGCTCGCTGGTGCTGAGCATTCGCGAAGAGCCCTATGTCGAGGCCGCCATCTCGCTGGGCACGCCCACGTGGAAGATCATGGGGCGGCACATCCTGCCCAACACCGTGGCCCCGCTGGTGGTGCAGGGCACCTTCATCTGTGCCTCGGGCATCCTCACCGAGGCCATCCTGTCCTTCCTGGGCGTGGGCCTGCCGCCCGACATCCCGACCTGGGGCAATGTGATGGCCGAAGGCCGCGCGCAGTTCAACCAGTACCCGCACAACATCTTCTTTCCCGGCATCTTCCTGGCCCTGACGGTGCTGGCGGTGAACATCCTGGGTGACGGGCTGCGCGACACGCTGGACCCGAAGATGGCCAAGCGGGGTTGAGGAGGTGGTCATGAACGCCACAGCCGCCGACACCCCCATCCTGGAGGTGCGCGACCTCAGCATTGCCCTGCCCGCCGGAGGCGACCGCGCCAGCGCCGTGCGCCATGTGAACTTCACCGTGGGCCGTGGCGAGATCGTGTGCCTGGTGGGAGAGTCGGGCTCGGGCAAGTCCGTCATCGCCCAGGGGGTGATGGGCTTGCTGCCCAAGAGCCTGCCCGTCACCTCGGGCCAGATCCTGCTGCAGGGCGAGGACATCACGCACGCCCCGCTGGCGCGCCTGCGCGAACTGCGCGCCACGCGCATGTCGATGATCTTCCAGGAGCCCATGACGGCGCTGAACCCGGTCATGACCTGCGGCGATCAGATCGACGAGGTGCTGCGCCAGCACACGCCGCTGTCTTCCGAGCAGCGCCGTGCCAAGGTGCTGGAGATCGTGCGCGAGGTGTTGCTGCCCGACCCCGAGCGCATCATCGCCAGCTACCCGCACCAGCTTTCCGGGGGCCAGCGCCAGCGCATCATGATCGCCATGGCCCTGGTGCTGGACCCGGTGCTGCTGATTGCCGACGAGCCCACCACGGCGCTGGACGTCACCACCCAGGCGCAGATCCTCAAGCTCGTGCTCGATCTGCAGAAGCGCCACGGCACCGGCGTGCTGTTCATCACCCACGACTTCGGCGTGGTGGCCGAGATTGCCCACCGCGTGGCCGTGCTGCGCCTGGGCGACCTGGTGGAGATGGGCCCGCGCGACGAGGTGCTGCGCACGCCCCAGCACGCCTACACGCGCATGCTCATGGCTTCGGTGCCCACGCTGCGCGTGGACGAGCGGCCGGTGGACGCTGCCGCGCCCGTGGTGCTGAAGGTCCACGGTCTGGACAAGACCTATGACGACCGCAGCTGGTTCGGCAAGCGCCGCCAGGTGCATGCCGCCAAGGACGTCAGCTTCGAGATCCGCCGTGGGCAGACCCTGGGCATCGTGGGCGAGTCCGGTTCGGGCAAGAGCACGGTGGCGCGCTGCATCGCCCGCCTGATCGACCCCAGCGCGGGCTCGGTCCTGCTGGGCGGGGCGCATCCCGGCGAACAGCCGGCCGAGATCGCCACGCTGTCGGCCTCGGCCCTGCGTCCGCTGCGCCGGCGCGTTCAGATCGTCTTCCAGGACCCGTACCGCTCGCTCAACCCGCGCATGACCATTGCCAAGGCCATGATCGAGGGGCCGGTGAACTACGGCCTGAGCCCCAGCGCGGCGCTGGAGCGCGCGCGTGGCCTGCTGGACCTGGTGCGCATGGACGCCAGCGCCCTGGAGCGCTACCCGCACCAGTTTTCCGGCGGCCAGCGCCAGCGGCTGTGTATCGCCCGCGCTCTCATGATGGAGCCCGAGCTGCTGATCGCCGACGAAGCGGTCTCGGCGCTGGACGTCTCGGTGCAGGCCCAGGTGCTCAAGCTCTTCGAGGAGATCCGCGAGCGCCTGAAGCTGGCCATGCTCTTCATCACGCACGACCTGCGCGTGGCTTCGCAGGTGTGCGATTTCCTGGCCGTGATGTCGCGCGGCGAGGTGGTGGAACTCGGCCCCGCGCACCAGGTGTTCGGCGCGCCGCAGCACGCCTACACCCGGGCGCTGTTCAGCGCGGCGCCGGGGCGCGATTTCAGCTTCGGTGCTTGATGGGCAGCCCTGGCCGCTGCGTCACGGGAACAGGAAGTCCACCTCCGCCGAGGCCGTGATGCTCACCGTCACGGTGACCGGACCCTGGGTGACGCCCGCCGAGGTGGCCCGGACCTCGTAAACCCCGGCCACCGCGGAGGCCGGCGTAAACGACAGCGCCGCGCCGCTGGCCGAGAAGGCTGCCACCACGGGCGCCACCACCGCCAGTCCGAAGCGGTACTCGCCCGTCTGCGCATCCACCACCATGCGTGCAATCTCGAAGGCCGGCCCGCCCGGCCCGAGCGCCTGATGCACCTGGACCAGGGCGTCCAGCCCCAGGGTCGTGGCAGGGGCGGTCACCCGGCCCTGGACGGTGCCGCAGTCGCAGGCCAGCGGCGCCAGGGGGGCGTCGGACACGTCGGTGAGGGTGTCTGGCAACACCTTGACACCCGTGATGACGGCGGTCGTCCGGCCGGGTACCGTGATCACGAGGTCGTAGGTGCCGGGTGCGACGGGCGTCAGGCGGAAGGCCCCCGTCGCGAGGTCGGGCGCCGTGGCCTTGACCACCGTGCCGCCCGTCTGCAGGGTCACCGCGGCTCCAGCCACCGCAGACAGGTCGAGGTGGCCGCGCACGCCAGACAGGTAGCGCGGCGTCACCCGCAGCACGGGCTTGAGCAGGTGACGCCCGGACGCGCCCGACCGCACCACCGACTGGCAGGCATCGAAGTCGATCACGACGTCCGCGATCTGCTGGGCCGAGACTTCCACGTCGACGTTCATCTTCAGGCCGCTGCGCAGGGCGCTCGGGGTCTCCAGAGCCACTGCCGTCTGGCCGGTGGGCTGCACCGCGTTGGCCAGCGGCGCGGCGACCGTGTTCTCGGCCAGCACCAGGCGCAGCTGGGTGTAGCGCCCCGGCTCCAACGGGGTCTGTCCGAGCTCGTGCAGGGCGCCGTTGTTGAACTTCAGCAGATCTATCCTCTGCGGGCTGGGCAGGGTGATCGCGGCCCAACCGGCATCGTCCTCGGCGGCGGTGGGGCTCTTGTGGGCGCGGACTTCGCGCACCGTGACGAACACCGCGTCGTAGCCGCAGGCCGGCGCATCGGTAAGGGCCACGCGCAAGGAGCCCAGGTCGGCCGGGCTGGCGGTGGGCGAAGAGGTGGGTGATGAGGTGGGTGATGAGGTGGGTGACGAGGTGGGTGACGAGGTGGGTGAAGACCCCCCGCCGCCACACGCTGACAGCAGCCCGGCAC
>JBILSM010000243.1:0-2988 GCA_044372085.1 Rubrivivax sp.
CGTCACGCGCCCGCGCCACATCGAGATCCAGGTGTTCTGCGACAGCCTGGGCGGTGCGGTCTACCTCCTCGAGCGCGACTGCTCGGTGCAGCGCCGCCACCAGAAGGTGCTGGAAGAGGCCCCGGCGCCGGGCATGACACCCGAGCGTCGTGCCGAGATGGGTGCAGCGGCTGTGGCGGCGGCCCAGGCCGTGGGCTACGTGGGCGCCGGCACGGTGGAGTTCATCGCCGAGCAAGACGGCCGCTTCTATTTCATGGAAATGAACACCCGGCTGCAGGTGGAGCACCCCGTTACCGAGGCCATCACCGGGCAAGACCTGGTGGAGTGGCAGCTGCGCGTGGCCGCCGGCCAGCCTTTGCCGCTGCGCCAGGACCAACTGGTCATGCGCGGCCATGCCATCGAGGCGCGCATCTGCGCCGAGAACCCGGACGCCAATTTCCTGCCCGCCACGGGCACGCTGCAGGTGGCGCGCTGGCCGGTGCACGTGGCCTTCCAGGCCGACGACGTGCAGCCGCGCGTGGACACGGGCTTTGTGGAAGGCGATGCCATCAGCCCCTGGTACGACTCGATGATTGCCAAGCTCATCGTCTGGGGCGAGGACCGCGCGCAGGCGCTGGCCCGGCTGGACGCCGCGCTGCGCCACACGCACCTGGTGGGGCTGCACACCAACGTGGGCTTTCTGCGGCGCGTGGTGGGCAGCTGCTCCTTCGCGCAGGCCGATCTGGACACGGCGCTGATCGAGCGCGAGCGCGAGGTGCTGTTCAACGCCCCGGGCCTGCCGCTGGCCTGGGCCGTTGCGGGCGCGGTGTCGCACCTGCAGGTGCAGGAGGCTCAAGGGCAAGGGGCGGACCCCTGGAGCCACACCGACGGCTGGCGCGCCCATGGCCTGTCGCGCCGGCGATTGAGCTTCGAGCAGGCGGGTGAGCGCCACGAGGTGTTGCTGGAGCGCACGCATGACGGACTGTCGGTCCTCACCTTGCAGGGTGAGCGTCTGGCGCTTCATGCCCAGGCGCAGACCGATGCCCGAGCAGGGTACCGGCACGACATCCGCATGGGCGGACACCGTCAGAGTCTGAGCGTCTACGCAGCAGGCGGGCGCTTCAGCGTGTTTGGCGCAGCGGGCCACGCCGTGCTGGAACTGCTGGACCCGGCCCGCGGTGCAGGTGAGGCTGCGGGCGCCGGCGGGAGTCTGGTGGCGCCGATGCCCGGCAAGCTGATGTCCCTGCTGGCAAGCCCGGGGCAGGCCGTGCGCCAGGGCCAGGCGCTGGCGGTGATGGAGGCGATGAAGATGGAGCACACCATCAGCGCCCCGCGCGACGGCGTGGTGTCCGAGTGGCTGCACGCCGTGGGAGACCAGGTGGCCGAAGGCGCCGAGTTGTTGAAGATGGAGATCGCTGCATGAGCACCACCTTGCCTTCACAGGTCACGCTGGTTGATGTCGGTCCGCGTGACGGCCTGCAGAACGAGGCGCAGCCCATACCCGCCGCCACCAAGATCGAGCTGGTGTCCCGCCTGCAGGGCGCGGGTTTGCGCGAGATCGAGGTCACCAGCTACGTCAGCCCGAAGTGGGTGCCGCAGATGGCCGACGCCGCCGAGGTGATGGCCGGCATCGACCGCCGCCCTGGCGTGCGCTACTCGGTGCTCACGCCCAACCTCAAGGGCCTGGAGGCCGCGCTCGCGGGCCGGCCTGACGAGATCGTCGTGTTCGGCGCGGCCAGCGAGGCCTTCAGCCGCCGCAACATCAACTGCAGCATCGAGGAGAGCATCGAGCGCTTCCGCCCCGTAGTGGAGGCGGCGCTGGCCCAGGGCATCAAGGTGCGGGCCGCCGTCTCCTGCGCCGTGGGCTGCCCCTACCAGGGTGAGGTGAGCCCCGACGAGGTGGAGCGCGTGGTGGTGGGCATGAAGGCGCTGGGGGTGCAGCACTGTGGCATTGCCGACACCATCGGCGTGGGCACGCCGCGCAAGGTGCAGGCCGCCATGGAGCGCGCGCTGAAGCACTTCCCCATTGAGGAGGTGAGCGGACACTTTCACGATACCTACGGCCAGGCCTTGGCCAACATCTACGCCTGCCTGGAGATGGGGGTGCATGTCTTCGACGCCAGCGTGGCCGGGTTGGGCGGCTGCCCCTATGCCAAGGGCGCGACGGGCAACGTGGCCACCGAGGACGTGGTCTTCCTGCTCGACGGTCTGGGCATCCAGACGGGCGTGAACCTGGACGCCCTGGCCCGTGCGGGGGCCTGGATCTCCGCGGAACTGGGCCGTCCGCCGGTCTCCAGGGTGGGCCGCGCGCTCCTGGCCAAGAAGGCCGCGGCTTGACCCAGAATAGGCCTATGGCTCCCTCTTTCCTGCGCCTCGTCAACGCCTGCTGCGGCCGGGCGCTGCCCGCCGGTGCCTGGGGAGAGGTCTGATGGCCCAGGCCAGCCCCTGCATCAACATCTGCCGCATGCATGCGGGCACGGGCTGGTGCGAGGGCTGCGCGCGCACCCTCCAGGAGATCGCCACCTGGGGCACCCTGGACGAGCCTGCCCGGCAGCGCGTTTGGGCGTTGCTGCCGCAGCGGCAGACGGCGCTTCGCGCCTTGATCGGTCTCCCGAAGGCCAACCCTGTGATGGGCGTTCCGAAAGCCGCCTCATGACGCACCTGAGCTTCTGGTTCGACCCCATCTCGCCCTACGCGTACCTGGCCTTCGAGCGCCTGCCGCAGGTGCTGGAAGGGCTGAGCTACAGCGTGGACTACCGGCCGGTGCTGTTTGCCGGCCTGCTCAAGCAACATGAACACAAGGGGCCGGCGGAGATCGAGCCCAAGCGCGCCTGGACCTACCGGGATGTCGCCTGGCGCGCCCACGTGCAGGGCACGCCGATGGACCTGCCCGCCGCCCACCCCTTCAACCCGCTGCCGCTGCTGCGCCTGGCGCTGGCCTGCAGCCGGCCTGGCGGCACGCCCAACCGGCGGGTCGTGGAGGCACTGTTCCACCATGTGTGGCGGAGT
>JBILSM010000112.1:0-9678 GCA_044372085.1 Rubrivivax sp.
CGTCAATCTCGAGGACATCAAGGCACCTGACTGCTTCTACGTCGAGCGCAAGCTGCGCGAGCGCATGAAGATCCCGGTGTTCCACGACGATCAGCACGGCACGGCCATCGTCGTGGGCGCCGCACTGATCAACGGGCTGAAGGTCAGCGGCAAGGACCTGCAGCAGATCAAGCTGGTCACCTCAGGCGCTGGCGCTGCCGCACTGGCCTGCCTGAACCTGCTGGTCAAGCTGGGCGTGCCGCGCAAGAACATCTGGGTGACCGACCTGGCTGGCGTGGTCTGGAAGGGCCGCACCGAACTGATGGATCCGGACAAGGCCGAGTTCGCCCAGGACACCCCGCTGCGCACGCTGGCCGAGGTCATCGACGGCGCGGACGTTTTCCTCGGCCTGTCGGCCGCCGGGGTGCTCAAGCCTGCGATGGTGGCGCGCATGGCCGCACGACCGCTGATCTTCGCGCTGGCCAACCCCACGCCGGAGATCATGCCCGAGGAAGTTCGCGCGGTCCGGGACGACGCCATCATGGCCACCGGCCGTACCGACTATCCCAATCAGGTCAACAACGTCCTGTGCTTCCCGTACATCTTCCGCGGCGCACTGGACAGCGGCGCCACCACCATCACCGATGAGATGGAAGTGGCGGCCGTGCACGCCATCGCCGAATTGGCGCAAGCCGAGCAAAGCGAGGTGGTGGCTGCAGCCTACGCCGGCGCCAACCTGAGCTTCGGGCCGGAGTACCTGATCCCCAAGCCTTTCGACCCCCGGCTGATGATGAAGATCGCGCCCGCCGTGGCCCAGGCCGCCGTCGATTCCGGCGTAGCGCTGCGTCCGGTGCGCGATCTCGATGCCTATCGCGAGAAGCTGCAGAGCTTTGTGTACGCCTCGGGCACCATCATGAAGCCGATCTTCACCCTGGCCAAGCGTGCCGCGCACAAGCGCGTGGCTTACGCGGAAGGGGAAGAGGAACGCGTGCTGAGGGCAGTGCAGGTGGTGGTTGATGAGAACCTGGCACGGCCCACCCTGATCGGGCGGCCGGCGGTCATCGCTCAGCGCGTGGAGAAGTTCGGCCTGCGCCTGGTGCAGGGCCGGGACTACGACGTCGTCAACACCGAGGACGACCACCGCTACCGCGACTATTGGCAGACCTATCACCAGATGATGGAGCGCCGTGGCGTCACGCAACAGCTGGCCAAGATCGAGATGCGGCGTCGGCTCACGCTCATCGGTGCCATGCTGCTGCACAAGGGCGAGGTGGACGGCATGATCTGCGGCACCTGGGGCACCACCGCCTGGCACCTGGGGTTCGTGGACCAGGTCATCGGCAAGCGCGCCGGGGTCAAGACCTTCGCCTGCATGAACGGGCTGCTGCTGCCCGGACGTCAGGTCTTCCTGGTGGACACCCATGTCAACGCCGACCCCACCGCGGCGCAGTTGGCAGAGATCACGGTCATGGCCGCGGAGGAACTCAAGCGCTTCGGCATCGAGCCCAAAGCCGCCTTGCTGTCACACAGCAACTTCGGTTCCAGCAACCTGCCTTCGGCCGTGAAGATGCGGGAAGCGCTGGCTCTGGTGCGTGAGCAGGCACCGTGGCTGACCGTGGACGGCGAGATGCACGGCGACGCCGCACTGGACGCCGCCTACCGGGCCCAACTCATGCCCCGCAGCACCCTCACAGGGGAAGCCAACCTGCTGATCCTGCCCAATATCGATGCCGCCAACATCAGCTACAACCTGCTGAAGACCGCTGCGGGCGGGGGCATCGCGATCGGGCCGGTGCTCCTGGGGGCCGCCAAGCCGGTGCACATCCTCACGGCTTCGGCCACCGTGCGGCGTGTGGTGAACATGACAGCCCTGACCGTGGCCGACGCCAGCGCTGCCCGCTGAGCGCTTTTCAGGCCCCGGCGGCCGCTGCGAGCGTTGCGGCCCTTCAAGGCCGCTGGCGGCCCTCGCGTCCACAAGGGGCGCCGGCAGACCCGTTGTGGGCGACGGCGAACCCCGAATGCACGTTCCCAGGGCGTGAAAGGTGAGTAAACACTAATTAACCTGCGCAACCTGCCTGGAACTCTTCTGGCGGCTTGAGATTTCCGCGGGTCTCCGGTAACATCTCGCCCCTGGTTTTGAGGGTTTTCCCGTGCTCAGGCTGGGTGGGTCAAAGGTAGGGTACTCCGTCTCGAAGTTAGGGCTTGCTCTCGTTCTTGGTGTTCATTTTCTGGGGTCTTCCCCAGTTTTGGCCAGAACAGAGAGCCCGACGGAGAGTGTGGGCATCGTGGCCTTGGCTGCCTTGCCGCCCGAGGCTCGGGAAACCCGCCGATTGATCGGCACAGGCGGCCCGTTTCCTTACGAAAAGGACGGGACGGTGTTTCGCAACCGTGAACGGTTGCTGCCCGCGGAAGCCCGAGGCTTCTACCGGGAGTACACCGTCAAGACGCCCGGGCTGAAGCATCGCGGAGCCAGAAGAATCGTCTGCGGCGGCCGCGAGCCGAGCAGGCCTGTGAATTGTTATTACACCGCCGACCACTACGCGAGCTTTCGCCGGATCGTGGAGTGAGCGGCAGGTGTCAGTGCTTGATTTTTTGAACCCAGGGGGACAGCGACCATGCAGTTGCAGACCATCCGATCCAACATCGTGCAGTCGATCCGCGCTTATCGGGTCGAAGATCTGATGGCCGCCGCGCAGGCGGCCGGACAGCACTTTCTCTACGCCAACGTCGCTTCAGCCCAGAGCAAGCAGGACGTCCTGGACGGCATCGCACAGGCGTTCACGTTTCCCGCCCATTTCGGCAAGAACCTGGACGCGCTGTACGACTGCATGACCGACATCGTGCACAAGGCCGGTGCGCAGCCAGGTTTCGTGGTCGTGCTCGAGCAATTGCCCGACAACCCTCGGTTCGACCGCGAGGCGCGCGAGCAGTTGCTGGATGTCTTTCGCGATGCTGCCGATTTCTGGGCCGAGCGCAAGATTGCGTTCCGCTGCTTCTACTCGTTTTCGGTGACCCGAGGGCAGGACCAGGGTGACAAGCCGCTGGAAGCCCTGCCGACCGAGCAGCCCATCGTGCCCAAGCCCGCGCCCAAGGTGACCGTGCCCAAGTCGGGCGTGAACCCCAACTTCGGCATGAACATGCCGATGATGAGCAGCGCCTTCGACACCGCAGCCTGGCTGCGCGCCGCGGCCTGATCAGCAGCCCAGCGCCTGGGCCAGGTCGACGAACTCGCTCACCGGCACTTCTTCGGCACGCCGCTGCGTGTCGAAGGTGCCGGTGAAGCTTTTGTGCTCCAGCCAGCGGCCCAGGGTGTGGCGCAGTAACTTGCGGCGCTGAGAGAAGGCCACGGTCACCAGTTCCGACAGCAAGGCCGCGTTGGCCAATGCAGGCGTGGGTAACGGCTGCATGCGCACCACGGCCGAATCCACCGCCGGTGGGGGGTCAAAGGCCTGCGGCGGCACGTCCAGTACCCGCTCCATGGCATAGCGCCACTGCAGCATCACGCTCAGGCGGCCGTACGCCTTGGTGCCCGGTCCGGAGACCATGCGGTCGACCACTTCGCTTTGCAGCATGAAGTGCTGGTCCTGGACCAGGGCGGCAGCTTCGAGCAGGTGGAACAGGATGGGCGTGGAGATGTTGTAGGGCAGGTTGCCCACCACCCGCAGAGGTGTTCCCGGTGGCGAACCGGCATGACTGCAGGCTTGCACCTGCACGACGTGCCAGTCCACACCCAGCACGTCGGCCTCGATGATCTGCAGGCCCGGCCAGGCCCTGAGCCGGGCCGCGAGGTCGCGATCGAGTTCGATGACCGTCAGGCGACCGCAGCGCTGCAGCACGGGCCGCGTCAGGGCCCCCAGACCAGGCCCGATCTCCACCAGAGGCTGACCCGGCCTGGGGTCGATGGCGTCGGCGATAGCCTCGATCAGGCCGGTGTCGGTCAGGAAGTGCTGGCCGAAGCGCTTGCGCGGGATGTGCTTCATGCGCGCTGCGCCGCCGGACGCCGCACACCTGCCCGGTTTGTCGCCGGGTGACTCAAAGCGGCGGCTCGCGCATCTCGACGTAAGCCCGCGCGCGCAGATCGCGGGACCAGTCGGCATAGGCGTCATCGAAACGCTGCTCGCGCAAGGCATTGCGGGCCTGCTCGCGCAACTGCTTGGGATCGACGGCGACGTCGCGGCGTTCCAGCACCTGGATCAGGTGGGCCCCGAAGCGTGACACCACGGGCTGAGAAAGCCCGCCCACGGGCAGCGCGTTCATCGCCTCCTCGAACTCCGGCACCATGGTGCCTGGGGAAGCCCAGCCCAGGTCACCGCCCTGGGCAGCTGAGCCATCTTCGGAAAACTCGCGCGCCATGTCCTCGAAGGTGCGCGCACCACTTTCAATCTGACGCCGGTAACCGGCCAGACGAGCCTGGGCCGCCTCGGGTGTGAGGCGGCTCGAGGTACGCAGCAGGATGTGGCGCGACCGCGTCTGCGTAACCTGCGCCGGCCCGGCATCGCCCCGAGACAGCACCTTCAGCACATGAAATGCGGCACCACTGCGCACGAGCACCGGTGTCACCTCGCCGACCTTGAGCGATCGCGTGGCCTCGACGAACACGTCCGGCAGGCGCGAGGCCGGGCGCGCGCCGATCTCGCCGCCCTGCTCGCGCTGAGCATCCTCTGACAGCTGGCGCGCCACCGCCTCAAAGGGCTCCCCGGCGCGGACCCGGGCGAGCGCGGCCTCAGCCAGACGACGGCGCTCGGCGACCACGGGCTCTGACGCCCCCTCAGGCACCGAGATCAGGATTTGCGCCAGGTTCAGCGGGGCCTCGGCTGCGGCTGCGCGCCGCTGGCGCTCCAGGTAGTCCTCCACATCGCTGTCGGTGATGCGGATGCGCTGATAGACCTCGCGCTCACGCGTGCGCTCCACCAACAACTGATCGCGCAGGTTGGCCCGGAAACGCACCAGGTCAATGCCTTCGGCGGCCAGACGCTCGCGCAGTTGCGGGACGCTGAGCTGGTTCTGCGCGGCCACAGTCTGCACGGCACGATCAAGCTCCGCATCGTCGACCTTCCCGCCGCTTTCACGGGCGTAAGTGAGGATCACGCGCTCTTCAATGAGCGCCTCCACGACCTGATTCCTCAGTTCCTCCTGAGGAGGCAATCGTGCACCGGCGCGCTGGGCATCTTCACGGGCTCTTGCCACCCGGCGTGACACCTCCACTGCCGTGACCAGTTCCTGGTTCACGATGGCCACGATGTAGTCGCCACTGCGCACGGCCGACCGGTCTGCCGCACGCGTGGCCGCACGGTCGGTGGCCGTCGGCTGGCCTTGAGCCCAGACGGCAGAGGGGTGGACAGCCCACAGACAAGCCGCCGCCAGGGCCACCAGGGCCAGCCCGCGCAACGGGGCTTCGAGTTGAGTCATGGAAGGGTCCCCGTGGGGGTCGTGACGCTTTCTTCACGCATGGGGCGGAAGGCGGTTGTATTGTCCTTCAAGACCCGCAGCAGACCGCCCGGCGAGCTGGACAAGCCCGTCAGCTCAAGCTGGAACATCAGGCGAGCCGTGGACTGGCCGGTGCCCGTGGCCTGGACATCAACGAACAGGCGACTTGACCAGCACCCGGCGTCCACCTCGAAGCCGACCAGGGCGTTGGTGACGCGACGATCGTTCACGCTGTAGTTCATGCGGCCCAGGCTGTACCACTGACGCTGGCAGCCTGCGGAGGGCCCGGGTGCCGCGGGGCCCGCCCTGCCCAGGCTCCAGCGCAAAGGCCATTGCCAGCCAAAGGCCCACTGGTCGGACTGGCCCCGCGTGTAGGAGTGAGAAACACTGACGCGCCGGGCCTGGCCCGCGTCGTGCTGCGCTGTGATCACCGACCGGATGAGGGCGCGGTCCTGCGCGCCCCAGCGCAAAGAGCCATCCAGGCTCCACTGCGGGATGACCGACGTGGCACCCACCGCCAGCACGTCCGACGCCCGACCCGTGACCTTCTGGCCCGAGGGGGTGATGCGCTGGTCACTGAACAGCAGGCGCTGCACCAGGCCCAAGCGCATCAACTCGGCGCCCGTAGAGGCGTCCAACAGCCGCGTGACGGCGCCCACGTTCAACTGGTTGGCGTCAGAGACACGGTCCACGCCGCTGAACTCATTGCCCGTGAAGATGGAGGTGTAGTTGAAGTCCTTGCCCGCGCTGTCAAAACTCAAATAGGGGCTCTGTTCACGCCTGGGGGTTCTGACGTAAAGGACACGGGGCTCCAGCGTCTGCCGCAGCGCCCGGCCGAAGGCCGCGGTCTGGCGCTCAAACGTCAGGCCCCCGTCCAGACTGAAGGTCGGGATGGCGCGTGACAAGCGACGCCGGCCGTCGGGCAAAGCCTGGTCCAGGTCATAGCCTGCGACGTTCAGCGCCAGGCGCGGCACCAGCCAGCCGCTCGGAAAGAGCCAAGGGCGTTCCACATGGCCCAGCAAATGGAGCCGATATCCGTTCGGCCGGGTGGATGAGGCCGAGGTGCCCGTCATGCCCGCGCTGGTGGTCGCGCTGGGCAGGTCGAAACGGTTGAACTCCAGTTCGAAGTCTCCGAACAGCCCGGGCGATATGTCGCCGCCGCTTCGCATCCCGACCTGCAAGGAACGGTTGTACGGACTCGCGAGGGGATCGGTCAGCGACTGCAACACCTGCCAGCGGCGAGCGCGCACGTAGGTATCCACCTCCAGCGAGAGTATCGACAAGGGCTGCTCGGCCGCGACTGCCAGGGGCAACAGGCGGGGGGTCCATGACAGGCTAGCAGTGGGAAAGTCTTTCCACCATTCAGCATCAGAGACCCGGGCCACTGACCACTCATACCGGCCGCGGTCAGCACCCACAGACCACGGCAAGACTCCGCTGTGGTTGGATTTCAGGGCGTGCCGGCTGCGTCCCGCCAGGCGGTCTGAGGGCATCCAGTCCACCCAGACCGAGCCCTGGAATTCCGGCTCCAGATAGCGGAACTCGGCGTCCACGGCAGAACCCCGACGAACCACGAGCCTGGGCGAGATCGTCGCGTCCCGGTTGTGGGCGATGTTCCAGTAATACGGTGCGGTCACAGACGCGCCGCTGCGGCTGTCCAACCGGAATTCCGGGGGCAGCCAGCCGGACTTGCGATCACCCGTCACGGCGAAGGTCAGCCACGGCAACGCCAGCAGCGGCAACCCCAGAAAGTGCAACCGGGCGCCCTCGGCCACGCCTTCGTTGGCATCGAGGTCGACAGTGAGCTTGCGCGCTGTCAGCAACCAGTCGGGGCCTCCCGTGCCGTCCAGCGGACAACTGGAATAGATGGGCTGGGTGGCCAGGAAGCGCGAGGGGCCCAAGAAGTCGATGCGCTGCGCACGCCCGACGGTCTTTGTGCGGCCGATGTCGAAATCCGGCTGAAGAAAGAAGCCTTCCACGGTCTGCACCTGCAGTTCCAGGCGCGGGCCGCGGAAGGTGGAGCCGTCGTTGTTCACGATCACCCGCCCCTCGGCCACGGCCCGATCGGACTCGGTACGGTAGGTCAGGCGATCGGCCTTGAGCAACAGCCCGCCGCGGCGCAGTTCGGCGTCGCCCTCGGCCCGGGCCTCCTCGTCGACCGTGCCGCTGACGGTGCGGGCCTCGATCTTCACCGGCTGGTCCGCATCGCGACCGGCCGCCCATGCGCCTTGGGCCAGCAGGGCCGCCTGGACAGCCAGGACCAGCGGGATCAAGCGTGGGAGGGACACCGGATGGCAAACGTGAATGAGAAGCCCGGACGCGGGGCCGAATGCGCAGTGATCCATCACGGTCGCTGCCCAGTCGGCTTCCTAGAATGTCACGGATTATCGACTTGGCCCAGCTGACAGACTTCACATGACGCCCAGCAAGATCGAGTGGCCCAGCGCGCAACGTCAAACCGCCTTCGCGCAGTGGCTGGCCGGCTTGACCGGGGCCAGGGCTTTGGAGGTCGACACCCTGGCCCCTGCATCCGCCGACGCGAGTTTCAGGCGTTACCTGCGCATTCAGGGCCAACAGCACGGGCGTGCCTGCAATTTCATCGTGATGGACGCGCCGCCGCCGCAGGAAGATGTCCGCCCCTTCGTGCGCATCGGCGCGCTGATCCGGCAGGCCGGGTTGCATGCGCCCGAGGTGCTGGCCGCTGACGAGCACAACGGTTTCCTGCTGCTGGAGGACCTGGGCGGCACGCTGTACCTGAAGGCGATGCAAGCCGAACCGGCGACGGGCCCGGGCACGCCCGCCGATACGCTGATGCGCGCGGCGATCACGGCCCTGGTGCAGTTCCAGACGGGCGTGCCCGCCGCAGCCCTGCCGCCCTACGACGAAGCGGTGCTGCGGCGGGAACTGGAACTGTTTCCCCAGTGGTGCGTCAGGCAGGAGTTCGGCACCAACTGGACCGCCGAGCAACAGGGCCACTGGGAACGGGTGAGCCGCCTGCTGATCGACAGCGCCCTGGCGCAGCCCGTGGTGGCCGTGCACCGCGACTGGATGCCGCGCAACCTCATGGTGACAGAGCCCGGGCCCGGCATCCTGGACTTCCAGGACGCGCTGGCCGGGCCCATCACCTACGACTTCGCCTCCTTGCTGCGCGACGCCTTCATCTCCTGGGACGAGGCGCAGGAGATCGACTGGGCCGTACGCGGCTGGGAAGCCGCGCGCAAAGCCGGCCTGCCCGTGGCCGAGGACTTCGGCGAGCACTGGCGCCAGCTCGAATGGATGGGCCTGCAGCGCCACCTGAAAGTGCTGGGCATCTTCTGCCGCCTCAAGCACCGCGACGGCAAGCCCGCCTACGCCCAGGACCTGCCGCGCTTCTTCAACTACGCCACCAAGGTAGCGCTGCGCTACCGCGAGCTCTCGCCCTTGCTCAAGCTGCTGGAGCCGTTGTCGGGCCGGCAGGTGGCGGCCGGGTTTACCTTCTAGCGTGACCCCCCGCCCTCACGGACAAGCCGCAATCACCTGCGCCACGGCGGCGGTGAGTTTCTTGCCGTAGCCGATGTGCAGGAACTCGTTCGGGCCGTGGGCATTGCTCTTGGGGCCGAGCACGCCGCAGACCATCATCTGGGCCTTGGGGAAGCCTTGCTGCAGCATGTTCATGAGCGGGATGGTGCCGCCCTGGCCGATGTAGCCCACAGGCGCGCCGTAGTGGGCGCGTGAGGCGGCGTTGAGCGCGTCTTCCAGCCAGGGGGACAGCTCGGGTGCGTTCCAGCCGGTGGCACCCAGCGCCCCGGCGCGGCCGTCGGGGTGGAAGGTGACCTTGGCGTTGTAGGGCGCGTTGTCCTCCAGCAAGGTCTTGAGCTGCTGGCTGGCCAGGTGCGCGTCCACCAGCGGCGGGGTGCGCAGGCTGAGCTTGAAGGCGGTATAGGGGCGCAGCACGTTGCCGGCATTGCGCATGTCGGGGAAGCCCTCGGCACCGGTCACGCTGAGCGCGGGCCGCCAGGTGCGGTTGAGCAGGCCCTCCACCGGGTCGGTGGTGGTGGGCAGGGACACCGCCCCATCGGCCCCGCAGGACCAGGGCAGACGCTTCCACACCTCGTCGCCCAGGATGGCGGCGGTCGCACGCGCCTGCGCCTGGCGCGAGGCGGGCACCTCGCAGTGGAAGACCTCGGGCAGCAGGCGACCGCTGGCGCTGTCTTCCAGCCGGTCCAGCACGTGGCGCAGGATGCGAAAGCTCGACGGCACCAAACCGCTGGCGTCTCGCGAATGCACGCCCTC
>JBILSM010000032.1:0-28666 GCA_044372085.1 Rubrivivax sp.
TCATCCCGCGCGGCGGCAAGAGCCTGATCGAGCGCATCAGCGCCGAGGCCCGCGTGCCCGTCATCAAGCACCTGGATGGCAACTGCCACGTCTACGTGGACGCCGAGGTCGACCTGGAGCTGGCGGTGACCGTCACCGACAACGCCAAGACCCAGAAGTACAGCCCTTGCAATGCGGCGGAGTCCCTGCTGGTGCACGAGCGCCAGGCCGCAGCCTTCCTCCCGCGCATCGGGGCTGTCTTCGCGGCCAAGGGCGTGCAGATGCGCGGCTGCCCGGCCTCACGGGCGGTGTTGCAGTCCGTGCCCGGCACCCATCTGGCGGACGCCACCGAGGCCGACTGGTCCGAGGAGTACCTGGCCCCCATCATCAGCATCAAGGTGGTGGCCGGCCTGGACGAGGCCATCGCCCACATCAACCGCTACGGCTCGCACCACACCGACGCCATCCTTACCACCAACCATTCGAACGCGATGCGCTTCCTGCGCGAGGTGGATTCGGCCAGCGTGATGGTGAATGCCAGCACGCGCTTTGCCGATGGCTTCGAGTACGGCCTGGGCGCCGAGATCGGCATCAGCACCGACAAGTTCCATGCCCGCGGCCCCGTGGGCCTGGAGGGCCTGACCTCGATGAAGTGGGTGGTGCTGGGGCAGGGCGAGATCAGGACCTGAGCGCTTTTCTGCCAACGTTCGGTTCACATGCAGCTCTCATGCGGCTCTTCCGGGCCGCTTAGGGCACCCAGGACGCTCGTGCTGCTCAGGCAGCTTCTTCAGTCACCTCCGCCATGTCCATGGCGATTTGCGTGCACACCGATCGGCACACGGCCACCGCCTGCTGGTTCTCGATGCGGTAGTAGATCTGCGTGGCGTCGCGCCGCTTGCCCAGAACACCCGCGCGGTACAGCGTGGACAGATGCTGGCTCATGTTGGGCTGGGTGGTGGGGATTTCCGCCAGCAACTGCGAGACGTTCTTCTCGCCATGGCACAGCGAACTCAGGATGCGCAGGCGGATGGGCGTGGACAGCAAGCCAAAGAGCTCAGCTGCGGTGGTGAAAACCGCTTCTGACTCGTCTTGCGGGGTGTCTTTCATGCGTACGCTCAATGAATGCAAAGAATATCAGTGACTGATGATGCACGAAATCAGCCGGCTTTGCAGGAACTCACTTCCGGGGAGCTGGGAACCGGTAGTGGTCGCGCTGCAGCACGGCGGCCACAGCTGTGACCTCTTCGGGGAACATGCCCAGGTTCAGCTCGGTGCTGCACAGGTCCACCATGCCGCGCAGCGCGCCGGGCGTGTTGATGCGTCCGGCAGGCCGGTAGATGGCCGAGCCGTCGCCGCCCACCTTGCGGATGTGGCAGGCGCTGCAGGCGTGTTCCTTCAGCAACTTCTCGCCCAGCGGAATATCGGCGTCCTTGAAGATCTCGGGCACCTGGGCGGACACGCCCAGCGGCAGCCCGGCAGACACCACCAGCAGCAGGGCGGCGGCAGCCAGGAAGGGGGAGGCTTTGAGACGCTTCATGTGGGTTTCCTCGGCTGCAGGGTTCAGGTGGCGTTCAGCCACTGCATCACATCTTCCTCGAACATCTCGCCCGGGATCTCCTGCCCCAGGCGACCCTGACGGTCCACCGTGACGGTCAGGGGGATCACCTTGCGGCTCGACAAGGCCGCTGCCATCGGGCCCTGGTCCATCGTCACCTGGAAGCCGTAGCCATGGCGTGCCAGGTAGGCCTTGACGGCACCGGCGTCCTTGTCGCGCGCGACCGTCAGGATTTCCAGCGGGCGGCCTGCGGCCGCGCGCCGCAGCTTCTCAATGTGGGCGTTGTGGCGCAGGCAGAACGGGCAGGTGGTGGACCAGAACACGACGATCACCGCCTTGCCCTGGGCCTGGGCCGGGCCCCAGCGGGTGCCGTCCAGCAGCGTGACCTCGGGCCAGCTCACGACGCGTCCGGCGGGTTTCGAACCCTGCGAAAGCGCAGCCGGTGCGGCGCCACACAGCGCCCCCAGGCACAAGGCGCTCAGCATCCGCCGCCGGGCGGGCGCCCGCGGGGCTTTCACTTGGCCTGCTCCATCAGCAAGTAGGTGTTGTAGGCGTTCATGCGGTTGGCCACGCTGAACAGCGGCAGTTTCTCGAAGCGGGACCAGTCGGTGCGCGCATAGGCCTCGTCGAAGGGGTCCAGGTTGCGGGCGGCTTCCCCCATGGTACGCCGCAGGTGCAGCAGGTAGTCACGCGTCAGTTCCAGGTCCGCTCGCACGCTGCCCGACACCGGGCCGTGGCCGGGCACCACCAGCTGGGCGTCGAAGCCCAGCAAGGTGTCCAGGGCCTGGATCCAGTGCGCGCTGTCGGCTTGGCCCACGAAGGGGATGCGCCCGCGAAAGACCAAGTCACCGGCAAACAGCACGCGCCGCTGCGGCAGCCACACCACCAGGTCCTCAGGGGTGTGCGAAGGGCCCACGGGGCGCAGTTCCAGCACCGTGTCGCCAACGCGCAGCGTGGTGGGGCCGTCGATCCACTGGTCTGCAGGCACCAGGCGCGTGGCCTCGTCCACCCAAGGGAACAGTTCTTCGCGGCTGGCCGCCAGGCGTTGCTGTGCCGTGTCCGAATGCAGGTACAGCAGGGCCTGCCGGTGCGCGATCACCCGCGCCCCGGCGTCCTTGAAGACCTGCAGGCCGTAGATGTGGTCGGCGTGGTAATGGGTGACGATGACGTGGGTCACCGGCAGGGGCGTGATGCGCGTGATCTCGGCACGCAGTTCGCGGGCCAGTTCGGGCGAGCCCAAGGCGTCGATGACCACCACCCCGGCAGAGGTCACGACGAAGCCCGCATTGGAGATGAAGTTGCGGTTGGCCGAAGACCCCAGTGCCGACAGTCCTTGCACCATGCCGACGTCCGGAAGCACCAGGGTGGCCTGGGGTCGGCTCGACTCACGCCCCGGGGCCTGTGCGTACGCAGACCCGCTCGCCCCTGAAAGCAGGCCCGACATCAGGGCAAACACCCAGAGAAACCGATGCAACATCAGCATGTGTTGATATTACGATATTCAACCGGAGAAGCGATGAGCAAATCACTGAGCGCCGAGGCCTGTGATCCTGCGCATACGCAATCACCATGATGACGGGGCCGTTTGTTTCGCTTCCAATGAGCACCTGTTCGAGAATCAGACCGAGGGCGCTGAAAATGTCCGCAAGCATGGGCCGACCCACAGGCCACTCAACGAGGAGAACCACCATGAAGATTGCAGTTCGCCACCCCGCTCGGCTGTCCGTCGGGGCGGCCGTGCTGGCCCTGGCCGCGGCAGCCCAGGCCCAGGCTCCCGCTCCCAACCCGCACCTGGCGCGCAACCTGGCCGCCACCTGCGCCAATTGCCACGGCACCAACGGCAATGCGGTGGGCGAGATGAAGTCGCTGGCGGGTACGCCGGCCGAGCGCACCGTCGCGCTGATGAACTTCTACAAGACCACGGCGCAACCGCAGGGCGTCACGATCATGCACCAGATCGCCAAGGGCTATACCGATGACCAGATCAAGCTGATCGCGGGCTACTTTGCCGCCCAGCATCCCAAGAAGTGAGGGAGCCCATCATGCAGACCCGATTCAACTCAGAACTCTCCCGCCGCAGCCTGCTCGGCGCCGGCATGGCCCTGGGCGGCCTGACGCTGGCCGGTTGCGCCAGCACCGCCAGCGGCCCGTCCATCGGCCGCGTGGTCGTGGTGGGCGGTGGCTTTGGTGGCGCCACGGCAGCGCGCTACCTGAAGATGTGGGGCGGCAACATCGACGTGACGCTGGTCGAACGCAACCCCAACTTCATCTCCTGCCCCATCAGCAACTTGGTGCTGGGTGGCCACAAGCAGATGGCCGACATCTCCCGCGGCTATGGCGGTCTGAAGGCCCTGGGCGTAAAGGTCGTGCAGGGCGATGTCACCGCCGTCGATGCCGCGGGCAAGAAGGTGCGCCTGGCCGGTGGTGCTGAGCTGCCCTATGACCGGCTGATCGTCTCGCCCGGCATCGACTTCATGTTCGAACAGGTGGGTGGCCTGCAGGCCGCGGTGGACAGCGGGCGCATCGCTCACAGCTGGAAAGCCGGCCCGCAGACGGTGGCGCTGCGCAAGCAACTGGAGTCCATGCGCGACGGCGGCGTGTTTGCCATGTCCATCCCCAAGGTGCCGTATCGCTGCCCGCCGGGGCCGTACGAGCGCGCTTGTATGGTGGCCAGCTACCTCAAGACGGCCAAGCCCAAGTCCAAGGTGCTGGTGCTGGACGCCAACCCCGAGATCCAGTCCAAGAAGGCCTTGTTCGAGCGCGCCTTCAAGCAGCATTACGACGGCATCATCGAGTACCGCGCCAATGCCGAGCTGAAAGAAGTATCGGGTTTGACCGCCAAGCTGGAGTTCGAGGACGTGAAGGCCGATGTGCTGAACGTCATTCCGCCGCAGCGTGCCGGTGACCTGGCCCGCTCGGCCGGTCTGATCAACGTGAACAACCGCTGGGCCGGTGTGGACTGGCTGACCATGGAGTCCACCGCCGTCAAGGGTGTGCACGTGTTGGGTGATGCCACCTTCCCCGCACCTCTGATGCCCAAGTCGGGTCACATGGCCAATCAGCACGCCAAGGTGGCGGCTGCGGCCATCATCAGCCTGCTCAAGGGTGAGGCAGTGAACGCCACTCCGGTGGTGATGAACACCTGCTACAGCTTCGTCACCGCTAGCGACGTCGTGCACGTGGCCTCAGTCCACCAGTACGACGCCAAGGACAAGACCTTCAAGACCGTGCCGGGGTCAGGCGGTGTGTCAGCCGCCGCCAGCGCGCAAGAAGGTCTCTACGCCTTGAGCTGGGCCGACAACATCTGGAACGACATGCTCAACGCCTGAGAGGCGCCGAGCTTGTGATCTTCGCCCGAGGCGCTCTCGCACGGCGCCGTGACGGTGGTGGAGATCAGGTCTTCGGGCCTCCGCCCTGTGGCCTGGCAAGCCCAGGGCGGGAGATTCAGGCCATGCCTGGATTGCCCTGCACGCCCACGAGCTTGGGCGTGTTGATTTTGCGGGCACTCACCCGCTGGCCTGGGCGCGCCTTGAGCCAGGTTTCCACCACGTCCCACACGGGCTTGTGGCCGGCCTTTGAAGCCTCTTCAGCCACTGGGGCCCAGCCGGCCACCTTGTAGCTCTTACCGGCCTCGACAGGCTTGCCGTTCAGGCGCATGTCGGTGATGCGTGCACCCATCTTTTCGCCCGGCGTCATGGTGTACTCGAGCCCACCTACCCGCACCATGTCACCGCCCTGCTGGTAGTAGGGGTCGGGGTTGAAAAGGTTGTCGGCCACATCCTCCAGCACGGTCTTGATGGTCTCGCCCGTCATGGGCGTGACGGTGGCGTAGGGGTAGGTGATGGCCAGCTGGTCCATCATCAGCTCGCGCGTGATGGCCTGGCCGGGCAGCAGGCTGGTGCCCCAGCGGAAGCCGGGGCTGAAGGCGATCTCGGCGCCCTGCACGTCCATCAGCGCATCACACACCAGCTGGTCCCAGCTGCCGTTGAAGTTGCCGCGGCGGTACAGCAGGCCGTCTGTCACGGCCAGCGTCTCGTTGAGCTTGGCTTCGTAGGGTGCGCGGATGCGCGTGATCAGCGCGTCCATCTGCGGGTCGGGGCGCAGGAAGTTGCTGAAGATGGGCAGCAGGCGGTAGCGGAAGTTCGCCACCTTGCCGGCCTTCACCTCGAAGTCCATCACGCCGAGGAACTTGCCGTTGCTGCCGGCGTTGGTCACGAGCGTGGTGCCGCCGGGGTTCTTCACCGGCACGGCCACGGGCACGCCGTCGTGCGTGTGACCGCCGAAGATGGCATCGATGCCGCGCACGCGGCTGGCCATCTTCAGGTCCACGTCCATGCCGTTGTGCGAGAGCACCACCACCACCTGCGCGCCCTTGCCGCGCGCCTCGTCCACGGCCTTTTGCATGTCCTCGTCGCGGATGCCGAACTCCCAGTCCGCCACCATATAGCGCGGGTTGGCAATCGGTGTGTAGGGGAAGGCCTGGCCGACGATGGCCACCTTCACACCGTTCATCTCCTTGATGACATACGGCTCAAAGACCGGGTCCCCGAAGTCGGCCGTCTTGACGTTCTGGGCCACGAAGTCCACGCTTCCCTTGAAGTCTTTGTCGACGATCTCCTTGACCCGCTTCATGCCGTAGGTGAACTCCCAGTGCCCGGTCATCACGTCCACGGTCAGGGCCTTGCAGGCGTCCACCATGTCCTGCGCGTTGGTCCACAGCGAGGTGGCTGAGCCCTGCCAGGTGTCACCGCCGTCCAGCAGCAGTGCGCCCGGGCGCGAGGCCTTCAGGCGTTTGACCAGTGTGGCCAGGTGCGCAAAGCCGCCCACCTTGCCAAAGCGCTGGGCCGAGCGCTCGAAGTCCAGGTAGGTGTAGGCGTGGGCCAGCGCCGAGCCCGCGGGCACGTTCGCGGCCTTGAGCAGGTGCTCGCCTACCAGGTGGGGAATCTGCCCCTGCATGGAGCCGATCCCGAGGTTGACGCTGGGTTCGCGGAACAGGATGGGCTTGAGCTGCGCGTGGCAGTCCGTCATGTGCAGGAAGCTGACGAAGCCCGCCCCCCGGCCCAGCGGCGGCAGGTCGTACAACGCCTCTTCCGCCGTGGCGGCATCGGCTGTGGCGTGACGGGACAAGGCCATGCCCGCGACCGAGGCGGCTCCCAGGACTTGCAGGAATTCGCGTTTGCTCAGGCTCACAATAAGTATCCGCTGATGTTTGGGGTCGGAAAAAGCCCGGACGAACCGGGCTAGGGCGGGGTCTGGTGTGGCCTCACCGGCTCACTGGTTCACGGGTGAGCGTGGGTCCAGCAGCAGCGACATGATGTGGCGGATCTGCTGTTCATCGAGCAGATTTTTGTGGCCAAAGCGCGGCATGTTGGAGCAAGCGGCGTAGGCCTTGCTGTTCCACAACTTCACCCAGGTGTACTGGATGATCGGCGCCACGGTCTCGGCCGTGACGTCGGTGATGCCGCGGTTCTTGCCGTAGTTCCACAACGACGGACCGATGGTGCCGTAGGACAGCTCCTTCTTGTCGATCTGGTGGCAGTTGTAGCAGTTGCCGCCGTTGCCCTTGGGGTCGGCGGAGGCGTCCGTCCAGGTCATGCCGCGGCCGCTCTGCGCGATGCGCTCGCCTTCCACCCAGTGACCGAAGTACTGGCCTCCGGTGGGCCACTTCACGCTGGCCAGGGCCTCGGCCTGGACGCGCTCGGCCACCTCGTCGGACGGCGGCTTGTCGGCGGAGCAGGCGGATTGGCCAAGGTCTTGCTGCAGACGATCGACCTTGGCGATGCCCTGGTCGCGGAAAGAGGTCTGGATGATGTTGCGTGCCTCTTGATCAAGGCTGGGCGCTGCAGGGCCGGGGGCGGCGCAACCGGCCACGATGGCAGCGGCCGCCAGACAGCCGGCAATGGTGCTGTTCCTTCTCATGATGATCTCCTGTCTCAGCGCTTGATGGCCGGGGCGATGGACGCGGCACCCTTGGCGTTCACGCCCATGTAGGTGCCCAGTGCGATGGTCACTTCCGAGCCGAAGCCGGGGTAGGGGAAGCGCTGCTGGCGGTAGCAGTCGTTCAAGCGCAACTGCATGCCCCACATCTCACCGTTACTCACGCGGTAGGCCGGCCAGGCCGCGAAGCCCACGCCGTCGCCCGGGTTCTTGGTGAGGTTGGGCAGGTCCTGCAGGCGGATGCGCTGGCCGTCGACGGCGTGGCACCCGGCGCAGGAGAAGTCGTGCGTGCCGCCGCGGAAGAAGAAGGCGCGTTTGCCGATTTCGTAGCTGCGGCGCTCCTGGGGGTGGGCCTGCGGCAGGTTGAATCGCATGCCCCGGGACTCGGTGGCCACCCAGGTGGCCAGCGCCGTGACGTTGGCCATCTCGCCCTGTCCGAACCGGGTGTTGGCGATGGCCGCACCGTCCAGGCCCTGCAGCGTGCTCATGCAGTGCACGAGCCGGGTCTCCAGGTCCATGACCTTGCCGACGTCGGCAAAGTAGCGTGGCAACTCCACGAAAGTGCCCTTGACCACGCCCGGGCCCTTGCCCAGGTCGCAGGCTTCGAGCGAGGCGTTCTTCGGGCCGCGCTTCTGCTTCCACAGGCTCTCGCCCTTGGCCTCGAAGAGTTCAGCGGGGTTGCCGTCCTCGAGCAGCTTGCGGTACTCGGCAATGCCTTCGGCGGTCGACTTCGTCTGGGCCGCTGCCACACCGCAGGCTGCGAGAGCGGTCGCGGCGATCATCAAGTGCTTCATATGTCTCCCGTATGGGGTGAGATCACCCATCCCTGGTCGGGCGCGGGGCGGTTGCGTGGCCCGCCCTCTGCGCTTGGGCTTGGTGGTGGCGTCAGCTGACGGTGGCCTCGTCCGTGCGCTTGTCGCCCTTGTTGTCCACCCAGGTCACCGTGATCTTGTCGCCTGCCTTGGCGCCCTTGACGAAGAACTGCAGGAACGGGTTCTTCGAGACGGGGGTGCCCCATTCGGCGCGCATGACCTGCTTGCCGTTGTGCAGCGCGGTCACTTCCTGGATGAACCAGGCGGGAATGGTCTTGCCTGCGGAGTCGCGGCGCTGGCCGGTCTCCATCTCGTGGCTCATCAGCACGCGCACGTTGGCCTTGTCGCCAGCCATCTGGGCGCGGATGCGCATCGGGTCTGCCATGGTGTCTCTCCTAATCTGTGGTCATGTGGTCGGGGTTCACGAGGTGAGGTGCAGGCGCTCAGCCGCCGCATCCGCCCAGGGTCACCTTGATTTCCTTGCCGCTGAACAGCACGCGGCCATCGCCCATCATGGCCACGGCGTAGACGTTGGACGACTGGCCCATCTTGACGCGGGTGCTGAAGTTGGCGTCCACCGCATCGCTCACGTCGAACACGGCCGCCAGCACGCTGGGGTTCTTCTCCACCACGATGGCCATGCGCTTGACGCCGGGCAGGTTGGTGGAGCAGCCCACGGGCACCACGGCGCCGTTCTCGGCGATGTCCGGCCCGGTGAGCGTGATGTCCTTGCTCTCCACGGCGGCGCTTCCGCCCAGTGCCTTGATGGCGTCAGCCACGGACTTGGCTTCAAAAGCGGCCTTGGTCCAGGCGGCGTGGGCGGCCTGAGGCAGCAAGCCGGCGGTAGCCAGCAGGCCCATCAGGGTGGCGCTTTTCGCGAGCATCTCGCGGCGATTGGTTTTCATGCGGTTCTCCTTCTGATCGCTCGGGTGATCGTACTGGTTGTACGGTTCGCACGGTTGATGGTTGATCGTGCGGGTGATGGAACTGGTCGCTTTGCCGTTCAAGGGCTGATGGTTGGCGGTATGTTATTTCGCTGCGCCGCTGGCCACCCATTGGGCCAAGGCCTGGGCATCAGCCTTGGGAAGGCTCTGGGCGGGCATGGGGATCGCTCCCCAGGCCCCTGCGGCGCCACCCACAATCTTGCCACTCAGGTACTCCACCCGGTCGGCCCGGCTGGCGTACCGCTTGGCCACCTCCTGCATGGACGGGCCCAGCACCTTCCTGTCCACGGCATGGCAGGCCGTGCAGTTGTGCTTGCTGAACAGGGCCAGCGCTGCGGCGGACTCTGCCCCGCCGCCTGCGGCCTTGGTGGGCGCGGCCGGTCTGGCTTCGGGCGTTGCGGGTCGCACGGGCACCGCGCCGACGGGGGCTGCCGGCCTGGTGGTGTCCGCACCCAGTTGCGCGCCCACCATGCGGTTTTGCTCGGCCAGGTTGCCGTGGGCATTGCGCGCGTGGTCGGGCAGGAAGGAGGCCACCTTGGCCTCGGTGGCGCAATCCTTCATGCAGGCCACGGCCTTGATGTCGGGCTTGCCGCCATTGCCCAGCCCCTTGCCTGGCCACATGCCGTGGTCGGTGGTCATGCCGTTGCGGTTGGGCATGAGCTTTTGCACCTCGGCCATGTTGCGGTCGGACAAGGTGAAGCTTTCGGGTACCACGTCGGCCATGTTCAGCATGTACGCCGTGACCGCATAGACCTCGTCGGTCTTGAGCGACTTGGGGGCATTCCAGGGCATGGCGCGGTTGATGTAGTCCCACAGCGTGGACAGCGTGGGCACCTTCATCATCGTGGTGCGGCCCGGGAAGGACTCGTCGGTCAGGCGCTTGACGCGGCCGGTCCTGATGTCGTCCTTGGTGGTGCCGCCGATGATGGGGGAGAACACCTCGTTGCTTTCCCCGAAGACCCCGTGGCAGGAGGCGCACTTGGCTTCCCAGATCTCCATGCCCTGCGCCACCGTGCCGCTGCCCTTGGGCAGGCCCTTGAAGTCCGGGCGCACGTCGATGTCCCAGGCGGCCACTTCCTTGGGCGTGGCGGCACGGCCGATGCCGGGGAACGGGCTGGCCGACTGGGCCGCCACAACCCCTGCCGCGGTGCCCAGCACCAGGGCCGCGAGGGCGCGCTGCACGTACAGGCGGTTCATCCCGAAGACCCCCGTACCCGTACGGCTGGCATCAAGAGAGCTGGACATTCTTCACCTCCCCGCTGTCCTGCACGAGCCAGGTCTGGATGCTGTTGTTGTGATAGATCGAGCGTGTGCCCCGCACCGCGCGGGCCTGCCGGTAGGTGGGCTGCACATAGCCGGTGTCGTCGATGGCGCGGCTCTGGATCAGTGCCGGCTTGCCGTCCCACACCCAGTTCAGGTTGAAGCGGGTCAGGCACTTGGGCAACACGGGGGTCTGCAGTTGGGCGGTGCGCCAGTTGGCGCCGCCGTCCACCGACACATCCACCCGCTTGACCTTGCCGCGGCCCGACCAGGCCAGGCCGCTGATGTTGTAGAAGCCTTTGTCCAGCAGCACCTGGCCACCCGAGGGCGTGGTGACCACGCTCTTGCACTCCTGGATGCTGGAGTACTGGCGGTGCAGGCCCGAGGGCATCAGGTCGATGTAGTGGATGGCCTCGTCCTTGCTGGCGTAGGGCTGGTCGCCCACCTCGATGCGCCGCAGGTACTTCACCCAGCTCACCCCTTGCACACCCGGCACCACCAGGCGCAGCGGGTAGCCGTTCTCGGGGCGCAGCATTTCGCCGTTCTGGCCGTAGGCCAGCAGCACTTCGCCGCTTTCCACCATCTCCATGGGGATGGTGCGCGTCATGGAAGAGCCGTCAGCGCCCTCGGCCAGCACGTAGCGGCCGCGCTTGTAGTCCACGCCGCACAGGTCCAGCACCATCTTGAGCGGCACGCCAGTGAACTCGCTGCAGCTGATCATGCCGTGGCTGTACTGGCAGGTGGGCACGGCCACGTTGCCCCACTCCATGCCGGTGTTGGCGCCGCACTCGATGAAGTGGAACCGGCTCACAGAAGGCAGCCGCATCAACTCGTCCATGGTGAAGACCTGGGGGGTCTTGACCATCTTCTCGTCCGAGCCATTGACCATCAGGCGGTGCTTGGACGGGTCCACATCCCACCAACCCTGGTGGTGGCGCTCGAAGTGCAGCCCGCTGGGCGTGACGATGCCGAACAGGCTCTGCAGCGGCGCAAATGAGACTGAGGCCTGGGTGGTCTGCGTCAGGCCCGGGCTTTGCCGGCGCTGCACGTTGGACTCGTACTTGGACGGCTTGCCGTAGCCGTCGGTCACCACCGGTTGGCCCAGCCCCGTGGTGTGGGCCGGGTTGGTGAGGATGTTGGGGTCGCCCCCCTCGGTGGGCACCGGGTTGGACTGGGCCTGCGCCGATGTGGCGGCGGTGCCGGCTGCGGCGGCCGCGAAGGCCGCACGGATGAAATCCCGGCGGCCCGACTTCGCCTGCGCAAACACTGTGCGCACGCCCTCTGGCGTGATGAAGTTCTCGGGCGCCTTGAGCAGGCGTCCTGATGTTGGTGCGTGGTCGGCCACGTCAATTCCTCCGGCCCGGACAGGCCATTGTTCTGAATATCAGCAAGTATGAATATATGGATTCGATCACGCCATTAGGGTAAACACGAGCCCTGGAGGGACTCGTGAGTCAACGCAGTGTCAGGTGGTGGCGATGAGCCCGGTCGGCGGCGCAGGCGCCGGATAAGGGAGGGCGCCTCCCGCGAACCGCCTCAGGCGTGGCCGATGACCGAGGCGGTGGCCACCAACTCCTCGAACAGGGCCAGCGACACCTTGCCCGACACCGAGAACGGGTCCAGCGCGGCGGTGGCCGAGTACTTCAGCAGCAACGAGGGGTTCAGGCGCGACATGTTCACCTGGCCCATGGACCAGCTGGCAAAGCGCCGCTCGCCGATCTCTTCGTACAGCAGCAGCTCCACATCGGTATGGCGCGGGTCCGCGCCGATGCGGTTGTAGAGCTTGTTCACCGCGCTGCGGCCACCTTCCAGCACTTGCAGGAAGATGCCGCCGGAGAAGCACAGCACCCCAGTCACCCCAGTGGAGGGATTGTTGGCCTTGCTCTGGCGCAGGATGGTGACCAGCTCTTCCTGGTCCAGCGCCGGCACGGCACGGCTGGCGTACATCAGTCGCACGAGCATGGTTTCAGTTCCCCTTGTGCTTGGGCAGCAGCGACAGGAACTCGCGCCGCAGGTTCGGGTCCTTCAGGAAGGCCCCGCGCATCACGCTGTTGACCATGGCGGACTCGTTGTCCTTCACGCCGCGCCAATGCATGCAGAAATGGTCGGCCTCCATCACGATGGCCAGGCCGTCGGGCTTCACGCGGTCCTGCAGTTCGTTGGCCAGCATGGTCACGGCCTCCTCCTGGATCTGCGGGCGGCTCATGATCCAGTCGCAGATGCGGGCGTACTTCGACAGCCCGATGAGGTTGGAATGCTCGTTGGGCATCAGGCCGATCCACACCCGCCCGACGATGGGGCACAGGTGGTGCGAGCAGGCGCTGCGCACGGTGATGGGGCCCACGATGATCAGCTCATTCAACCGCTCGGCGTTGGGGAACTCGGTGACCGAGGGCATGCGGCGGTAGCGGCCGTGGAACACCTCCTCCAGGTACATCTTGGCCACGCGCTTGGCTGTTTCCTGGGTGTTGTGGTCGCTGTCGGTGTCGATGACCAGGGCGCGCAGCACCTCGTTCAACTTGGCCTGCACCTCGGCTTTCAACTCTTCCATCTCGCCTTCCTGGATGAAGTCGGCGATGTTGTCGTTGGCATGGAAGCGCTGGTCGGCCGTCACCAGGCGATAGCGGATGCGCTCGGAGGCGCTCAAGGCAGAGAGTTCTTCCTCCGTGCGGAAGATCTTGGCCGGAGCGTCAATCCTGCTGCGGGGCTTGTCGGACATCATGGACTCCTGGGGAGGTGGAGTGGCATAGACTGCCCTCGTGGATCCAGTGTACGCCTCACCTGCGCTGAACCGGCTGCTGAGCGAGTGCGCTGACGCTGTGGCCGCCGTGCGCGCCGGACGCTCGCTGACCGAGGTGCTGGCCGGGGTGCCGCCCGGGGCACGGCCGGGGGTGCAGGCGCTGGCCTTCCACGTGATGCGCTGGATGGGCGGTGCCGACGTGGTGCGGCAGGTGCTGGCCCCGCGCACCCCGCCGCCGCGCGTGGAGTCGCTGCTGGTCACGGCCATCGCCTTGCTCTGGCCCGACGCCGAGCCGCCCTATCCTGACCACACCCTGGTGGACCAGGCCGTGACCGCAGCACGCGAGCGCACTCCCGCCGCGGCGGCCTTCGTCAACGCGGTGTTGCGGCGCTTCCTGCGTGAACGCGCTGCCTTGGTGGCGAAGGCCCAGCAAGACCTCACGGGCGCCTGGAACCACCCCGCCTGGTGGGTGGAGCGGCTTCGCAAGGACTGGCCCGGCCAGTGGCAGCAGCACCTGAAGCTGGCCAATCTTCACCCGCCCATGACCTTGCGCGTGAACGCCCGGCGCCAGACCGCCGCCGCCTACCTGCGCCTGCTGCAAGGCCAGGGGCAGCAGGCTCAACTGCTGCAGGACCCGGCTTTCGGAGGCCACGCGGTACAGCTGAGCCGGCCCTGCCCGGTCAACCGCCTGCCGGGGTTCGCCCAGGGCTGGGCCTCCGTGCAGGATGCCGCGGCCCAACGGGCGGCGCCGTTGCTTCTTTCCGGCGGGGCCCTGGGCCCGCCGCTGCCGACTGGGGCGCGTGTGCTCGACGCCTGCGCCGCCCCCGGCGGCAAGACCGCCCACCTGCTGGAGGCGGCGGACCTGAACCTCACGGCCCTGGACACCGACCCCCAGCGACTGGCCCGTGTGAAGGAAAGCCTGGACCGCCTGGGCCTGAACGCCAAGTTGCAGGTGGCCGACGCGCGCCAGACGGCCCGCTGGTGGGACGGCAAGCCTTTCGATGCCATCCTGCTGGACGCTCCCTGCAGCGCCTCGGGCATCGTGCGCCGCCACCCGGACGCCCGCTGGCTGCGTCGACCGCAGGACATCGTCCAGCTGGCTCGCACCCAGGACGAGCTTCTGCAGGCGCTGTGGCCCTTGCTCAAGCCGGGCGGGCGGCTGGTGTATGCCACCTGCTCGGTGTTCCTGGCCGAAGGTAAGGACCGGATCGATGCGTTTTTGCAACGCCCGCAGGCCGACAGCGCCCTGCTGGACGCCGCCTCGCCCGGACATCTGCCGCCCCTGCTCGACAATCCGAGGGTGATGCTTGGCTTGCCAGCCCCTGTGTCCGGTGACGGGTTCTATTACGCCCTGATCCACCGCCTGTTCTGAACCGCCTGCCGCTCCTGTCCACGTCTGCCCGCCGATGCCGTCGCCCACCCCGCCGCGCCTGCCGGTCACCCGCCGCCGCCTGCTGGCCTGGCCTTTGGTCGCGGCCGCGGGCAAGTTCGGGCTCATGGCCACGGGCCTGCCGGCCTGGGCCTTGGCGCCGGCCATTGATCTGCAGACCCTGCAGCTTCAGCGGTCTGACGGGGCCTTGAGCCTGGACTTCGCGGCGCGCATACATCTTTCGCGCGCGGTGGAAGAAGCGCTGCAAAGAGGCGTGCCGGTGTATTTCACGGCGCAGGCCCTGCTGATGCGCAACCGCTGGTATTGGCGCGATGAGCGCGTGGCGCGCGTGCAGCGCACCTGGCGCCTGGCGTTCCAGCCGCTGACCTCCAGCTGGCGCGTGGGCTTCGGCGGGCTGAACCAGACGCAGGCCACCCTGGAAGAGGCGCTGGCGTCGCTGTCGCGACTGAGCGCTTGGAAGATTGCCGATCTGGCCCAGGTGGACCCGGACTCCCGGCACTACGTCGAGTTCTCCTTCCGCCTGGACACTTCGCAGTTGCCGGGCCCCATGCAGTTCGGCCTGACCGCGCAGACCGACTGGACGCTGGCCCTTGAGCGGACGCTGCGCCTGGAATGACCAAGGCCGCCCGTTGGGGATGGACGGTGGCCGCGCTGGCCACCACCGGAGCGGTGCTGGTGCTGGCGTTCGTGCTCTCCATCAGCGGCCCGGAAAGCCAGCAATACGAACGCCAGTTTGCCTGGCTGTTCTGGATCAACGTCGCCGTGGCAGCGCTGCTGACGCTGGTGATCGGCGTGGTGGCCGTGCGCATGGTGCTGCGTTTGCGCCGCGGCAAGTTCGGCAGCCGCTTGTTGCTGAAGCTGGCGGGCATCTTCGCCATCGTGGGGCTGTTGCCTGGCCTGGTGATCTACACCGTGAGTTGGCAGTTCGCTTCGCGCAGCATCGAGAGCTGGTTCGACGTGCGCGTGGCCGGGGCGCTCGATGCCGGCCTGGCCCTGGGCCGCAGCACGCTGGAATCCCTGCAGTCCGACCTGGCGGCCAAGACGGAAGTGGCGGCCGCGCGCCTGGCCGAGCCCCCGGGCGTCATCGGCCCGCTGGCATTGGAGCGGCTGCGAGAGCAGTTCGGTGCTCTGGAGGTGTCGGTCGTCGCGGCCTCGGGGCAGCCGCTGGTGAGTGCCGTCGCGCCGGGGACCGGTGCCGCGGGGGCGGGTGGTCTGACCAACCGGGAGCGGCCACCGCCGGCCCTGCTGCGCCAGGCGCGCAACGGCGTGCCGGCCAGCCAGATCGAGGGCCTGGAGGACGATGCCGCGGGGGCCCGTATCCGCCTGCTGGTGCAGGTGCCCAGCAACGCGATCTCGCTGAACGAGACCGAAGCGCGCTACCTTCATGTCGTGCAGCCGTTGCCCCGCGCACTGACCAGCAACGCCCTGGCCGTGCAGTCGGCCTACAGCGAGTACCAGCAGCGCGCGCTGGCCCGAGACGCCCTGCGCCGCATGTACATCGGCACCCTGACATTGGCACTGGTGCTGGCCGTCTTCGGCGCCGTGCTGCTGGCCATCGTGCTGGGCAACCAGATCACCCGGCCGCTCATCCTGCTGGCCGAAGGGGTGCGCGAGGTGGCCGCAGGAAACCTCTCGGCCCGCCCCGTGTTCGCCTCGGGCGACGAACTCGGCGGCCTCACGCGTTCCTTTGCCGACATGACCCAGCAAGTGGCCGACGCGCGCACACAGGTCCAGCGAGGCGTGGACCAGCTGGAGTCGGCACGCACGCGGCTGCAGACCATCCTGGACAACCTGAGCGCAGGCGTCATCCTCTTCAGCCGTGAGGGCGTGATCGACACCGTCAATCCCGGTGCCACGCGCATCCTGCGCCAGCCCTTGCAGGCCTACGCCGGGCGCCCCATGCAGGAGGTGCCGGAGCTGGCCGCCTTCGCCGACGCCGTGACCCAGCGGTTTCAGAACCTGGTGGCGGGCTCGGAACCTGGCGAGCGCGAGCAGTGGCAGGACTCCTTCGAGCTGCGCCCGTCCCAGCATGGCGCCATCACGCTGCTGGCGCGTGGTGCCATGCTGCCGGGCGATGCCCGTTTGCTGGTGTTCGACGACATCACCGAGGTCGTCTCGGCCCAGCGGGCGCAGGCCTGGGCCGAGGTGGCGCGCCGCCTGGCGCATGAGATCAAGAACCCGCTCACGCCCATCCAGCTGTCGGCCGAGCGGCTGCAGCACAAGCTGGCCTCCAAGCTGGAAGGCGCCGATCAGCTCATGCTGGTGCGCGGCGTGGGTGTCATCGTCGACCAGGTCGAGGCCATGAAGCAGCTGGTCAACGAGTTCCGCGACTACGCCCGACTGCCCTCGGCCCAACTGCACCCCCTGGCGCTGAACGGTCTGGCCCTGGACGTGGCCGCTCTTTACGGCCAGGCGCAGGAGCAGGGCCAGCTCACCTTGAGTCTGGCCCCGGACCTACCGGACATCCTGGGCGATGCAGCCCAGTTGCGCCAGGTGATCCACAACCTGGTGCAGAACGCGCTCGATGCCGTGTCTGCCCGAGAGGCCCCGCAGGTGGTGCTGGCCACCGAAGCCGTGCGCGGTGAGGCCGATGGCGCCGTCACCGCCGTGCGTCTGTCCGTGGTGGACAACGGCCCGGGTTTCGATGAGCAGGTGCTGCGCCGCGCCTTCGAGCCCTATGTGACCACCAAGCCCCGGGGCACGGGCCTGGGGTTGGCCGTGGTCAAGAAGATCGCCGACGAACACCGCGCCCGTGTCCGTTTGCGCAACCGTCATGAGCGTGATGTGCCCGAGGCTCCCGTGACGGGCGCCCGCGTTTCGATATCATTTTTCGCATTGGCACAATCCCCCGCGAGGGATGCGCCCCTGCGCCCCACCTGAGCCCTCGATTCCCGCAACGCCCATGTCAACGATTCTTGTAGTGGATGACGAACTCGGCATCCGGGCGCTCCTGTCCGAGATCCTGGCCGACGAGGGGCACACCGTGGAGCTGGCCGAGAACGCCAGTCAGGCCCGAGCGGCGCGTGAGCGTTGGCGCCCCGACCTCGTGCTGCTGGACATCTGGATGCCTGACGTGGACGGCATCACGCTGCTCAAGGAGTGGGGCAGCGCCGGGCTGCTGACCATGCCTGTGATCATGATGAGCGGCCACGGCACCATCGATACGGCCACCGAGGCCTCGCGCTACGGGGCCTCGGCCTTTCTGGAAAAGCCGATCACGCTGCAGAAGCTGCTGAAGGCCGTGGACCAGGCCTTGTCACGCCCCAGCGGGCCACGTGCGCCTGCCGCCGCAGGTGAGTTGGCCAACCGATCCAACGCCCTGGCCGCGGGCCCCGGTGCTGCACGCCTGGCTGGAGGGGCGACGGCCCCTGCGGCCACCGGCGCGGGCGCTTCGGCGGCCGCTGCCGGCGGCTCGATGGCCGGTGTCGTGACGGTGGTGACGTCGGCCCTGCCGCCGCCGCGCCAGGCCTTCGATCTGGACCGCCCGCTGCGCGAGGCACGCGATGCCTTCGAGAAGAGCTACTTCGAGTTCCACCTCGCCAACGAAGGCGGTTCCATGACCCGTGTGGCCGACAAGACGGGCCTGGAGCGCACCCACCTGTACCGCAAGCTCAAGCAACTGGGCGTCGACCTCACCCGCACCAAGCGCAACGGCCAGGGCTGAAGCTTCGGCTGCGGCTATACTGCTGGGCTGACGGCCAAGTAGCTCAGTTGGTAGAGCAGCGGATTGAAAATCCGCGTGTCGGTGGTTCGATTCCGCCCTTGGCCACCACCATTCGAAACCGTCGTCTTGCTTGTTGAGACGGCGGTTTTTTCGTTGTGCGGCTGTCGTTTGAACGTCGTTTACGCCGAATCGGGAGACGGTTGCGAAAGGAGCTTGCGCAGCGCTGGCGTGGTGACGTCGTCGATGTGCCGAAACGCCGGCGCGATCTTGTCGATTTCCGCCGCCGCCACACCGAAGCCTTCGAAGTAAACCTTCCACTCCCGCACGACGCGCCAGATCTCAGCCATCATCTTGCAGGCGGTAGCGCGCGACAGGGTGAACATCTCGTGCGCCTCGAGGGCGTTGTCGAGTGTGGCCAGGCGCCCCTGAGGGCCAATGCCCAGGTGCAGGAAGCGCTCGGTGGCGTGGCTGGCGCGCGGCAATACGTCGTACAGCGGGCTCAGACGCCAGCCCGCGAGGCGGGGGTCCCAGATGAATGCGTGGTTGCGCAGGTGGTCGTCGTCGTTGCTGACCAGGATGTTGTAGACCATGCGCTTGAACAGTTCCGCGTTGTCCGCGCGGATGACACCCGGATGGCAGTGGCTTCGAATGGCCTGCGCGAGGTCCGTGTACGCCTTGGTCCGCGACTCCGTCTCGTCGCAGCCCACCAGCGTGAGGCCACTCACGAAAGCCAAGCGGTGTTCGGCTCTGCCATGCCCCGGTTGGGTCGTCATCAGGTTGTCTTCGGCGCCGGGCGTCTGGCCCGGCTCGGCCCAGTAGCGGTCGAAGCGGCGTATGAGCATGACCTTGCGAGCGCCCAGCGTGCGCACCTCTACCGGCGGCACGGTGAGTCCTGCTGCAGCAGCCAAGCGCATTGCGGCGCATTCAATGGCCGGAACGTCGAAGCCGTCCCTGCGGCTGGAGAACTTGGCCAGCCACAAGACGCCATGCGCGTCGCGGACGGAGGCCTTGGGCCGGGCGCCACCGAGCGCGGTCCCGTCCATGAAGATGGCCTCCAGGTGTGCCGGAATCGGCAGCCCGTCCTCGATGCGCTCGGCGGCATCCATCAGGTACTCCAGCGCATGGGGCGCGCTGTTGCCCTGCGTCGGCCCGTCATGGATGGTCTTGCGGACGTCCAGCGCGCCGACCCGGTCGCTGCCCGCGTGCAGCAGGTATTGCGATTCCGGCAAGCTGTTGGCCGGAACCTTCAGCTTCGCCTCGATAACCCGCCGGCCCCAGGAGTCCGGCGCAGCATCCCGGATGCCTCCGAACAGCGGCAGCCCGTGGGCTGGCAGCAACCGCTTGCCCAACACCTGCTCACGGTTCGCGATGCCCAGGCTCACCGGGTCGACCTCCAGCGCGTCGGTGCGACGGAGGTAGTGCAGGCCGTAAGCGAAGCTGGAGCCGAGGACGTTTGGCCCCTCCTCGGTCATCAGGAGCTGTCCGCACGGCGCCCAATCCTGGCCCAGGTGCGCGAAGACCATCAACTTCGACTCAGTGGCGGCCATCCCGGTCGCTCCTTCAGAACTGGAGTTCGTCGAGTTCGGCGG
The DNA here is from genome assembly GCA_044372085.1 of Rubrivivax sp. Classification (GTDB taxonomy): domain Bacteria; phylum Pseudomonadota; class Gammaproteobacteria; order Burkholderiales; family Burkholderiaceae_C; genus Rubrivivax. The sequence continues at coordinate 19,871 of JBILSM010000032.1, forward strand.
CGGTCATGTCCCGCACGCGCTGGGTCTTCTCGCGGGCTTCCAGGGTCAGCAGCGCGGGGTCGGTTTCGGCCAACAGGTCCAGCAGCGTGCTGCCTGGCGCAATGGCGTCCAGGTAGCGAAGGATTTGGCCGAGCGCCAGCCCAGGCTCGCCCTTTTCGAGCCGGTAGACCGTGTTGCGCGACAGCCCGGAGCGCAGCGCGGCGTCGGCCTGCTTGACCTTGCGGGCGATGCGCAAACGCGCCAGCCGTGCGCCCAGGCGCGTGCACTCCTCCCGCAGGGGGGAGGACAGCATGGCAGACTGCGTGACTTTCATGAGCGATTAAACGAGGATTAAATTTAGAAAGCTCGATTTCACGAGCATCATAACTGAGCTTGTGGAGCGTTCCAAGGCGTGAGCGTCTATTCGAGCACTAACACCCTAAACCTCGATTCAAGGTGCTTCGTCATGTCCAGGCCTTCCCGAAGGGGCCTGTCTTCAAGCCGCTTTGCCACGCCGACATCAGGCCTGGGGAACCCTTGCCGTCAGGTAGCCCCACAGGGCCCGCACAACGCGTTCGCGCAGGTCTGGCGGCGGCGTCCGTCCCGCCATCGCGTCGGCTTCGATCAGAGCCTTTGCGATGACGAAGATGTCCTGCACGTCGCTTGGTTTCGGCGATGCGGGCAGTTCCTTCTCATGCCGGTACAGCAACGACATCACGGCCGCACCGATGCGCTGCTCTGATTCGCGCAGGCGCTTTTCAAGCGGCAGTCGTGTTTCCTCGTGGTCCAGCGCGGCGGACAGCATCGGGCGCCGGTACTGCTGCTCGACGCCCAGGTCGGCCAACGCGAACAACGCGTCGAGCAGCGAGTGCCCCTCGTGTGCGGCCACGCAGGCTTCGATCGATTGCGCGAGTGCCGACTGCTGACGGTCGATCAAGGCCGCGATCAGTGCCGACTTGTTGGGGAAGTATTGATACAGCGAACCGACGCTGACGCCGGCCACCTCGGCCACGCGGTTGGTATTGAAGCCGGCCAGCGATTCGCGCTCCAGAACGCGAGTCGCCGCAGCGAGGATCGTCTCGACCGTGTCCGCTGAACGTGCCTGGCGTGGCGATTTTCTGGGGCGCAGATCGATGCGGGGCATGGTGTGTTCCTGAGCGCGGAATGCGAGTTTTCATTATGAGCAAATGCTCGCATGATGGAGTCCGGCTGCCGATGCGGCCTGAACCTAATCCAACCCGCATGCCAAGGAGATCCTGATGAACGCTTCCGATCCACGCTCTTTGCCGTCACCCCCGCGCCGCCGCCTGCACACCGCCTTGCTGGCAGCGGCCGCCTCGGCCGTCGGTGTGGGCAGCCTGCTGACCTCGACGCCCTCGGGCGCACAGCAACTGCGCCCGACCCCCAGCGACTTCGAGGGCCCCTACCGCCCCCTCAAGGGAACCGCCTGGGGTGGAGTCGACCTGATGAGCTCACGTGACGCCGCCTCCGCCGGCAAGCCACTGATCCTCGCGGGCCGCCTCCTCGACACGGCGGGCCGGCCCCAGGCGGGGTTCAACCTGCAGGTCTGGCAGGCGAATTCCACGGGGCGCTACGACTACCACCCGGGCGAGACCCCTGGCCACGGGCGACCTGATCCCGCGTTCCGTGGCTACGGGCAGTCAGAAGTCGACGCGGAGGGCTGGTTTGCCTTCCGTACCATCCGCCCAGGTGGCTACAAGCGCACGCTGTTCAGCTTGCTGCCCTGGACCTTCGTGCCCCACATCCATGTGGCGGTGCGTTCCGGAGACCGCGATGTCCTCGTCACGCAGGCCGACCTAGACAAGGTGGTGGCGCGGCGTAGTGCCATCGAGTACGGGGACCACGCCGAACTGATGCGGTCTGCGGCCATGCGCAGGCTGGCTGCGGCCACAGGTAGCGGGGTCCTGGCGGGCGCAGAAATGCCCGACGGCCTGGAGCTGATCCGTTTCGACGTCGTGATGGCAACTGCAGCCTGAAGGGCACCATGGCCGGGGCGGGAGCCCCGGGCGTCGCCGGCCTCAGCGGTCGAACCCGAACCGCCCTTCGCACACCATCGCACTCAAGGGCTGGCGGGCGTTGGGAGTCTCGCGGGCTTGCAGGGCCTCATCGAGCTGGGCCTTGTTGCCTTGGCGCCCCACGGCCACCACGCAGTGGATCGCGTACGCGAGCGGTACGCCCAGCGTCTGGCGCAGGGCCTCCTTGTCCACGCCGGCCATGGCGTGGGTGGTCCATCCCGTCAGGTGGGCCTGCAGGGCCAGGGCCATCCACGCCGCCCCGGTGTCGAAAGCGTGGTTGAGCAAGGGCTTGGTCTCGCTGTTGTCCGAGGCCTGTGTGCTGGTGGCTGAGATCACGGCAATCAGCGCGGCCGCCCGGTGCGCCCACAGGCGATTGCCGGGGGCCAGGGTCTGGCACATGGCTTCGAAGTGGGCGCTGCCCGCCAGTGCGTACACAAAGCGCCAGGGCTGGGTGTTGGAGGTGGATGGCGTCCAGCGGGCGGCCTCGAACAGGCTCATCAGCTCGGCCTGGGTGATGGCCTGGCCGCTGTAGGCCCGGGGGGACCAGCGCTGGATGAACTGGGGGTGGACGGCGTATTCGGGAGTGCGGGAGCTCATCGTGCAGGCTTGCGTGGGTGTGCGGGTTTGAAAGGAGACAGTCATTGTGCGGGCTTCGCCGCACGGGTGGCGCGAAGCCGGGACATACACTGGCGCGCTGTTCAGACGATCAGCCTGCAAGGACCTCCCTTGGACCTCCACGTTCCCATCACCCTGGCCGACGAGCTGTCGGACGACGTCATCGCTTCCACCGGCGTGCTGGACCTGTCCAGTGGCGAGATCCGCCGCATCGAGTACGAGGACTATGACGTGGCTGCGCGGGGCGTGCCGGTGCACCTGCCCGACTACGAGTTCACGTGCGGCACGCTGAGCAACCGCGGGCGTGACCTGGAGTTCCAGGTGCAGGTCAACCGGGCCACCGGGCAGTACGCGGTGAGCGCCGACGAACTGCTGGAGATCAAGAAGCGCGCCGCAGCGCTCTTTGCGGCGCCGCCCAAGGGCTGAACCCCGTCCGGCCCATGCTCACCTTGCCGGCTTTTCACGCACCGGCTCGCTTCGACGATGCCGACGCCGCGCTGGCGCGCGTGATCGAGATCTACCAGGCCGGCACAGCCCACCTGCGGCAGTGGCTGCAGCGTTTCGTGGCCGGTGAGGCGCTTCCCGGCCGCGTGCGGGCCTTCTACCCGGTGGTGCGCGTGCGCACGCAGACGGTGATGCGCGCCGACGCACGCACCGCCTACGGCTTCGTGGCTGGGCCGGGGGTGTTCGAAACCACGCTCACCCGACCGGATCTCTTTGCCGACTATCTGCGCGAACAGTTCCGGCTGCTGCTGGCCCACCACGGGGCGGCGCTGGAAGTGGGCACCAGTTCCCAGGCGATACCGGTGCATTTCAGCCTGGGCGAGGGCGACCATCTGGAGGGCGAACTCGGCCCGCAGCGGCGGCAGCAGTTGCGAGACCTCTTCGACCTGCCGGACCTGGCGGCCATGGACGACGGCATCGCCAACGGCACGCACGAGACCGCGCCCGGCGAAGCCCAGCCCCTGTCGCTGTTCACCGCGCCGCGGGTGGACTATTCCCTGCACCGGCTGCGCCACTACACCGGCACCGCCCCCGAGCACTTCCAGCACTTCGTGCTGTTCACCAACTACCAGTTCTACATCGACGAGTTCGTCAAGCTGGGGCGTGCCTTGATGGACGAGGTGCCGGGGCCTGAAGCGGATGTCGATGGGTTTCACGATGCCGGGTTTGTCGCCTTCGTGGAGCCTGGGAACCTCGTCACGCACCGCCGTGGTGCAAGCGGCGCGGCGCCTGCACCGCAATGCAGTCCTGCAGCGCGCCTGCCGCAGATGCCGGCCTACCACCTGGTGCGCCCGGATGGGCTGGGCGTGACCATGGTCAACATCGGCGTGGGCCCGGCCAACGCCAAGACCATCACCGACCACATCGCCGTGCTGCGTCCGCATGCCTGGATCATGCTGGGTCACTGCGCGGGCCTGCGCAACACGCAGCAGCTGGGCGACTACGTGCTGGCCCACGGCTATGTGCGGGAAGACCACGTGCTGGACGAGGAACTGCCGCCCTGGGTGCCCATTCCCGCGCTGGCGGAGATCCAGGTGGCACTGGAGCGCGCCGTGGCCGAGGTGACGCAACTGTCGGGCTTCGATCTCAAACGCGTGCTGCGCACGGGTACCGTGGCCTCCACCGACAACCGCAACTGGGAGCTGTTGCCGCACCCGGGCCCGGAGCGCCGCTTCAGCCAGAGCCGCGCCGTGGCGCTGGACATGGAAAGCGCCACCATCGCCGCCAACGGCTTTCGCTTCCGCGTCCCCTACGGCACCTTGCTGTGTGTGAGCGACAAGCCGCTGCACGGCGAGATCAAGCTGCCGGGCATGGCCAACAGCTTCTACCGCGAACGCGTGGACCAGCACCTGCGCATCGGCCTGCGCACCGTGGCCCTGCTGCGCCGCCAGGGCCTGGAGCAGTTGCACAGCCGCAAGCTGCGCAGCTTTGCCGAGGTGGCGTTCAGGTAGGCCGCCCGGTCTGGGGCCGCGGCCGCGGGTTCAGGCCCGCGCCTGCAGCGCCCCCCAGACGCGCTCACTCGTCAGCGGCATCTGCAGGCCCAGCGCCACCTCGCGCGGCACGCCGGCGCTGATCAGCGCGTCCAGTACCGCGTTCAACACTGCGGGCGTGGCGCCGATGGTGCCCAGCTCGCCCACGCCCTTGGCGCCCAGCACGTTGGTCTTGCAGGGCACGCTGGTGTCGAAGGCGGTCTTGAAGCCGAGGAAGCCATCGGCATGGGGCATGGCGTAGTCCATGAAGCTGGCGGTCAGCAACTGGCCCGAGTCATCGTAGACGATGCGCTCGCACAGCGCCTGGCCGATGCCCTGGACCGCGCCACCCTCCACCTGGCCCTGCACGATCTGCGGGCTGACGACGCGGCCGATCTCGTTGACGCTGGCATAGGCCACCACGGCCACCTCGCCGGTGTCCGGGTCCACCTCCACCTCGCACACATGGCAGGCGTTGGGCCAGCTCGGAGCGCCCGCGGTGGCGTCGCCCGAGACGGTGATGCGCCCGCCTTCCTGGCGCGCGGCCAGCTCGAACAGGCCCATCTCCAGGTCGGTGCCCACCACGCGGAACTGCCCAGCCTCGTAGACCAGGTCGGCCGCCGGCACTTCCATGGCCTGGGCGGCCAGGTCCTTGGCGTGGTCCACCGTGCGTTCGCTGGCCACGCGCACCGCGCCGCCGCCGGTGAACAGCGAACGGCTGCCGGCGCTGCCGAAGCCGGTGGCCTGGTCGGTGTCGCCTTGCAGGATGCGGATGCGGTCGATGGGCACGCCGAAGGTGTCCACCGCCAGCTGCGCGTAGCTGGTGGCGATGCCTTGGCCCATGGGCATGGTGGCCGAGGTGAGCTCGATGATGCCGTCGGCCCGCACGTTCACTTTCACGCTCTCGGCCAGGGCGTTGCCGCCCGTCCATTCCAGGAAGGTGGTGACGCTGCGCCCGCGCAGCCGCCCGGCGGTGGCGGACTGCGCTGCGCGCGCGGCATAGCCAGCCCAGTCGCCCAGTGCCAGGCCCTGGTCCAGCATCTTCTCGAACTCGCCGCTGTCGTACACCTGCCGGGTGGCGTTGGTGTAGGGCATCTGGTCGGCGCGCACCAGGTTGCGCCGGCGCAGTTCGGCCGGGTCCATCCCCATCTGTTGGGCCGCGGCGTCCATCAGCCGCTCCACGATGTAGATGGCCTCCGGGCGGCCGGCGCCGCGGTAGGCGCCCGCGGGCGTGGTGTTGGTCATCACCGCGCTGATGCGGAAATCGATGACGGGGATGTCGTAGACGCTGGTGGCGACAAACGGCCCCAGCACCATGGGGATGGCGCAGCCCGTGGGCGTGGCGTAGCCGCCCACGTTGGCCCAGGAGCGGTGGCGCATGGCCATCACGCGGCCTTGGGCGTTCAACGCCATCTCGGCCACGGTGAACATGTCGCGTCCGTGCACCGAGGCGGTGAACTCTTCCAGCCGCTGGCTGCGCCAGCGCACCGGCCGCTGCAGCGCGCGTGCGGCGTGGGCCACCACCAGGTCTTCCGGGTACAGGCCGGTCTTCATGCCGAAGCCGCCCCCCACATCACCCACCTGCACGCGCACCTGCTCCTTGGTCAGGCCCGGCAGGTGGCCGGCGATGCCGTCGCGCACGGCGGTGGGCATCTGGCTGGAAAGGGTGACCAGCAGGCGGCCCGTGCCGGCCTCGGGCTCGGCCATGACCACGCGCGGCTCGATGGAGGCCGGGGCCAGGCGCTGGTTCAGCAGGTCCAGCTTCACGGTGTGGGCTGCAGCGGCGAAAGCCGCGGCGCAGGCGGCGGCGTCGCCGTGGCGCATCTCCGCGGCCACGTTGTCCGGGGCCTGCGCGCACAACTGGGGCGCACCTTCGGACGTGGCAGCGTGCACGTCCGTCACGGCGGGCAGCACCTCGTAGTCGATGAACACGGCTTCGCTGGCTTCCACCGCCGCCTCGCGCGTGGTGGCCACAACGGCGGCCACGGCCTCACCCACGAAGCGCACCACCTCGTAGGCCAGGGCGCGGCGCGGCGCGCTGGCGGCCGGCGTGCCGTCCGGGCGCTTGAAGGTGGGCGGCGGCGCCGGCATGGGCTTGACGCCAGCGGCCGCCAGTTCCGCCCCGGTGTAGACCGCCAGCACGCCGGGCAGGGCCCGCGCCTCGGTGGTGTCCACCGACAGGATGCGGGCATGGGCGTGGGCCGAACGCACGAAGACCAGGTGCGCCAGGCCCTCGCGCTGCAGGTCGTCGGTGTAGCGGCCCTGGCCGGCCACCAGCGTCGGGTCCTCGATGCGGCGCACGGTGTGCCCGCTGCCAAAGCGCAGGGCGTCCAGACCGGCGGTGGAAGAGGTGGAAGAGGTGGAAGAGGTGGAAGCGCTAGACAAGGGGGCGTTCATGCGCGTGCCTCCTGGTGTGTGGCGGGGGCGGTGGCGCCGGCTGAGCCCCGCATGGTCTGCGCGGCCTCCCGAACGGCGGCCACGATGTTGACGTAGCCCGTGCAGCGGCACAGGTTGCCTTCCAGGGCGTGGATGATCTGCGCGTCGGTCGGGTCGGGTACCTGAGCGAGCAGGCCGGCGGCGGCCATCAGCATGCCCGGGGTGCAGAAGCCGCACTGCAGGCCGTGGCAGTTCATGAAGGCCTCCTGCAGGGGGTGCAGCGGGCTGCCCGCACCCGCGGCGGCGCCGGGTGCTGAAGCCGCAGCGCTGGCACAAGCGCCTGCGGCCATGGCCGGCAAGCCCTCGACGGTGGTGACCTGCCGGCCCTGTACCTGCAACGCCAGCACGCTGCAGCTCTTCACCGGCTGGCCGTCCACCAGCACGGTGCAGGCGCCGCACTGCGCGGTGTCGCAGCCCACATGGGTGCCGGTGAGTTGCAGCGGGCCGCGGATCAAGTCCACCAGCAAGGTGGTGGCCGCCACCTCGGTCTGGGTGGCGCGGCCATTGACGTGGAGTTGCACGGAAGGCATGGGGGTTGGATCCTTGAAGACGCGGTGAGGTCAGCGGGTTTGGCAGCGGGGCAGGGCGGGGGCTTCTTCGCCCAGGTCCCAGTACAGGCCGGCCATCAGTTCCAGCGCCTGGCGCACCACGGGTGCCAGCAGGTGCTCGTCGGGCGCATGCTGGGAGCAAGCGGCGTAGCTGTGAGGTACCCACACGGTGGGCAGGCCCAGAATGTCGGCAAACACGTCGTTTGGCAGCGAGCCGCCCAGGTTCGGCAGCAGTACCGGGGGCGCGCCCGTGGTGCGCTCGATGCTGCGCTGGGCAAAGCGCACCCAGGGGTCGTCCGGGTCCAGCCGGGTGGCGTGCATCACGGTGAGCTCGCCCACCTCGATGTCGCCAAAGCCCTGGGCGGCCAGGTGGGCCTGTACGTGCTCGCGCAGCCGGGCGATGTCGGTACCCACCACGAAGCGCATGTGCATCGTGGCCTTGGCCGTGTGCGGGATGGCGTTGACGGGGAAGTCGGGGTTGCCGGTGCGGTAGGCCAGCACCTCCAGCGTGTTCCAGGCGATCACACGCTCGGCGGGCGTCAGCCCGGGCTCGCCCCATTCGGGGTCGACCTCGGGGTCTCCCGGGTCACCGCCAAACACCAGGCCTTGGAGTGCGGCGCGCACGTTGGCGGGAATGGGCGGCGGGCGCAAGGCCTGCACCAGGATGCGGCCTCGCCCGTCCACCAGGCTGGCAATGGCGTTGGCCAGCACCACGCCCGGGTTGCGCAGCAGGCCGCCCCAGTTGCCGGAGTGGTGGCCGCCTTCGCGGCAGGTCAGGCTCAGATCGAAGTTGGCCACCCCGCGCGAGCCGAGAAACAGCGTGGGCCGGTCGCGCTTCATGCGCGGGCCGTCGCTGGCAATCAGCACGTCGGCCGCCAGGGCCTCTCTCTGCGCGGCGCAGAAGGCAGCCAGGCCGGGCGAGCCCGTTTCCTCGCCCGTCTCGATGAGCCACTTGACGTTGAAACCCAGGCCCTGGCCGGCGGCCTGTCGCACCGCCAGCACCTGGGCCAGGGCGGCGATGTTGATGCTGTGCTGGCCCTTGTTGTCGGCCGTGCCGCGCCCGTACAAGCGCTCGCCGTCGGCCGCCAGCGTCCAGGGGCCGGCGCCCTTCGTCCAGGACTTGTCCTGGCCGCGGATCACGTCGCCATGGCCGTACACCAGCACGGTGGGCAGCGCGTCGGACTCCATGCGTTGCGCCACCAGCAGCGG
>JBILSM010000244.1:0-2931 GCA_044372085.1 Rubrivivax sp.
AGCGGCATTCCAGCTTTTTCTCTTGAGGGCATCGCTCTTGTCCCGGATCTGCGTGGTGCGGTCAAGCGCCCGGCGGTCCCGCCTCCAGCCTCCGCCAGGAGTGAACGGGCCAATCCGAACGCGCCTGTCCCTGCTCGCCTCCAAACACGACACAGCCTGCGGCGAGCACATCGGGGTGGTGCTTGCTGAAGGCTTTGAGGCCCCTGAAGTAGTCCGGGTTGACGGTTGCGCCGGCCTTGATCTCGATGGCCTGGAGTCGGGGCCCTGAAGGCACCAGGAGGTCGACTTCATTGCCGTTGGAGTCGCGATAGAAATACATCTCGGCGGTCTGCCCTGCGTTGAGCCGGTCCTTCAGCGCTTCCATCACGATGAAGCTTTCGAACAGGCTGCCCCAGAGAGGATCCCGCGACACCTGACCAGGTTCGCGCAAACCCAGCAGCCAGCACGCCAGCCCCACGTCGACGAAGTAGAGCTTCGGCGCCTTGACCAGCCGCTTGCCGGCGTTGGTGAACCAGGGGGGCAGCAGGTGAACGATGTAGCTGGTCTGCAGCAGGTCGATCCAGGCGCGAGCCGTGGTGTGCGACACGCCGGCGTCGTTGCCGAGTTGGCTCAAGTTCAGCATCTGTCCCGTGCGGCCTGCACACAGGCGCACAAAGCGCTCGAAGCGCTGCAGATCCTGCACGGCAGCCAGTTCCCGCAGGTCACGCTGCACGTAGGTGGCGAAGTAATCCGCCAGGGCCTGGGAGGGGTCCAGCTGGCGATCGTGGATGCGCGGCAGGAAACCCTTGAGCAGCGTGGACGGCAGATCGGCTGAGGTGTCTGCCGGTCGAATTGCGCGCGCCTCGGCCAGAGTGAAAGGCAACAAGCGCAGCAAGGCCGTGCGGCCCGCCAGGGACTGCGAGACCTGGGTCATCAGTTCGAACTGGTGACTCCCGGTCAGGATGAAGCGACCTGGCCTCGGGTCCTCATCGACCATGCCCTGCAGATAGGAGGTGATGTCGGGCGCACGCTGAATCTCGTCCAGCACGGCACCCTCCGGAAACTGTGCAAGAAAGCCCCGCGGATCCTCCACGGCGAAGCGCCGCGTGTCGGGGTCTTCGAGGCTTGCGTAGGGCAGGTGCGAGAACTCGGCCTTCGCGATCGTGGTCTTGCCGCTTTGGCGTGGCCCGGTGAGGGTGACCACCGGGAACGAGGCAGCGAGACGACGCAAGACCGGGGTGATGGCGCGATGGATCATTCCCAGGATGCTAGCAGCTATTCACGCAAGTTGAAGAAAGTATCTTCAAGTTGCATAAAGGTGTGCCGCCTGTTCCGTGGGTCGCGCCGCAGGGGGCGAGGCGCGCGTGGTGGATCCCGCCCTGCTGCACACCGGGCGCGTTCCACTTCGTCACCGAACTGCCCCGCGGGCCCTCGGGCAAGGTGCAGCGATTGAAGCTGGCCGCGCTTACTCGTGCAACTCCAGCACCGTGACCCGCTGCGCTGCGGCCGGCCAGGTGCGGCCGACGACGCGTTCGTTGATCGTGCCCGAGCGGAACTCGCCCACCACGGCGCGTGCGGGGCCGTCGGGCAGCTTCAACTGGCTGCTGGCCACGCCGGCCACGCCGGGCGGGATGCCCGGTGCGGTGGCGCCGTCGAGCAGCACCGTGTCGCGCGGCAGCCCGAAGTAGCCGCGCGGCCGCACGAAGCGCACCATTGCGCCCGCTTGCGCGTCCGCCGGCGCCAGCCGCTCCGGCCGCAGGTGCACCAGCGAGGACGATCGTGCGAACGGCGCGCGGTACAGGTGGGCCGTGGCAAAGCCCTGGGCCGAGAGTTCGAACTCCAGCGCGGTGCGCGAATCCGTGACCAGCGGGCCCCAGCGGCCGTCTTCGCCCACGGTCTTGGTCAACAGCGCGGGGCCGCGGCGCTCGCCAGTGGCCGCATCTACGGCGTACACCGCGAGTTGGGCCCCCGGCAGCGGCAGGTTAGTCGCTCCGGCCGCAGTGAACCCGGTGACCAGGCCGTCCAGCGTCACGCGCGCCTCGGGCGTGATCGCCGCGGTGGCCGGGGCGCGGCCGGTGACGAACCCCCAGGCCTGGGCGAAGGCCTCGGCGTGGTAGCTCACCTCGCGGTGGTCGCGTGCGGGCAGCACCACGTTCTGCGCGCCCTTGAGCGCCGGCCCCTCGGCCGTGACGTTGGTGGGCGTGCCTCTCGCGCCAATCCACACACCGTCGGGCTGGGCGAACTTGTCGTTGTTGTCGGAGCGGATCGTCATCCACTTCAACCCGGGCGTCACTTCGTCGCCGTTCGGGCCCTTCGGCGCGTTCAGTGCGCTGAGGAAGGGGCCGGTGCCGTTGAACTCGTTGTTGGGGCGGAAGCCGGGGTTGGCCCAGACCCCGTGGTTCGGGGTGCCGCCCAGGATGGCGTGCGAGACCTTGCCAGCACAGCCTCCGTTGGCGATGCAGTCGCGAATCGCATTGCCGCCGCGCGAATTGGCCATCAGCACGACCTGCTTGGCGCCCGTAGCCGCGAGCACACGGTCGACTTCGGCGGCCAGGTGGCGGCGCTGGTCTGCCGTGCTGCTGCGGCCGACCTGCGCCTGCGTGTCGTCATCACGCGCCAGGGGGTAGGGCATGTTGACCGCGAACAGCCGTTCGCGGGGCCAGCCGTTGCTTTCCCAGCGCCAGACGCTGGTGTGCCACAGCGCGGCAGAGTCGCCGTTGCCGTGCACGAAGACGATCGGTGGCCGGTCGGCCCCCAGGCCGATCGGGGCCTGGGCGCAGCCTGCGGCCAGCAGCGCCGCGGCGGTGGCGAGGCTGAGGGTGATGGCGCGGCGGTTCATGTGCAGGTTCATGCAGGGGTCTCCTTGCCGTGGGCGGGGGCTGGGAACAGGACGGCGGCCCCGGTGCCGCGGGAATGCGCTAAGTGGCGCGGAAATGCGCCGGGTAGACGATG
>JBILSM010000113.1:0-9583 GCA_044372085.1 Rubrivivax sp.
CACCAGGGTCTCGGCGTTCTCGGTGCCGGCAGGCGCGTTCTTCTCGGCGGTATCCACCAGGGCCATGAACTTGCCTTGCACTTCGGCCAGCTGCGACTCGGCCACCTTGGCCACTTCGCTGTTGGTGGAGGCGGCGATCTCGTACACGTGGCGGCCGTAGGCGGCGGCCTTTTCCGCGGCGGGCTGCAGCATGGCTTGTTGCAGGGCCAGCAGCTCTTGCGCGTCCTTCACGGACAGGGCTGCCTTGGTGGTGTCAGCGGCCTCGACCATCGCGGTCTTGGCGACCTGGATGTTCAGTTCGACGAGCTTCTCGACGCCTTCAAAGGCCTTCTGGGTCAGGCCGAAGAGGGTCTCGACATTGGCCTTGTGGGCGGCAACGACTTGTTCAGCGGTCAGATAGGACATGGTGAACTCCTTGAGTGGAATGAAAGGGAAGGACAGGGATGAAACGCTGGGCTACAGAGCAATGCTGCACTGCAACATGAATTGAAGTATAGGGTTTCCACGGGGCATTGCAAGAGGTTTTTGCTGCAATGCAACAAGTTTTCTGCCCTTCCTAGAATCCAAAGCCTGATGCGGGCTTTTCATTCCGACCATTTCGTGCTCCCGCTGCCGCCCGGGCACAGCTTTCCGATGTCCAAATACCGGCTGCTGCGAGAGGCGGTGCAGGCCTCGGTGCCCGCCATCCGGGTGATGGAGGCGCCGCCGGCCAGCGACGGTGAACTCGCCCTGGCCCACGAGCCGGCCTGGATCACTGCGGTGGTCGATGGCAGCACCACCGCCGCGCAGCAGCGTGAGATCGGCTTTCCATGGTCGCCCCAGATGGTGGAGCGTTCCAGGCGCTCGGTGGGTGCCAGCATCGCGGCGGCCCGGGTGGCGCTGTTGGGCAGCGAAGGCGTGGCGGCCAACCTCGCCGGTGGCACGCACCATGCCTACGCCCACAAGGGCTCGGGCTACTGTGTGTTCAACGACGTGGCGGTGGCCGCCAGGCTGATGCAGGCCGAGTGGCACCGGCACCACCGCCGTGGGCTGCGGGTGCTCGTGATCGACCTGGATGTCCACCAGGGCAATGGCACGGCCTCGATCTTTGAGGATGACGACTCGGTGTTCACCTTGTCGCTGCACGGCGCCAAGAACTTTCCCTTTCGCAAGGAGCGCAGCGACCTCGACATCGAGCTGCCTGACGGCTGCACGGATGTGCCCTATCTGGAGACGCTGGACCACGCGCTGCAGGAGGCGGACGCGCGCATGGCCGCATCACCCCCTGGACTGGCGTTCTACCTGGCCGGTGCCGACCCGCACGAGAACGACCGACTGGGGCGCCTGAAGCTCAGCGCCGAGGGCTTGGCTGAGCGCGACCGCCGGGTGCTGCTCTGGCTGCAGCAGCGTCGCATCCCCGTGGCGCTGTCGATGGCGGGGGGGTACGGGCGGGACCTGCCGGTCACGGTGCAGATACAGGCCCGCACGCTCGAGTTGGCCTGCGAAGCCTGGCAACAGTGGCCCGGGCAGACGGCACAATCGGCCCGCGCGTGATGCGCCTCAACGGGCGCCCCGCATCGAACCCCAAGACGACGCAGACCTGACCAGATGCCGGACCGCCTGCCCCCGCCCACGCGCGATGGCTACCCGCACTTCGAGACGATCTCCACCCGCTGGATGGACAACGACGTCTACGGGCACGTCAACAACGTCGTCTACTACAGCTTCTTCGACACGGCGGTGAACCGCTACCTGATCGAGCGGGGCGCCCTGGACCTGGCCGCTGGCGAGGTCATCGGTCTCGTGGTCGAGACCCACTGCAACTACTTCTCGCCCCTGTCGTTTCCCCAGCCCGTCCAGGCCGGTGTGCGGGTGGCCCATGCCGGGCGTTCCAGCGTCCGCTACGAGATCGCTCTGTTTGCCCAGGGCCAGGAGCGCGCAGCCGCGGCTGGCCACTTCGTGCACGTTTACGTCGACCGCCTCACGCGGCGTCCGATCGACCGTTTTCCCGAGGCGCTTGAGAAGGCCCTCCATCCCTTGAAAGCCCATGCTCATGAGCGCTGACACCTCAGACACAGCCCAAACCGCCGCCGTCGACCGGGCCATCACCTCGCGCCGCTCCATCCGGGCCTACCTGCCCACCCCCGTGCCGCGGCAGACCATCGAGGAGATCCTGGCGGTGGCCTCGCGCGCGCCGTCGGGCACCAACACCCAGCCGTGGAAGGTCTACGTGCTGACGGGTGCGGCGCGGCAGCGTCTGAGCGCCAGCATCTGTGCCGCGCATGACGACCCGGCCCAGCGGGCCCAGCACACCGAGGAATACGCCTACTACCCCACCGAGTGGCGTTCGCCCTACGTGGACCGCCGCCGCAAGGTGGGCTGGGACCTCTACAGCCTGCTGGGCATCGGCAAGGCCGACAAGGCGCGGATGCATGCGCAGCACGCCCGCAACTACGCCTTTTTCGACGCGCCCGTGGGCCTCATCTTCACCATCGACCGCGTGATGCAACAGGGCAGCTGGCTGGATTACGGCATGTTCCTGCAGAGCGTCATGGTGGCCGCGCGTGCCCGTGGTCTGGACACGTGCCCGCAGGCAGCTTTCACGCAGTTCCACAGGATCATCTCGCAGGAACTGAACCTGCCACCTGAGGAGATGGTGGTGTGCGGCCTGGCACTGGGCCACGCCGACCCGAAGGCCGTCGAGAACACGCTGGTCACCGAGCGTGAGCCGGTGGCCGGTTTTGCCCGGTTCATGGAGTGATGCAATGAAGAAGACACCGGTTCAGGCTGCGAAGGCCGCGTCCATTTCGTCACCCGCGCAGGCTGCAGGTGCCGCGCCGCGCCGCCGAGGATGGCGTGACCACGGCGGGTGGACCTGTCTCATGGCCCTGTTGCTGCTGGCGCTGATGCCGCAGCCTGCACTGGCCGCAGAGATCGATGGTCGGGCCTTGTCCGCGTGGTGTGCCTTGCCCTTTGCCGGCATGCTGCTGTCCATCGCCATCCTGCCCTTGGCCGTGCCGCAGATCTGGCATCACCACTTCGGCAAGATTGCGGCCGGTTGGGCCTTGTTGCTGCTGGTGCCTTTTGCCATGACCCAGGGGGCGGGCCTGACCGGCGGCATGCTGGTGCACGTCCTCCTGGCCGAGTACATCCCCTTCATCGTGTTGCTGACGGCGCTGTTCACGGTGGCTGGCGGCATCTATGTGCGCGGCAACCTGCATGGCAGCCCCGGCCTGAACACCGCCATCATGGGCATAGGCGCGGTGCTGGCGAGCTTCATGGGGACCACGGGTGCGTCCATGCTGCTGATCCGCCCGCTGATCCGCGCCAACGACAACCGCAAGCATGTGGCGCACGTCATCGTCTTTTTCATCTTCATCGTCAGCAACGCGGGCGGTTCGCTCACGCCGCTGGGTGACCCGCCGTTGTTCCTGGGCTTTCTGAAGGGTGTGGACTTCTTCTGGACCGTGAAGACCATCTTCCCGGAAACGCTGTTCCTGGTGGGCACTTTGCTGGCCATCTTCTATGTCATTGACAGCTACTGGTACCGCAAGGAAGGCGTGCAGCGCGCCGACCCGACGCCTGACGACCAGCGCTTCGGCATCGAGGGTGGTGTGAACTTCTTGCTGCTGCTGGCGGTGGCGGTGCTTGTGCTGATGAGCGGCACCTGGAAGCCCGGGATCGCCTTCAATGTGTTCGGCACCGAAGTGGAACTGCAGCAGATCGTGCGCGACGGTGCGCTGATCGCCGTGACCTTCATCTCGTTGGCCATCACTCGGCGCTCGGTGCGCGAGGACAACCAGTTCTCCTGGGCGCCCATGCAGGAGGTGGCCAAGCTCTTCATCGGCATCTTCGTCACCATGGTGCCGGTGCTGGCCATGCTCAAGGCCGGCGAGGCCGGACCGTTTGCCGCCGTGGTGCGCTCGGTCACCGGCCCTGGCGGCGAGCCACTGCCCTGGGCCTACTTCTGGTTCACGGGTGCACTCAGCTCCTTCCTCGACAACGCGCCCACCTACCTGGTGTTCTTCAACCTCGCCGGGGGTGACCCGCAGGTGCTGATGACCACGGGGGCGGCCACCTTGGCGGCCATCTCGGCGGGCGCGGTGTTCATGGGGGCCAACACCTACATCGGCAACGCGCCCAACTTCATGGTCAAGGCGATTGCCGAAGATCGCGGTATCCGCATGCCCAGCTTCTTCGGCTACATGGCCTGGAGCGGCTGCATCCTGATTCCGCTGTTCATCATCATGACCTTCATCTGGTTCCGTTGAGGGAGTACCCCGCATGACCCGCCCAGCCGTCCTCGTTGCCCGCGCTGTCTTCCCTGAGACGGTGGCGCGCCTGCGCGAGCATTTCGACGTCGAGGACAACCCCGGCGACACCATCTTCACCAAGCCGCAACTGATCGAGCGCCTGCATGGCAAGGCGGGGGCCTTCACCACCGGCAGCGAGCGCATCGATGCACAGGTGCTGGACGCCAACCCGCAACTGCGTGTGGTGGCCAACATGGCCGTGGGCTACAACAACTTCGACGTGGAGGCCTGCACGGCGCGCGGCGTGCTGGCCACCAACACCCCTGACGTGCTGACCGAGACCACGGCGGACTTCGGTTTTGCGCTGATGATGGCCACGGCGCGCCGCATGGCCGAGAGCGAACACTTCCTGCGCCGGGGCGAGTGGACGCGCTGGGCCTACGACATGTTCACCGGCAGCGACGTGCACGGCGCCACGCTGGGCATCCTGGGCATGGGCCGCATCGGCCAGGCCATCGCGCGGCGCGGTGCGCTGGGCTTTGGCATGAAGGTGATTTATCACAACCGCTCGCGCCTGTCGCCGGAACAGGAGGCGCCGCTGGGCGCGCGCTACGTGGACAAGGCCACGCTGCTGCGCGAGGCCGACCATCTGGTGCTGGTGCTGCCGTACTCCGCCAGCAGCCACCACGCCATCGGCGCGGCCGAGCTGGCGCAGATGAAGCCCACGGCGACGCTCACCAACGTGGCGCGGGGCGGCATCGTCGACGACGCAGCGCTCGCAGTGGCGCTGCGCGAGCGCCGCATTGCAGCGGCCGGGCTGGACGTGTTCGAGGGCGAGCCGCAGCTGCACCCCGCGCTGCTTAACCTGCCCAACGTGGTGCTCACCCCGCACATCGCCAGCGCCACCGTGGCCACGCGCCGAGCCATGGCCGAGCTGGCGGCCGACAACCTGATTGCTGCGCTGACAGGCGGCACGCCCTCCGCCCCGCTGAACCCGCAGGTGTTGCCGCTGCGCCTTGCATGACAGTGGATACCCTGACCTGGGCGCTGCTGGCGCTGGCTGCGCTGAACCTGGTGGTGCTGGCCGGCCTGTGGCTGCGCAGCCGCCGCGGTGATGGAGGCGCCCACGAGCGCCGCCACGCCGAAACCCTGGCGCAGATGGAACGGCTGGAACGCGAGCTCAGAGATGAGATGGGCCGCCAGGCGCAGGCCTCGCGCGCAGACCTCGCTGGCTTTCAGCAGACGCTGCTGGCTCAGGCGGCGGAGGCCGCCCGTACGCAGAACGAGCAACTGGGCCACCTGTCGCTGCGCAACGAACAGCGCCTGGGCGAGGTACGTACTGCCGTGCAGGAGCAGCTCAAGGCCCTGCAGGAAGGCAACGAGCGCAAGCTCGAGCAGATGCGCGCCACCGTGGACGAGAAGCTGCATGCCACGCTGGAGCAGCGTCTGGGCGAGAGTTTCAAGCAGGTGGCCGAGCGTCTGGAGCAGGTGCACCAGGGGCTGGGGGAGATGCAGGGCCTGGCGCGCGACGTGGGTTCGCTCAACCGTGTGCTCACCAACGTGAAGACGCGCGGCATCTACGGCGAGGTGCAACTGGCCGGGCTGCTGGAGCAGGTGTTCACGCCGCAGCAGTACGCCGCCAATGTCGAGACCGTGCCAGGCAGCGGCGCGCGCGTGGAGTTCGCCATCCGCCTGCCTGGGCGGGGAGACGAGAGCACCGCCTTGTGGCTGCCCATCGACGCGAAGTTTCCGCGCGAGGACTACGAGCGCCTGCTGGACGCCCAGGACCGGGCCGATCCCCAGGCTGCCGAGGCTGCTGCACGTGCGCTTGAAGCCCGGTTGAAGGCCGAGGCCAGAACGATCCGTGAGAAGTACGTGGCTGCCCCGCACACCACCGATTTCGCCATCCTGTTCGTTCCTACCGAAGGGCTGTACGCCGAGGCGCTTCGCCGCCCCGGGCTGGTGGAAGCGCTGCAGCGCGAGCACCGCGTGTCGCTGACCGGTCCCACCACCTTGCTGGCCACGCTGTCCAGCCTGCAGATGGGTTTTCGCACCCTGGCCCTGGAAAAGCGCAGCGCCGAGGTCTGGCAGGTGCTGGGCGCGGTGAAAACCGAGTTCGGCAAGTTCGGCGACGTGCTGGCCAAGACCAAGAAGAAGCTCTCCGAGGCCGCCAGCACCATCGACGCCGCCGAGGTTCGCACGCGGGCCATGGCGCGGCAGCTCAAGAGCGTGGAGTCGCTTCCTGAGGCGCAGGCGCAGTCCCTGCTGCCTCTGGCGGCAGATCCCGGGCCTGAGGACGAGGACGGCACACCCGGTGTCTGACGCTGGCAGCCCGCCGATCCAGCCGGGCGCGGGGCTGAACAGTCGAACCGTGCTGGCGCTGGTGCTGGGCCAGGTGGGTATCCACGCGGCCATGGCCGGCTTGCGCTTGGCCGCGCCGTTGCAGGCCCTGCGCGAAGGCTACAGCGCCTGGTCCGTGGGGCTGTTGTTGGCCTTGTTCGCCGCCGCGCCGGTGCTGCTGGCCATGCCCTCCGGGCGGCTGGCGGACCGTCATGGCTACCACCGCCCGGTGGGGATCGCCGTGCTGCTTTCCGCCCTGGGAGCGGTGTGCGCCCTGGGGTCGACCTTCGTGGAGGGTGCGCTGCACTTCGGGCTGTTGTGCGTGGCCGCCACCTTGTGCGGCAGCGGCACCAACATGGGCATGCTGGCCATCCAGCGCACTGCCGGAATGGCCGCTCGTGACAGCACCGAGCGCGTTCGCATGTTCAGCTGGCTGGGCGTGGCCCCCTCTTTTGCCAACGTGGTCGGGCCGGTGGCTCTGGGCTTCATGATCGACTGGGCCGGCTTCGCTGCTGCCTACGCCCTCATGTTCCCGCTCATTGCGCTGACCTGGTGGAGCGCGCGCCAGGTGCCGCGCATGCCGCGTGCTCAGGCATCGGCTTCGGCGGGCACCCTGGGCAGCACATGGAGCCTGTTGGCCGCGCCCGGCATGAAGCGGCTGCTGTTGTCGAACTGGCTGCTGTCCGCGTGCTGGGATGTGCATGCCTTCGCGCTGCCCATCATCGGACACGACCGGGGGTTCAGCGCTTCCACGATCGGGCTGATCCTGGGCACCTTCACCCTGAGCGTCAGCGCCATTCGCCTGGTCATCCCGGCGCTGGCCCATCGCATGGAGGAGACGGCCATGATCCGCTGGGGCATGCTGGGCACCGGGGCGGTGTTCGCGTTGTACCCGCTGGCGACCAGCCCCTGGCAGATGGCCCTGTGCGCGGCCGTCCTGGGCGTTACCTTGGGCAGCACCCAGCCGATGGTGATGTCCGCGCTGCATCACCTGACACCCGACAACCGCCATGGCGAGACGCTGGCCTTTCGCTCCATGGCCATCAACCTCTCCAGCACGCTGATGCCGCTGATGTTCGGCGCTGCAGGCCTGGCCGTGGGCGCCGGCGCCTTGTTCTGGTTGGTGGGCGGGTCGGTCGCCGCAGGTTCCTGGGCCGTGGGCGGGCTCAAGCGGCACTTGCTGCCCTAGCCCCCGTGGTCCCGGCCGCCACCAGGCCGGGCAGTTTGCAGGCTTTCAGGCAGTCAGGCCATCAGGCCATCAGGCCAGGCCCTGATGGCGCAGCAGCGCGTCGATCTGCGGTTCCCGCCCGCGGAAGGCCTTGAAGCTCTCCAGCGCCGGTCGGCTGCCTCCTGCCGCCAGGATTTCCTTGAGGTAGCGCTGCCCGGTGCTCAGGTCCAGCGGATCCGTCTCCTCGAAGGCGCTCCAGGCGTCGGCGCTCAGCACCTCGGCCCACTTGTAGCTGTAGTAGCCCGCGGCATAGCCGCCGCCGAAGATGTGGGAGAAGGCGTTCTGGAAGCGGTTGAAGGCCGGTGGATGGAGCAACGCCACCTCAGCGCGCACTTCGTCCATTACGCGCTGCACGTCGGCCTGGCTGCCGGGCTCTGCGTGCAGCCGCATGTCGAAGAGGCCGAACTCGATCTGCCGCAGCGTGGCCAGCCCGCTCTGGAAGTTCTTGGCCGCCAGCAACTTGTCGAACAACTCGCGCGGCAGGGCTTGGCCCGTGTCCACATGCGCGGTCAGGCGACGCAGCACGCTCCACTCCCAGCAGAAGTTCTCCATGAACTGGCTGGGCAACTCCACCGCGTCCCACTCCACGCCGGCGATGCCGGAGACGGCCAGGTCTTCCACCTGCGTGAGCATGTGGTGCAGGCCGTGGCCGAACTCGTGGAAGAGGGTGATGACGTCGTCATGCGTCAGCAGCGCCGGCCGACCGCCCAGGGGGGAGGCGAAGTTGCAGATCAGCCGGGCCACGGGTGTCTGCACCGCGCCGGCGCCATCGGGTCGCCGCCAGCGGGACTGGGCATCGCTCATCCATGCACCCGGGCTCTTGCCTGGGCGTGCGTGCAGATCCAGGTAGAAGTGCGCCACCGTGGTGGGCGCGGCGTCGCCAGCTTGAGCCGCCGGCTGCTCGATCCGGTAGAACTTCACGCTGTCTTGCCAGACGGGCGCCTGGTCTTCGACGATGCGCACACCGAACAGCGTCTCGATGATCTCGAACAACCCCTGCAGCACGCGCGGCAGGGTGAAGTAGGCCCGGACCTCCTCTTCGCTGTAGGCGTAGCGCCTCTCGCGCAGGCGTTCGCTGGCGTAGGGCACATCCCAGGCCTGCAGGTCGGCCAGGGCGAGTTCGGCCGCAGCAAAGGCTTTCAGTTCCTCGAAGTCCTTGTGCGCCGAGGGGCGTGCGCGCTGGGCCAGCAGGCGCAGGAAGTCCAGCACTTCCTGAGGGCTGCCGGCCATCTTGGGGGCCAGCGACACCTGCGCGTAGTTGGCCCGGCCCAGCAGTCGGGCCTCTTCCTGTTTCAGCGTCAGTTGCTCCTGGATGATCGCGGTGTTGTCCTGCTCGGGCGGCCCGTGCTCGCTGGCGCGGGTGACGTAGGCGCGGTAGAGCGCCTGACGCACCTCGCGGTCGTGCACGTGCTGCATGGCGGGCAGGTAGCTGGGGGCGTGCAAGGTCAGGCGGCAGCCTTCGACGCCGGCAGCATGGGCGGCCTCCCGCGCTGCCGCCAGCGCGTCAGCCGGCAGGCCGGCCAGCTGCGATGCCGGCACGTCCAGGGAGAACGCGTCGGTGGCGTCCATCACGTGCTCTGAGAACTGCTGTGCCAGTTCGGCCCTGCGTGCCTTGATCTGGGCAAAACGCTCCCGGTCGGTGCCGTCCAGCATGGCACCCGACAGCTCGAAGTCCCGCAGGGCGTTGTCCAGCGCACGACGCCTTGCTGGCGTGAGCGCATGGTCTTGCTGGCGCAGCGCCTGGTAGCGGGCCATGAGGCGGCGGTCTGACGAGATCCTGGTG
>JBILSM010000245.1:0-2920 GCA_044372085.1 Rubrivivax sp.
CCCCGCAGCATCGGGGCCACCGAGCTGGCCACCGGATCGCCCAGGAAGCGCCGGCGAAGCCGATACACGCTGGTCCAGTGCAAGCCCAGCAGCTTGCCCGCCATCTCAGCTTGGCTGCGCGTCATCGGCTTCGTGCCAAGGGGCCTGAACACCCGGGCGATGCGGATCTCGCGGTCCAGCGGTCGATCGTCATTGGCCATCGAGGAGGTCTCCGATGCCGCAATAGCGCAATTACCGGACAGACCGTCCGCGCTAGCAAGAACTGTGGACGAGATGCCGGTCAGGTGTTGCCGGTCGGCAACAGACGGAGACTGTTTAGGGTTGTGGGACACCTGCCCGCGCGCGCTGCCGTGCGTCGATCACTGACGGCCTGAGGGCAGGTGTCGCACAAGCCTCGGGGGAGGAAACCGCGGCGAGTGCCGCAGCCTTAGGTCAGCGCCAGGGCGGCTCTATGGGGATTCGGCGCGCCGCACGGTGGCGAGGAGGGCCGAGACCGCGCAGCGCGCGGGACGTCTGGCGCGCGTGTGGCGCACGACGTGACCGATGCAGCAGTTGACGGCCAGCCGAGTGGTGGCGCCGCAAGCGTGTTGGGTACCGTTGGCGCGAGTCGACCCGGCCGACGCCCGAAGGGGTCTCGTCGGCAAGGGCTGCGGGTTGTGGATCTCGAGGCTGCTCATGGCGATGGCGATGGCGGCGCGCGAATCGCCTGGCCGCGCATCAAGGCGTGCACGACGAGCATCGGCTTGCCGCAGTGGCGGCAGACGAACACCGGCGCGCTTGCTTCGGCCTCGCGGTGGACGGGCTCGGCGCTGCTGGCTGCGGTGTCTTGCGGCATTGCGACATGCAAGGCCTCCCGCGCTCGCGCCAGGTCGGCCTTGCGCGAACCGTTGGCCAGCAGCCCGTAGTGCCGGATGCGGTGGAAGCCTCCGGGCAGCACATGCAGCAAGAAGCGGCGCATGAACTCCTCGGGGGATAGCGTCATCGTCGTGTGGCGCGTGCGGCCCTTGCCGCTCTTGCTGGTCTTGCTGCCCTTGCTGGCGCGGTAGTCCTTCCACCTGAAGCTCACCCCGCGCTCGTCCATCGCGACGAGCCGGCGGTTCGATATCGCCACCCGGTGCGTGTAGCGCGACAGGTAGGTCAGCACGGCCTGTGGTCCGGCGAAGGGACGCTTGGCGTAGACCACCCACTCGGTCTGGCGCAGCAGCGCGAGCCAGGACTTGAAGGCTTCGGCGTTGGCCAGCGGCGCGTGTTCGCTGAAGAACTGCAGCCTGCCCGCATCGTGCAACCGCTGCAGTTCCTCCAGGAAGCGCCGCCGGAACAACCTGGACAGCACCCGCACAGGCAGGAAGAACCCCGGACGGCAGGCCAACCAGGTCTTGCCGTCCGCGCTGAGCCCGCCGCCGGGCACGATGCCGTGCACATGCGGGTGGTGCGTCATGGCCGAGCCCCATGTGTGCAGCACCAGCGTGGCGCCGATCCTGGCGCCCAGGTGCTTGGGATCGGCAGCGATCGTCTGCAGCACCTCGGCGGCCATGTCGAACAACAGCCCGTAGACCGCGGCCTTGTTCGTGTACGCGATGTCGGCGACGGGCGCCGGCAGCGTGAAGACCACGTGGTAATACTCCACCGGCAGCAGATCGGCCTGCCGCGCATCGAGCCAGCGCTGGGCTGCCGCGCTCTGGCACTTCGGGCAATGCCGGTTGCGGCAGGAGTTGTAGGAGATCTGGTCGGTCCCGCAGCCGCCGCAGCGCAGCACATGGCCGCCCAGCGCCGCCGTGCGGCACTGGGTGATGGCCGACATCACCTTGAGCTGGACCAGGCTCAGGTGGCCGCGCTGCGCCTGGCGCCACGCCGGTCCGTGCTCGCGGAAGATGTCGGCGACCTCCAGGGCAGGCCGCTGCACGGCCGCTGCCTCAAGAGGGTGGCCGTTCCTCCAGCGGGCCGATCACCTCGCGCAGCAGGTCGGTGGCCACGTGGGCGTAGATCGAGGTGGTGTCCAGCCGCTTGTGGCCGAGCAGCACCTGGATCACGCGGATGTCGACCTTGCGTTCCAGCAGGTGAGTGGCGAAGGAGTGGCGCAGCGTGTGCGTGGTCACGCGCTTGGTGATACCGGCGGCCGAGGCCGCGTCATGCACTGCGCGGTTGAGCTGCCGGATCGTTAGCGGGTCCATCGGGTCCAGGCCCGGGAACAGCCAGCCGCCGGGCAGCATCTTGCCCTGGGCACGGCCTACCCGCCACCAGGCGCGCAGCCGCGCCAGCACGACTGGGCTGAGCATCGCATAGCGATCCTTGGAGCCCTTGCCCTGCTCGACGCGCAGTGCCATGCGCTGGCTGTCGACGTCGCCGACCTTGAGGCGGCAGACCTCGCTGGCGCGCAGACCGGCGCCATAGGCCACCGACAGTGCGGCCTGGTGCTTGATGTTGCGGGTGGCGGCCAGCAGCGCCGCGGCCTCCTGCACGCTCAGCACGGCCGGGATCGTGCGCGGCAGCTTCACCGGCTGCATGCGCACCATCAGCTCGCTGCGGCCCAGCGTGGTGTCGAAGAAGAACTTCAGGCCCGTCAGCGTCGCGTTGAGCGTGATCGGCGAGGTGCCGGTGTCGACCAGGTGCAGCTGGAAGTTGCGCAGTTCCTCGACGGTGGCGGTGTCGGGCGAGCGCTTGAGGAAGACGCTCAGCTTGCGAACGGCGCGGATGTAGGCTTCCTGGGTCCTGGGCTCCAGCTTGCGCATGCGCATGTCCTCGAGCATGCGTTGGCGCAGCGGCGAGACCGCGCGGGTGGTCGTGTCCATGGTTGCAGCTCCGTTGATGAACGAGGCGGATTGCCTCGCTCGTCAACTTCGCAGAACCGCGACTCTCCCGAAACACCAAGCCGTGGCCGGAGCGCCTACCGCGCGAGCGGTTTAGTCCTTCGCTGCACAGG
>JBILSM010000246.1:0-2897 GCA_044372085.1 Rubrivivax sp.
GATGTCGTCGGTGCCGACTTCGCTCCACAGCAGGCCGCGCGGGTTCAGCAGAAAGCGGCCGGAGCCGTCGGGCAGCTCGGCGCTGAAATGGTTGCACACGCCCTCGGACAGGCCGTAGTGGTAGGCAGCGCGCAACGCCAGCGCCAGGTCGGCGCGCAGTTGCCGCACGGCGGCGGAATCGAAGTCCTGCTGATGGTTCATCGTCGTCGTCACTCCAGGGTCAACCAGATCTCGTTGCGGCGCAGGAACCAGGGGGTCCACGGTGCGTCGTAGCGTGAATATACGGGCTCGCCCTTCCAGCGCAGGCCGGCCGCCTGCAGGCCGGTGGTCAGTTGGGCCAGGTGGCGCTGGTAGTTGTCCTCCGACCAGAAGCCCGAGAACCTGACCGCCGCCACCTTGGCGCCGGGCACCTCACGGATATTGACCCGGCTGTCCAGAGGCTCGGGGGCGGACTCCAGCGTCACGCCCTTGGGCAGGACGAACTGCACCAGATAGCCCTGCGGCGAGGCGGCTTGCGTCACGGGTGCGGTCATCGCCATCTTCACAGGCGTGGGCGTCTGAGTCACCGGAGCCGTCATGGCCATCTTGCGCTCGCCCTTGTTCTTGCCGAAGATGTAGCCGGCCAGCAGCGGGAAGGCCTGGTTGCCGGCCGACTCGGCCGGCCCGGGTACCGTGACCTCGGCCACCACGTAGGGGGCGTATTGCCGGATCTCCAGGGTGTCCAGGCGCTGGACAACTTCGAAGTCGGGTTCCTCGATGGCGTGGCTGGTCATGGTGGTGGCGGCCAGCAACAGGGCAGCGAAGAGTGTCTTCATGCGCGTGATTGTGCTGACCGCAAGGCCCTGCGCCGCAGCGGAGGGCCTTTGCCGCATGCGGGGCTGTTGCCGGGCCTCAACGGTGGCTCGCGAGGTCGGGCGCAACATCAATCTGCTTTGTCCATCATGGGCCAGCAGTACGAGGCCGCCGGACTCGCCCAGCGCTCCCACACCCCACAGGAGGCTCTTGCCGATGAAACGATACCTGCTGCGCCTGGATGAGGTGTCGATGGACGATGTGGCACTGGTGGGCGGCAAGACCGCCTCCATCGGTGAGCTGACGCGCGCGCTCGGCCCCTTGGGCGTGCGTGTGCCTCCAGGATTCGCGGTCACGGCGCAGGCCTTTCGCGACATGATCGAAGCCGGCGGCGCCGCACCGCGCCTGCACGCCTTGCTGGACGGGCTGGACAAGCGTGACAACGCCGCCCTTGCCCATGCAGCCGCACAGGCCCGCGCCCTCGTGAACGCCTGCCCCATGCCCGTGGCCGTGGAGGCTGCGCTGCGCGGTGCCTGGCGCGCCCTGGCGCAACACTGCGCCGAGCCTGACCTGCGGGTGGCCGTGCGCAGTTCGGCCACCGCTGAAGACCTGCCGCACGCCAGCTTTGCCGGCCAGCACGAGAGTTTCCTGAACGTGGCCGGCGAAGACGCCGTGGTGCACGCTGTGCGGCACTGCCAGGCTTCACTCTTCACCGACCGGGCCATTGCCTACCGCATCGACCAGGGCTTCGACCACTTCCAGGTGGCCTTGTCGGTGGCGGTGATGAAGATGGTGCGCAGCGACCTGGCCGCCAGCGGCGTGGCGTTCACGCTGGACACCGAATCTGGCCACCCCGATGTCGTGCGCATCGACGCCGCCTGGGGCCTGGGCGAAGCCGTGGTGCAGGGCAGCGTGGACCCGGACGAGTTCGTGGTGCACAAGCCGACCTACCGCCTGGGCGCGCGCTGTGTGCTGAGCCACCGCATCGGCGCAAAACTGACGCGGGTGGTGCTTGCGGCCGGAGGCATCCTCACCGAGCCCGTGCCGGAACCTGAGCGCCTGCGGCCCTGCCTCAGCGATGAGCACGTGCTGGCCCTGGCCGGCATGGCCCTGCGTATCGAGGAACACTACAGCCAGCGCGCAGGCCACTGGTGTCCCATGGACGTGGAGTGGGCGCAGGACGGACCCGGCGGGCCGCTCTACATCGTGCAGGCCCGACCGGAAACAGTGGTCTCTCAACAGGCCACCTGGGAGATAGAGCGCCACGAGCTGGACACTCCCGGCCCGCCCGCCAGCGCCACGCTGCTGCGCGGGCGCGCCATCGGCGAGCGCATCGCGCAGGGCAGCGTGCGCCGCATCGCCCACCCCCGCGACCTGCCCACGTTCCGCCCCGGCGAGGTGCTGGTGGCCGCGACCACCACCCCCGACTGGGAACCGGTGATGAAGACGGCTGCGGCGATCGTCACCGAGCACGGCGGGCGCACCTGCCACGCCGCCATCGTGGCGCGCGAGTTGGGCATCCCGGCACTGGTGGGGGCGCCGCAGGCCTGCACCACCCTGGCCGACGGCCAGCCGGTGACGGTTACCTGCGCCGAAGGGGACACGGGGCGCGTCATCGACGGGCGCTGGCCGTTCCGCGCCCAGCGCACGGCGTTCACGCAACTGCCCAAGACCAGGACCCGCCTGATGGTGAACCTGGGCAACCCCGGCCTGGCCTTTCGCACGGCGCGCCTGCCCTGCGACGGCGTGGGCCTGGCCCGCATGGAATTCATCATCAGCGAGCACATCGGTGCCCACCCCATGGCGCTGCTGCACCCGGACCGGATCACCGACCCGGCCGAGCGCGAGCGGGTGATGACGATGTGTGCCGGTCATGCCAACGGCGCCCGCTTCTTCGTGGAACACCTGGCCGAGGGCATCGGCACCATCGCCGCTGCGTTCTGGCCGCGCGCGGTGACGGTCCGGCTGTCGGACTTCAAGAGCAGCGAGTACGCCGCGCTGGCCGGCGGCCGCGACTTCGAGCCGCCCGAGGAGAACCCGATGCTGGGGCTGCGCGGCGCGGCACGCTACGTACACCCCTCCTACCGCGAGGCCTTCGCGCTGGA
>JBILSM010000247.1:0-2889 GCA_044372085.1 Rubrivivax sp.
GCCCATTTCGCGCAGCCGGGCGATCACCTGCTGCACCAGGATGTCGGGCGCCGAAGCGCCGGCGGTCAGGCCCACGCGGCGGCGCCCCTCCAGCCATTCGGCCTGAAGGTCTTCTGCAGCATCCACCATGTAGGCGGCCGTGCCCAGACGCTGCGCCAGTTCGCGCAGGCGGTTGCTGTTGCTGCTGGTGTGGCTGCCCACCACGATCACCACGTCCACTGCCGGGGCCAGCACCTTCACGGCATCCTGCCGGTTCTGCGTGGCGTAGCAGATGTCCTGCTGCTTGGGCTCGCGTACGTGGGGGAACACGCGCTTGACCTCGGCCAGGATCTCGGCGGCATCGTCCACGCTGAGCGTGGTCTGCGTCACCACGGCCAGCTTGTCGCCGCGCGGGCGTGCCCGCACCACGTCGGCCACGTCCTCCACCAGGTAGATGCCCTCGGTGAGCTGGCCCATGGTGCCTTCCACCTCAGGATGGCCCTTGTGGCCGATCATGATGAACTCGTAGCCTTCCTTGCTGAGCTTGGCCAGTTCCACATGTACCTTGCTCACCAGGGGGCAGGTGGCATCAAACACGTTGAAGCCGCGCACATCGGCCTCGGCGCGCACGGCCTGGCTCACGCCGTGAGCGCTGAACACCAGCGTGGCACCCGGCGGCACATCGCTCAGCTCCTCGATGAAGATGGCGCCCTTGGCCTTGAGGTCGTTGACCACGTAGGTGTTGTGCACGATCTCATGACGCACGTAGATGGGCGCACCGTACTTGCGCAGTGCGCGCTCGACGATCTCGATGGCGCGGTCTACGCCGGCGCAGAAGCCGCGCGGCTCGGCCAGCAGCACTTCCTGGGGCAAGATCACCTCGCTCATCACAGCACTCCCAGCACCTGCACCTCAAAGCGCACCGGCTGGCCCGCCAAAGGGTGATTGAAATCGAACAGCAGCCAGCCCTCGCCCACCTCGCGCACGACACCTGCGTAGGCGCCCTGGCCATCCGGCGTGGGGAACTGCACCACATCGCCCACGCCGTACTCGGCGTCGGGGTCTCCCAGCTCATGCATCAAGCTGAGCTTCACGCGCTGCAGCAACTCGGGGTTGCGCTCGCCAAAGGCCTCGCCAGGGGCCAGTTCGAAGCTCTGGCTCGCCCCCTCGGCCAGGCCGATCAGCCGCGCCTCCATGGCCGGAGCGAGCTGCCCCGCGCCCAGCGACAGGGTGGCCGGCTTGTCATGAAAGGTGTTGATGACGTCGGCGCCGTCGGGGCCCGCCAAGCGGTAGTGCAACGTCAGGAACGACCCGGATTGGATGGTGGTCACACAAGACCCTCTGATGGGGGAAGTCCGAGTAGGGGGCGCGGCAACGCGGTGCAGCGATAGACTGGTTTTCATTCTAAGAGCCGCGCCTGCGTCACCACCACGGCCTGGGCCTGCACCGCCTCCCCGTCCCCCCTGCACCCGAGCGCCTGACCATGTCGATGAAGGACCTGCCCCTGAGCCTGCGCCCGCGGGAAAGGCTGCTGAGCTGCGGTGCGCAGTCCCTGGCTTCCGAAGAGTTGCTCGCTGTCCTGCTGCGCACGGGCCTGCCGGGGCGCGGCGTGCTGGATCTGTCCAGCACCTTGCTGCAGGAGTTCAAGGGCCTGGCGGGTCTGCTGGCGGCGCGGCCGCAAGACCTGAAGCGCATCAAGGGCCTGGGGCCTGCCAAGCGGGCCGAAATCGTGGCGGTGATGGAGTTGGCGCGCCGCGCTGCGGCGCAGGAACTCGGCCAGGCGCCCGTGTTCGATTCACCCACTCAGCTCAAGCGCTACGCCGCGCTGCACCTGGCTCATCTGGAGCACGAGTCGTTCTCGGTGATCCACCTGGACACCCGGCACCGGCTGATCGAGATGCAGACGCTGTTCAGGGGCACGCTCAGCCAGGCCAGCGTCTACCCGCGGGAGGTGGTGAAGGAAGCGTTGGCGCGCAATGCCGCCGCGCTGGTGCTGGCGCACAACCATCCCTCGGGCGTGGCCGAGCCTTCTCGGGCCGATGAGTACCTGACCCAGACCCTGAAGTCCGCGTTGCAGTTGGTGGATGTGCGGGTGCTGGACCATCTGGTGGTGGGTCAGGGCCAGGTGGTGTCGTTCGCCGAAAGGGGCTTGCTGTGAGCAAGACCGATGCAGCGCCCGCACTGAAGGACTTCGAGGCCCTGGGCGCTGCCCTGAAGCGCCGGGCCAAGGAGGCTGCGGCGCAAGCGGCGCGTGAGCGTGCCCGCCAGGCGGCCGAAGAAGCCCAGCGGCGCCAGGTGGCACGGCAGCGCGACGAGTTCGCGCACGCGGTGGGGCCCGTGACCCAGGTGCCCGACAAGGGCCTGGCCGATCTGAAAAGGCCCCAACCTGCGCCCGAACCGGTGCAGCGTCATTTGGACGAGCAGCAAGCCCTGCAGGAGGCCCTGTCCGACGAGGTGGACATCGAATCGCTGCTGCTCACCGACGACGGCCTGAGTTTTCGGCGCCCGGGCATCGGCCCCGATGTGGTGACCAAGCTGCGCCGGGGCCACTGGGCGATCCAGTCGCAGATCGACCTTCATGGCCTGCGGCGAGACGAAGCGCGCGAGGCCCTGGCGGGATACATCCGTGAATCCATGCGGCGCGGCCATCGCTGTGTGCGGGTGGTGCATGGCAAGGGCCATGGCTCCCCCGGGCGGCAGCCGGTGTTGAAGGCGAAGGTGCAGCGCTGGCTGGCCCAATGCGCTGAGGTGGTGGCCTTTGCCCAGGCCAGTGGCCCGCAGGGCGGCGCAGGGGCGCTGATCGTGCTGCTGAAAGGCTGAGGCTGCTGCAGCGGCCAGCTTGCCTTCAGAAGCCGCAGTCGCCCTCAGTCGCCCTCAGTCATTTTTTTGACTCGCCTTCAGCCGCCTTCA
>JBILSM010000248.1:0-2874 GCA_044372085.1 Rubrivivax sp.
ACCCTCGCTGAAGACCAGCACCGCCCGCAATCCGGGGCGTTGAAGCTGGGCCGCCAGTCGCTGTCCGGCGGCGGCGGAGTCCTCGCGGCCGGCCAAGGGGGTGACGGCCCGCACCAGATCGGTGGATTCGAAGCGGATCACGGCCACGCTCAGGGTGTTGTCGCGCACCTCGCCTTCGAAGATCTCGCCTGCGGTGGAGCATCCGACCTGCACCGCCTGCGGCAAGGCATCACGCAAGGCCTGCAAAGCCGCCGCGTCTTGCCCGTAGCGGGGCGCGCCGAACGCGAGCACCAGCGTGCGAGGGCCGTCCAGTTCAACCGGCAGCGGCCGGCTCCATCCGGTGGTCAGACTGAAAGACAGGGTGAGGAGTTGCATAGGGCCGCCTCTGGTCAGGGCACTGTCGGTGGTCAGTCGTGCTTCACGGCCACGGTCTTGAGCACCGAGAAGCCATACAGCGCCTCGAAGCCCTTCTCGCGTCCGTGGCCGGAATGCTTCACGCCACCAAAGGGCAACTCGATACCGCCACCGGCACCGTAGTTGTTGACGAAAACCTGGCCACATTGGAGCTTGCGCGCCATGCGCAGGGCGCGGCTGCCGTCGCGCGTCCACACGCCGGCCACCAGCCCGAACGCCGTGCCGTTGGCGATGGCCAGGGCCTCGCGCTCGCCGTCGAAGGGGATGACCGCCTGCACCGGGCCGAAGATCTCCTCCTGCGCGATGCGGTGGCCCGGGTTCACTTCGGCCACCAGGGTGGGCGCGACCCAGCACCCGCCGGGCGGCAAGGTGGCCGGCAGGGGCGCCTGCGCGGCAATGTGCAGGCCGCCGTCCTTCACCACGTCCAGGTAGCCCTGCACGATCTCGCGCTGGCGCGCCGAGATGACCGGGCCGATGTCCAGGTCGTCCAGCGCCGGGCCCACGCGCAGGGCGCGGTAGCGATCGGCCATGCGCGAGACCACCTGGTCGAAGATGGCGCGCTCGACCAGGATGCGGCTGGCCGCCGAGCAGGTCTGGCCCGCGTTCTGGATGCCGGCGTTCACCAGGAAGGGCAGCGCCGCGTCCAGGTCGGCGTCGGCAAACACGATCTGCGGGCTCTTGCCGCCGAGTTCCAGCGTGACGGGGATGGCGTTCTTCGCGGCAGCGGTCTGGATCAAGGTGCCCACGGCCACCGAGCCAGTGAACGAGATGTGGCGCACACCGCGGTGCGCCGACAGGGCCGCACCCGCCTCCTCGCCCAGACCCGGCACCACGTTCAGTGCGCCCGCGGGCAGACCGGCGGCGTCGGCGATGCGGGCGAAGGCCAGCGCCGTGAGGCAGGCTTCCTCGGCTGGCTTGAGCACGCAGGCGTTGCCCATGGCCAGGGCCGCGCCCACGCTGCGGCCGATGATCTGCATCGGGTAGTTCCAGGGCACGATGTGGGCCGTCACGCCGTGAGGCTCCCTCAGGGTGAGCGCGGTGTAGCCGTTGGCAAACGGGATGGTGTCGCCGTGCACCTTGTCAGCCGCTCCGCCGTAGAACTCGAGGTAGCGCGCCAGGGCCACCGCATCGGCCCGGCCCTGCTTCACAGGCTTGCCCACGTCCAGCGCCTCCAGGCGGGCGAGTTCGTCAGCCTGCTCCAGCACCAGGGCGCTCATCTTCAGCAGGATGCGGCCGCGCTCGGTGGCGGTGAGGCGGCCCCACGCCCCGGCACGCTCGCCCTCGATGCCGCCCTCACCCTCCAGCGCCACCTGTGCGGCGCGCACGGCCGCGTCGATATCAGCGGCGTTGCCGCGGGCGATGCGGGTCAGTTCGCTGCCGTCCGAAGGGTTGATCAGCGGCAGGGTCTGGCCGCTGTCGCCAGCGCGCCAGCGCCCGGCGATGAAGACTTGGGAGGCGTCGAAGGGCACGAGGGTCATGGCACGGGGTTCTCAAGGCCGGTGGAGAAGGCGCTTGGCGGAGCAGGTTGAGGCATGATAGTTCTCGATGGGCGTGTTTCTTCTCAAGCGGTTTGCCACCTTCCTGGCCACCCTCGCGGTGGCGTCGGTGCTCGTGTTTGCCGTGCTCGAGCTGCTGCCGGGCAACGCAGCCGAGGTCATCCTGGGCGACACGGCCACGCCAGAATCCCTGGCCTCGCTGCAGGCCAAGCTGGGCCTGGACCGCCCGGCCCTGCAGCGCTACACCGACTGGGTGGGCGGCTTGCTGCAAGGCCAGACGGCGCAAAGCATCAGCTACGACACGCCCACGGCCGAGCTGATCGCCGAGCGCATGCGCGTGACACTGCCGCTGGCGGTGCTGTCGATGGCGCTGACGGTGGTGCTGGCATTGGCCCTGGGCATCTACGCCGCATCGCGCCACAACGGGCTGGGCGACGTGGGCGTGATGGCGGCCAGCCAGGTGGGCATCGCCATCCCGAACTTCTGGTTTGCGATCCTGCTGATCTTGCTGTTCGCGGTGAAGCTGCAGTGGGTCAGCGCCGGGGGCTTTCCGGGCTGGACCGAGGACGACGGCGGCGGCCTGTGGGAGGGGCTGCAGGCGCTCATCCTGCCCGCCATCGCCCTGGCGCTGGTGCAGGCGGCCATCCTGGCGCGAGTGACGCGCTCGGCGGTGCTGGAGGTGATGCGCGAGGACTTCGTGCGCACTGCGCGCGCCAAGGGCCTGACGCGGCGCCAGGCGCTGTGGCGCCACGTGCTGCGCAACGCCATGATCCCGGTGCTGACCGTGATGGGCCTGCAGTTCGCCAACCTCATCACCGGCACCATCGTGGTGGAAAACGTCTTCGTGCTGCCGGGGGTGGGACGCTTGATCTTCCAGGCCATCAGCAACCGCGATCTGGTGGTGGTGCGTGACGTGGTGATGCTGCTGGCCGGGGTGGTGGTCATCGTCAACTTCGTGGTGGAC
>JBILSM010000033.1:0-28045 GCA_044372085.1 Rubrivivax sp.
TGGCGGTCACGCCCGTGGACCCGGACACCTGGTTGATGTTGGTGGCCACGGCCTGCGCGGTCTGGTTCGCGCTCACGGAGACGGTTCTGGAGCCCAGCGACCCGGCAATCGTGGCAGTGACCGCGGCGATGCCGTTGGAGCCGAAGGCGTTGGTGGACGCTGCCACGCCGCTGCCCCCCACTGCAAAGTTACCAATGGCCGTGGTCCGGGCATTCACCATCGAGGTGTTGATGACCTGGTTGGCGTTGGCACCCACCTGGAAGGCCTGCGAGCCAAAGGTGCCATCGAACAGGTTCTTGCCATTGAACTGGGTGGTCTTGGCCACGCGGTCCACTTCAGACGCCAGTTGCGACACCTCCTGCTGCAGGGCCTTGCGGTCCGAGGAGTTGTTGGTGGCGTTGGCAGCCTGCACAGCGAGTTCACGGATACGCTGCAGGTTCGAGCTCATGGAGCCCAAGGCCCCTTCGGCCGTTTGCGCCAGCGAGATGCCGTCGTTGGCATTGCGTGCGGCCTGGTTCAGTCCGCGGATCTGGGAGGTAAAGCGCTCCGAGATGGCCACCCCCGCAGCGTCGTCTTTGGCGCTGTTGATGCGCAGGCCCGACGACAGGCGTGCCATGGCGGTGGACAACTCTCCAGAGACTTTGGCGGCATTGCGCTGCGCGGTCAAGGCCGAGGTGTTGGTGTTGATTGACTGAGACATGGGTCAGTTCCTTTCAGTATGAATGACACCCTTGCGAGTGCGCCGGTGAAACGTTGGATGCTTCGTTGTTGGCGGCACCGCTCGCCATACCGGCATCTTCGGCATTCGGCGGAAAAGTGATCTGTTGAAATCAGCCCCGATAAACCGCCAATTCGTTTCCAGCGGCCTCCTTCACCGGCTTGGAGCGCTCAAGTCGGGCCGGCTCGCAGCCGATAACCGATGCACCCATTCACTCTCATTGGTACATCCACCATGCTGCCCACCAGTGCATTTGCCTCGCCAACCGGAGCTCGCTCTGGGCTGGCCACGTACGCGCGTTTGGAAGTGGAAACCCAGCTCCCAGAAGCGAACCCTCACCGCCTCATCCTGATGTTGATGGACGGCTTCTTCGACGCCGTCGCCCGCGCCCGGGGGGCGCTGAAGGAGGGCCAGATACCTGCCAAGTGTGAGGCCATCTGCAAGGCGAGCCGGATCGTCGACGAGGGACTGCGCTGCTCGCTGGACCTCAAGAACGGAGGCAAGCTGGCCTCGGATCTGGACTCCCTGTATCTGTACATCACGCAGAAGCTGACCTTGGCGAATGCGCGCAACGATGATGCCGCACTGGTGGAATGCGCCGATCTGATGCGCCCCATCAGGGAGGCCTGGGCCGCCATCACGCCACCGCCCGTCACCGACCGACCCTCCTGAAGCCATCCCTGCATCAGGATCCAGACATTCCAGTCGGACAGAAGGCACCTGCAAACCGGGCCAATTCGAGGGATCCAGCGGCCCGCAGCTCCTCAAGCCCAAGGCGACGGTACCGATAACCTTTACAAGACCCTCACACACACGCCAGCACCATGTACTCCTTTCAGAAGCACACCGCCAGCAGCTACCAGCAAGTCCAGGTCGAGACGGGCATTGCCGTGGCTGATCCCCACAAGCTCATCGAGATGCTGCTTGAAGGCGGTCTGGAGGCCATCAACAAGGCACGAGGAGCGGTGGAGCGTGGCGACCAGGCCACCAAGAGTGCGGCTATCCGTCAGGCGGTGCTGATCGTGGAGGAGGGGCTGCGCTCCTCCCTGGACCACACCGCTGGTGGCAAGATTGCCGAGGATCTGGACCGTCTGTACAAGTATGTGGCTTGGCGCCTCACGGTGGCCAACCTGCGCAATGATCAGGAAATCCTGCAGGAATGCTTCGGACTCCTGTCCACTGTCCACGATTCGTGGTGCGCCATTCGCGGGACCGTGGGCTCGGGGCGCCTGCAATGAGAGCGATCGAAACGCTCCATGCGACACCTTGCCAGAGAGAGGTCCTCATGAACTCCGAACTGATCACCTATTACGAGACCATCGAGCGGGCCAGCGCCGACATGCTGGAAGCAGCCCGCGCTGGCAAGTGGGAAGAGGTGCTTCGGCTGGAGGGCGCCTGCATGGTGCTGATCAGCGAACTCAAGCGGATCGCCAGCAAGGCGGAGGTGGACGCAGAGTCCCGGCGAGCAAAGTCCCGCATCATGCAACGCATCCTCGTCAACGACGCCGAGATTCGGAACCTGGCCGAGCCCTGGCTGGAGGATCTTGAGCAGATGATGTCGGGAAAACTCACCTTTCATTGATTCGTGACCCAGCAGGTCACGAAACCTGCAGAGCCGCGAAGGCGGCATCAG
This sequence comes from Rubrivivax sp., assembly GCA_044372085.1. Taxonomy (GTDB): domain Bacteria; phylum Pseudomonadota; class Gammaproteobacteria; order Burkholderiales; family Burkholderiaceae_C; genus Rubrivivax. The sequence continues at coordinate 2,352 of JBILSM010000033.1, forward strand.
CTCAGACCTGCATGTTCATGATGTCGGAGTAGGCTTGAACCAAGCGGTTGCGCACCTGCAAGGTGGCCTGAAACCCGATCTGTGCCTTCTGCATCGCCACCATGGTCTCTTCCAGGCTGACGGTGGGATTGTCCAGCTGCAGTTCTCTCTGCAGACGGGAGGCTTCCAGTTGGCTGCGGCTGACCGTCTTCAAGGCCTGGTCGATGGCGCTAGCAAAGCTGGGGCCTTCTGTCTTCGCTGCAGCCTTGCCAATCTGTGACACCTCCGGGCGCAGGCCTGCCTTGGCCACGGCCTGGGCGAAATCAAAGGGCTTGAGCTTGACGATGTCCATGACGGCTCCTTGGGCAGGGGCCCAACGACAGGGCGAACACAAACTTTAGGGGAATACCCCACGTGCCGGTGCCGGAATCTGAGGCGGATTTTGGGCCTTTCTCGGGCCATGCGAACGCCATGCCGTGCCGAAGAATCAACCCCATCGTCCCACCCTTGACCACCACATCCCGGTGGCCCTGGCGTGGTTGGCGACGTCGAACCGAACCGGACGCCCATGGACACTGCCCTCGCCGCCACCGCCCCGCAGACGCTGATTCCCGAGCCGCGCACGCTGTCGGAAAAACTGGCCACCTTGCCCCTGAAGCCTCTGCTGATGTTGGGCGTGGGTGCGGCTGCGCTGGCGGCCGTGGCCATCGCCCTGGCGTTGCGTAGCGGCGGACAGAGCGACTACCGAGTGCTCTTTGCGGGCCTGTCAGACAAGGACGGCGGCGCGGTGTTGACCCAGTTGTCGCAAATGAACGTGCCCTACAAGCACAGTGAAGGCGGCGGTGCCATCCTGGTGCCGGCCGACAAGGTGCTGGATGTGCGCATGAAGCTCAGCAACCTGGGGCTGCCCAAGAGCTCCACGGTCGGTTACGAGTTGCTGGACAACCAGAAGTTCGGCCAGTCCCAGGCTGGCGAAGGCATGTCCATGAAGCGCGCCACCGAAGGCGAACTCATGCGCACCATCGGCAGCCTGGCGGCGGTGCAGCAAGTGCGCGTGCACCTGGCCCTGCCGGCGCAGAACGGCTTCTTCCGTGAGCAGCAGAAGCCCTCCGCCTCAGTGATGCTGACGCTGCACCCGGGGCGCACGCTGGACCGCGCGCAGATCTCCGGCATCGTGCACCTGGTGTCGTCCAGCGTGCCCGACCTCAACCCCAAAGCCGTCAGCGTGGTGGACGGCACCGGCGCCCTGCTGACCGAACAAGACGGCGGTACGCAGAACGGGCTGGACACCCACCAGTTGCAGTATCGACAGCAGGTGGAGGCCTCGCTGCAGAAGCGGGTGGTCGAACTGCTTGAGCCGGTGGTGGGAAGGGAACACCTTCGCGCCAGCGTGACAGCCGACATCGACTTCACCGAGACCATGTCGGTGAGCGAGGAATTCAAGCCCAACAACGGCGATGCGCCTGCGGCGGTGAAGTCCACGCAGATTCTGGAATCCAACCAGGCGGGCGCCAACACCCCCAGCGGTGTACCCGGAGCACAGACCAACCAGCCGCCCGTGCCTGGGACGGCCCCGGTCACAGGACCGGCAGCGCCACTGCAAGGAACCCAGTCGGGCTCGGCAGCCGGCAACTTCCGCAAGGAGGCCAGCACGAGTTTCGAGGTGGACCGCACGCAGAAGACGGTGCGCAACTCCACAGGCAGCATCAAGCGCCTGTCCGCCGCCGTGGTGGTGAACCACCGCGTGACCACGGACGCTCGCGGACGCACCACCTCCACGCCGCTGACACCTGAGGAACTCGAGAAGCTCACCGCGCTGGTGGAGCAAGGCCTGGGCATCAGCAAGGACCGCGGCGACACCGTCAAGGTCATCAACGCCGCCTTCCGCCCCGAGCCCGCCAGCCCGAAGGCGGAGGATCTGCCCCTATGGAAGCAGGTCTGGGTGCAAGACATGCTGCGCGCCGCAGCCATGCCGGCGGCCCTGGCCTTCGTGGCCCTGCTGATCGTGCTGACCACCATCCGCCCGGCCCTCAAGACCTTGCTCGCCCCGCCTGCACCTGCGCCCGCGCCGGGCTCCAGCGTGAATGCACTGCTGGACGAGACCCCTCTGCTGCCCGGTGAGACGGCGCCGCCCGGCCAAGAACTGGTGGTGCCCACCGCGGAGTTGTCTCTGGAGGGACCGAAGCAGCACCCTGGCATGGCCAAGGTACGGGCTCTCGCCCAACAGAACCCCGCAGCGGTGGCTAACATCCTGCGCACCATGATGTACGGAGGCAAGGCCCCCAACGAGGCCTGAAAACAATATGGCGACTTCAATCGTTTCTATGGTGGAGACCGGCATCGAGGACGCCGCCATCATACTGATGTCCATGGGCGAGGAGCAGGCCTCCGAGGTCTTCAAGCACCTGCTGCCCAAGGAGGTGCAACGCCTGGGCGAAACCATCGCCAAGCTCAGGGCCATCCCGCGCGAGCGCTACGAATCCGTGGTCGAGAACTTCCTGAAGCTGGCGGAGGCCGAGCACATGCTGGTGGCGGACTCCGACGAGTACGTGCGCTCGGTACTGCGCAAGGCTCTGGGCGAAGAGAAGGCCAGCCTGCTGCTGGAGCGCATCCTGGCGGGCAACGATGTCACCGGCATCGAGAGCCTGAAGTGGATGGAGGCGCAGTCGGTGGCGGAGCTGCTACGTAATGAGCACCCGCAGATCGTGGCTGCCATCCTGGTCCACCTGGAATACGACCAGAGTTCCCAGATCCTGAAGCTGCTGCCTGATCGCATGCGCAACGAGGCGCTGATGCGGGTGGCCACGCTGGACGGCATCCAGCCCGCAGCCCTGAAAGACCTGAACGAAGTGCTCAGCAACGTGCTGTCGGGCAGCGACCGGGCCCGCAAGTCGCAGTTGGGCGGCGTGAAGAGCGCAGCCGAAATCCTGAACATGATGGGCAGCTCGGTGGAGACCTCCGTTCTGGACTACATCCGCGAAAGCGACGGAGACCTCGCGCAGAAGATCATGGACAACATGTTCACCTTCGACGACATGATCAAGCTGGACGACAAGGCCATCCAGATGGTGCTCAAGGAAGTGCAGTCCGAAAGCCTGGTGATCTCTCTGAAGGGCGCAACGCCGGAGCTTCGTGAACGCATCTTCAAGAACATGTCCAGCCGTGCGGCCGAGACGCTGCGCGAAGACCTGGAGACTCGCGGCCCCGTGCGGGTAACGGATGTGGAAGCCGAGCAGAAAGAAATGCTGAAGATCGTGCGCAGGTTGGTGGAGGAAGGCGAGATCTCCCTGGGTGGCGGCAGTGATGACCAGTTCCTCTGAGCGTCGCCCTCGCGGGCTGGGTTTCCTGAACATTCCGGCCCCGGAAGGCTCCAGGGCGGGTCTGTCCTACACCCGCTTCATTCCACGAGAAGAGCTCGGCGAGGTGCAGCCCTGGCAGCCAGGGAGCTTCGGTGCGCCGCAGACCCGCTCCGGCCACGGCGAACAGCGGCCGAAGGGGCCCAGCGAAGAGGAATGGCTGGCGCGCATAGAGGCCGCACGCAAGCAGGCTTACGAGGAGGGCCATCGGGACGGAATGGCGGCACTCGAGGCGTTCAAGAAGACCCACACGGCCCAGATAGCCGCCAGGGTGGGCCAACTGGTGCAAAGCTTCGATGCCCAGTGGGCGCAGTTGGAAGATCAGATGGCCCAGGCCCTCTCCCGCAGCGCGGTGCTGTTGGCACGCCAGGTCCTGCGCACGGAACTCGACACACGGCCGGTCTTGGTGCAGGCCGTGGCGACGGAAGCTTTGAACGCCGTGCTCATGAGCGCGCGGCAAGTGTTGGTACGCGTTCACCCCGATGACCTGCCGCTGGTAGCCGAGGGTGCGGGCGAAGCCTTGCAGGCCCGCGGTGCCCAGCTGCAAGCCGACCCGAACATCCAGCGCGGCGGCTGCAGCGTCGAATCCGACGCCGGCACCATCGACGCCACGATCGAGAACCGCTGGGCCCGGGCTGTCCAGTCCCTGGGCCACGCCCAGCCCTGGCAACCAGCGTCGCTCACGACCACGCAGTTGCCGGCAGAACAAGACGAGCAGGCTTCTTCGGCCCAACCCGCCGGTACGCCGCGCATCGATTCATGACAACGAACCTCTCAGCACAACCGTCTGCGGTTGGCGCGGCGCCGCCTCTGGCCTGCGACACCTCCACCCAGCGCTGGAGCGCCTACCTGTCAGCCCTGGTGGAGCAGGCGGAAAGTTCCGAGCCACTGGAGACCGTGGGAACGCTGGTGCGGGTGGCAGGCCTGGTGCTGGAGGCCGCAGGCGTGCGGGTGCCGGTAGGCTCCATTTGTGAGATTCGCAGCCCGGGCCTGCCGGCGGTGCTGGCCGAGGTGGTGGGGTTCAATGCAGACCGGGCCTACCTGATGCCCACCGGTCCGGTACACGGCCTGGCTGCCGGCGCGCAGGTGCTGCCCAGGCCCCTGCCCGTTCTTCCGCCACGGCTGGGCATGCCCGCTCCAAAACAGGAGGCCGGTCGTCCTGAAGCGCGGGGACTGCACCTGCCGATCGGCCCGGGCCTGCTGGGCCGGGTGGTGGACGCACATGGCGAACCGCTGGACCGACAGGGACCGGTCCACAACGTCACCCACCAGACGCTGAACCGCCCGCCCATCAACGCCATGGACCGCGACCCCATCCGCAAGCCACTTGACACGGGGGTGCGGGCGATCAACGCGCTGCTGACGGTGGGACGAGGCCAGCGCATCGGTTTGTTCGCCGGCACGGGCGTGGGCAAGTCCGTCCTGCTGGGGATGATGGCCCGCTACACCGCGGCAGACGTCATCGTCGTGGGCCTGATCGGGGAGCGGGGCCGCGAGGTCAAGGAATTCATCGAGGACATCCTGGGTGAGGAAGGGCGTCAGCGCTCGGTGGTGGTGGCCGCGCCGGCGGACGCACCGCCCCTGGTGCGCATGCAGGGCGCCAACTACGCCACCGCCATTGCTGAGCACTTCCGCGATCAGGGGCAGCATGTGCTGCTGCTGATGGACAGCCTGACGCGTTACGCGATGGCGCAGCGTGAGATTGCCCTGGCCATCGGCGAGCCGCCGGCCACGCGCGGCTACCCGCCCAGCTGCTTTGCACGCCTGCCGCAGTTGGTGGAGCGCTCAGGCAACGGGCTGCATGGGCAAGGTTCCATCACCGCTTTCTACACCGTGCTGAGCGAAGGGGACGATCCGCAAGACCCCATTGCAGACGCCGCCCGAGGCATTCTTGACGGCCACATCGTCCTGTCGCGGGAGCTGGCCGAGAGCGGCCACTATCCGGCCATTGACGTGGAGCGCAGCATCTCCCGCGTGATGACCTCGGTGGCTCCCAAGGAGCAGATCCACGCTGCCCGCAGGGTCAGGCAATTGCTTGCCAAGTACAACAAGGCGCGCGATCTGATCCAACTGGGGGCATACGCTCCCGGCCACGACAACGAGTTGGACATCGCCGTCCAGGTCCAGCCGCAGATCATCGCGCTGCTGCAGCAGGACATGCTGGAGCCCGCCCCCTTGCAGGATTGCCAGCGGCGCCTGATGACGCTGGCCGCGTGAAGACCCGAACAGAGGCCCCCGGATGAACTCTCCCGACACCCATGCCTTGCAGATGCTTCTGGAGCGCGAGGAGGCACAGCGGGACGCCGCCGCCTTGGCAGTTCGGCAGTCTCAGGAGCACGTGCAACGGCTGCAGTCGCAGACCCAGCAGTTCATGCAGCACCGCGCCGACTACATCACCCGATGGCAGCAGCAGTTTCACCAGGCCGGCGGCATCGAGATCGTGCATTGCTACAACAGCTTCATGCATCGCCTGGACCAGGCCATGGCGCAGTTGGGCCTGCAGCAGCGCCAAGCCGAAATCAACCTGCAGCGGCAACGTCACCGCCTGGTAGAGGCAGAGACGCGCGTGGCCGCGATCCGCAAACTGATCGGCCGCCGGCTGGAGACCCACGAGCGGACACAGCAGCGCCGCGAGCAGAAGCAGGCCGATGAATCGGCGCAGCGCGCAGCCTGGCTGTCGCGCCAGTCCCAGATCGTGCCCGTCCTGGGCTGAACGATCAGCGGCAGCAACAGCGCCTGACCCGACCGACCTCTCCTCATGACGACCATGCAGACGTTCTCCTCCCCTCTCTCCTTCCTGGACATCACAGCACCAGGCGACAAGTCCAGAGCCCCCGTGGCGGGCCCTCACATCCACAAGTCAGCACGGACCGCTGCCGAGACCAGGCTTGACAACTCGAAAGCAGACGGCGCCCACATGCCCGAGGCTCGGCCCAGCTTCTCGCGCATGCTGCACGATCAGACTGCTCGGGCGCGACCTGATGAGACCAGGTCTGAAGCCACGACAGAGCCCCAGGGGGGTGCCGGTACTCAGGAGCCGAGCCCATCGTCCGCGGAACATGCAGCGGGATCCGATGCTTCCCTCGAGTTGAACGCCTTGCTGGCGTCACTGATGCAGGGGCAAGGTCCAGTACAGACGGAACGCGGGGCCAAGCCCGCCCGGCTGAGCGCCACGACGACCACGATGGAGACGCAGGAAGCTGCCACGATCGGTGGCTCGGGTCATGCCAAAGGTCGGACTCCAAGAAGCGCTGGGTTGTCGGTCGACCGCAGCGTGGCAGCCGACGGCCAGGCCGGCAAGCCCGGTACAAACTCGGCGAACCGTGAGGTGGTGTCGGCCGGAACAGCGGCAGCCCGCGCCGCACTGGGAGGGGTCGGCGCAGTCTCCGCGACCGGCACGATGGCGTCGGAGGCTTCTCAGCACCTGAAGTCTGCTCTGCAACGCATACCGTCTTCAGATTCAGCTTCAGCGAACGCGGCTGGCAGCATCAACGCGTCGGCGAACAGCGGGCAGCTGAACATGCCAACCAACAGTCTGTTGCCCGGCGGCGCATCCACGATCTCGGCCTCGGCCGCTTCAGCCGCCATCGACACTGCCGTACCCCAGGACGTGCGCCGCCCCGAGTTCGTGCCAGCGCTCAGCGCCCGGATCGCCACGCTTGTGCAGGAAGGGGTCGAGCACGCCCGTGTTCATCTGAATCCGGTGGAGATGGGCCCCGTGTCCCTGCAGCTTTCGCTGGACGGTCAGCAAGTTCGGGTGGACATGATGGCCGAAGTGGCAGCCACCCGTCAGGTGCTGGAGCAGGCTTTGCCGGCACTGGCCGGCGCCTTGCGGGAGGCCGGATTCACGCTCAGTGGAGGTGGGGTTTCACAGCCTGTGACTGAAGCTGCAAACCTCACCGGTCACGACCCGCGCAACGAGGGCGGCTCCTCTGGGGAAACATCCCCGCAAACTTCGGGTGCTTTCGCCGGCCCGGCGGGTCAGCAGGCCGATGGCGGGCACTCGCGAGAACAAGGTCCGAACCAGGGCTCCCGAGCCATCACCGCCACAGAAGGCCTGGCGATGGAACTGCAGCTCGATGCCGAGGGCAGACCCCATCTGCCCCAAGGGCGCGGACTGGTCGATACCTTCGCCTGAGGCCCGGGCGACAGGCCAAGCCTGCGGTCTGCCCACCCATCAGGGGGCTGTTCAAGGGATCGCCCTGGAGGGAAATGACCATAATCGGAGCCTTCGTTGGAGAATCTTAATTCGTCGGCCACGTGCCGAAACATCCCACAGGTACACCCATGGCGACAGCAACGCCCACCGACAAGCCTGAAAACGCCGCCGAGCCCAAGAAGAGCAAGAAGAAGCTCTTTCTGATCCTGGGGGTGGTGACGGTGCTGGTGCTCGGTCTGGCCGGTGGCGGCGCGATGTTCTATTCCTCCAAGAAAAAGGCCGCCGCCGAGGCGGAAGCGATGGAAGAGGGCGAATACGAGGGTGCCGTTGCATCCAAGTCCTCGAGGCGAGACCCCAAGGTGAAGACAGCCTTCGTAGCCCTGGACACGTTCACTGTGAACTTGGCCGACCGGGACGCTGACCGCTATGCCCAGGTGCAGTTATCGCTTGAGCTCAACGACGAAGGTGCCACCCAGCTGATCAAGAACTTCATGCCGGTCATCCGCAACAACATCCTGCTGGTGTTGTCCCACAAGATGGCAGCCGAACTGCTGGAGAAGGACGGCAAGATCAGGTTGTCGGAGGAAATCAAGGTGGAGGTAGCACGAGCACTGGGCATGGAAGCACCGGAAACCGACTCACAATCCGGGGCGGCCAAGCGCAAGCGCAAGGTGCCCGCGAGCGAACTCTCCCCCGTCGTGGGCGTGCACTTCTCGAACTTCATCATCCAATGACCCCCGTGGCAAAGGCCCCCAAGAGTTCCTCTGAAATGCCGTCATGAGCCAGCAGATTCTTTCCCAGGATGAAGTCGATGCGCTTCTGCAGGGCATCACCGGTGAAAGCCAGAAGCTTGAAGAAGCTGGCGAGGCCGGCGGCGGCATCCGGGAATACAACCTCGCCAACCAGGAACGGATCGTCCGTGGGCGCATGCCGACGATGGAGGTCATCAACGAGCGCTTTGCGCGTAACGTGCGGATCGGCCTTTTCAACCTGATCCGCCGCAACCCCGAAGTTTCGATCATGGGGACCAAGGTGCACAAGTACGGTGCCTTCTTGCGAGAGATCGTCGTGCCCACCAATTTCAACGTGGTGGGCTTCAAGCCGCTTCGGGGCTCGGGTCTGCTGATCTGCGAACCCAGCCTTGTCTTCGCCACCATCGACGCCCTGTACGGCGGCAGTGGTAAATTTCATGCGCGCATCGAGGGACGGGACTTCTCACCCACCGAGCAGCGGGTCATCATGCGTCTGGTGGAAACCATCGGGGCGGAGTTCAAGAAGTCCTGGGCTGGCATCTACCCGCTGGAGATCGAGTACCAGCGCTCGGAGATGCAACCGCAGTTCGCCAATATCGCCACTCCGGGCGAGATCGTCGTCTCCACCTCCTTCACGATGGAGATCGGCGACGTCACGAGTTCCATCCATTTCTGTTTCCCGTACGCGATGCTGGAGCCCATCCGGGACATTCTGTATTCCACCGTGCAGGGCGACGCGGTAGAGCCCGACAAGCGCTGGGTCAAGCTGCTCAGCAACCAGATACAGGATGCCGAGGTAGACCTGGTGGCCGAACTGGGCTCGACTCGTGCAACGGTGGAGCAACTTCTGGGCTTTCGGCCAGGAGATTTCATCGAGCTGGAGCTGGACCCCCTCATCAAGGCCAAGGTGGACGGAGTGCCGGTGCTCGAATGTCAATACGGCGTCAACGACGGGCATTACGCCATCAAGGTGGAGAACCTGTTGCCCAGCACAGAATCCCTCAAGGGAGGCATGAACTATGGCCGCTGACAACAACACCAACGACCAGGATCGCATGGCGGCCGAGTGGGCTGCCGCTCTGGACGACAAGCAGGGTGCCTCCGCAGGAGCCGGAGTGTCGGTCAAGCCCGCGCAATTCACGAACTTCGGAGCCTCGGCTTCCACGGGCTCGGGAGGCAGCGGCGGTGGGGACATGAACCTCATCCTGGATATCCCGGTGCAGTTGACCGTGGAACTGGGCCGCACGCGTATTCCCATCAAGCACATCCTGCAGTTGGCACAGGGCTCGGTGGTGGAACTGGAATCCCTGGCGGGTGAACCCATGGACGTTCTGGTGAACGGCTTTCTCATCGCACAGGGCGAGGTGGTGGTGGTGAACGACAAGTTCGGCATTCGCCTGACCGACATCGTCACCCCGAGCGAGCGTCTGCGTCGCCTGAGCAGGACTTGACCCCGGGAACACAGGCGCTGACGTGGACACTCCTGTTGCTTCGCTGCTCTGGTTCGTTCTCGTCCTGGCGTTGATACCTGCGGCGCTGTGGCTGCTCAAGCGCATGAGCGTGGTCAAGGGCACGCAGAGCGCGCCCTCGCGCGTGGTGGGGGTACTGCCCCTGTCAGGCTCGCAGCGCCTTCTGACCGTGGAGGTGGGCCAGGGCGACCACAAGATCTGGCTGGTGCTGGGCGTCACAGCCTCCAGCATTCAGCTGCTGCACACGCTGCCTGCGCAAGAGGTCGCGTCGGCCAGCACGGAGGCGTCTGCGTCCTTCGCACAGGCCCTGCAACGCTGGCGCCCCGGCGCGGGGGACAAGACGTGAACACTGTCAGCCCGTCGCGAGTCCGCCACATGGGGATGGTCGGAGCGGTGCTGCTGGCCACCGGCGGCGCGGCGCTGGCGCAGACGCAGGGCGGCAACCTCCCGCTGGTGATCGGTCAGGGGCCGGGGGGAAGCACCTACTCGGTGCCGATCCAGACGCTGCTCTTCTTCACGGCCCTGGGGTTCATACCAGCCGTGCTGCTGCTGATGACGGCCTTCACCCGCATCGTCATCGTGCTGTCCCTGCTGCGCCAGGCGATCGGCACGCCCGCTGCGCCACCCAACCAGGTGATCGTGGGTCTGAGCCTGTTCCTGACCTTTTTCGTGATGCAACCCACGCTGGACAAGGTCTACACCCAGGCCTGGGAGCCCTACAGCAAGAACGAGATCGCCTTCGACGTGGCGCTTCAGCGCGGAGCCCTGCCCATGCGCGAGTTCATGCTCAAGCAAACGCGCCAGAGCGACGTGCAGATGTACTCCAGGCTCGCCAAGCTGCCCGCCGACGTCAAGCCGGAAGACCTGCCGCTGCGCGTGCTGGTGCCTGCCTTCGTGACGAGCGAATTGAAGAGCGCCTTCCAGATCGGCTTTCTCATCTTCATTCCCTTCCTGGTCATCGACATGATCGTGGCCAGTGTGCTGATGAGCCTAGGCATGATGATGCTCAGCCCGGTGCTGGTGGCCCTTCCCTTCAAGCTGATGCTGTTCGTGCTGGCAGACGGCTGGAACCTGCTGCTGGGCTCGCTGGCCGCCAGTTTCGCTACCTGACCCCCCATGACCGCTCAACAAGTCTTCGCCGTCGGCCAGCAAGGGCTGTTCCAGTTGCTGCTAGTGGCCGGACCGCTGTTGTTGTCGGCCCTGGTGGTGGGCCTGGTGATCAGCATCTTCCAGGCGGCCACGCAAATCAACGAGGCCACCCTCAGCTTCGTGCCCAAGATCATCGCCGCCGTGGCGGTGCTGGCGCTGGCCGGCCCGTGGATGATGACCTCGCTGGTGGAATACCTGCGCAGCATCCTGTTGTCCATTCCGGCCTCGGTGGCCTGAGCGGCGCATCGGTTTCGGCGCAGCACACATCCCCGCGCCAGGCGGTCCAGGCCCGCAGCCGTGATCACCTTCAATGAAGCACAGTTGACGGCCTGGCTGTCGCCATTGGTCTGGCCCTTCATCCGCGTCCTGGCGCTGTTCTCGGCCCTGCCCATCTTCAACCGGCGCAACGTGCCGATGCGCATCCGCATCGCGCTGGCGGCCTTCATCACCGTCACGGCCCAGGCCTCCCTGCCCGAAATGCCGGTCGTGCCGCTTGATTCCGCGCTGGCGGTCATGCTGGTGGTGCAACAGGTGCTGATCGGCGTGACCATCGGCTTTGCCGTGCGCCTGGTCTTTGCGGCGGTGGAGTACGCGGGGGAATTGATCGGGTTGCAGATGGGCCTGAACTTCGCCGGCTTCTTTGACCCCGTCAGCGCCACCCAGAGCACGCCGGCTGCCAGCTTCTTCGCCACCATGGTGGCCTGGCTGTTCATCGCACTGAACGGTCACCTGATCGTGATCTCGGCGGTGGTCAACAGTTTCCAGGCCTTCCCGGTGGGGCCCGAGCCTTTCGCCTTCCTGCGCGTGGCCCAACCGCATCGCTGGGGTGCGGAGGTGTTCGCCACAGGCCTGTGGATCGCCCTGCCCATCGTCACCATGCTGCTTTTCGCCAACCTGGTCCTGGGCTTCATCTCGCGCGTGGCCCCCCAGATCCAGATCTTTGCCATCGGCTTTCCCATCACGCTGGGCCTGGGCCTGATCGGGCTGTACTACATCGTGCCGGCGCTGCAGCAGCCCGTCCTGGTCACCCTGGACAAGGTGATGGCACCGTTTCGCTGAAGCCCTATCCGCCCTCGCCCACCAGCCCGTTGCGGATGGCGTACACCGTCAACTCGGCGTTATTGGCCAGCCCCAGCTTCTCCAACACGCGGGCGCGGTACACGGAGACGGTCTTGGGCGACAGCAGCAACTCCTCGGCAATGTCGGACAGGCGTTTGCCCGAGGCGATCATCACCAGCGTCTGCAACTCCCGATCAGACAAACGCTCGTGCGCGGATTCGGAGGGTGGCGCAGTCAGGCTCTCCACCAGCATCTGCGCGATCTCGGGCGTGACGTACTTGCGGCCCTGGGCCACGGTGCGCACCGCCTGGACCAGTTCCTGCGGATCGCCGCCCTTGTGGACATAGCCTGAGGCGCCGGCGCGCAGGGCGCGGATGGCGTACTGGTCTTGTGGGTACATGCTGACGATCAGCACCCGCACGGGGGCACCCTCGTCCTTGAGCACCTGCAGCACGTCAAGACCGCTGCGGCCGGGCAGGTTGATGTCCAGCACCAGCACGTCGCAGCGCTGGGACCTCATCAGCGTGCGCAGTTCGCCATATTCGGAGGCCTCGCCCACCACGCGGATGTCGGTGGCATCGGACAGAGTGTCACGTATGCCGCGCCGGATCAGCGCATGGTCGTCGCACAGGATCACCTCAATCATCATCGACTCCCCGCATCAGCCCCAAGAGCCTGCGCTGCCCTCTTGGGACGTGCGCTGCGCCTGCTCCAGGGGCACCGACAGCATCAGCATCGTGCCCGCCGGACTGCTGGAAAGGTCGATCCAGCCGCCTACCGTGTCAGCGCGTTCGTGCAGGCCGCGGATGCCGAAGCTTCTGGCCTTGGCCAGCGCCCCCTCGTCGAGCCCCCGGCCATCGTCCACGATCTCCAGCGACAGCACGCCGTGCGAAAGCGACAGGTCCACGGTGACGCGCGAAGCCTGCGCATGCTTGCTGACGTTGGTCAGGGCCTCCTGCACCGTGCGGTAGGCCACGAGCGCCACGCCCGGCGGCAGGGCTGGCAAGGCCTCGTGACTGGTGCGAAAAACCGTGTCAATGCCGTTGCGCAGCTTGAAGCTGCCGGTCATCCATTGCAGCGCCGCCACCAGCCCCTGTTCCAGGATGGCGGGCCGCAGGTTATGCATGATGCGCTGGCTGGCCTCGATGGCGTGGGTCACCGTTTCCAGGGCGGAGTCCACGCGCTGCTGCAGTTCGGGCTCCTTCACGCGCCGCGCCAGCCAGGCCAGATCGAACTTCAGCGCCGTGAGCGAACCGCCCACATCGTCGTGGATCTCGCGTGAGATGGCGCTGCGCTCGCTCTCGATGCTGGTCTGCAGGTGCTGGGCCAGCTCGGACAGCCGCTGACGGGAGGCTGCCAGTTCGCGGTCGGCCTCCAGCCGCGCGCGCCGGCTCTCGCTGGCCTCGATGGCCCGCTCCAGTGCCGGCGCCAGGCGTGCCAGGTTCTGCTTGAGCAGGTAATCGCTGGCACCGCTGCGCATGGCCTCCACGGCCGTCTCTTCGCCAATCTCGCCCGACACCAGGATGAAAGGCAGCACCAGGCCCGTGCCGCGGAACACCGCCAGAGCGTCCAGACCGGTGAACCCGGGCAGGTTGTAGTCCGACAGGACGGCATCCCAGGGCTGGGTCAAGGCGGCCTCGAAGGCCGACAGGTCTTCCACGCGCGTGAAATCGGCCTGCAATCCGGCGCGGCGCAATTGCAGGACAGTCAGGGCATGGTCGTCCTCGGAGTCTTCCAGGTGCAGGATGCGCAACCGCGGCTGCAGGCGCGGCGGACGCTCCAGTTGCACGCCTGAACCAGCGGCAGGTTGGGGCTCTGACATTCGTTCAGCATTCACGCGCGGCAGTATCGCCCAGCCCCTGCGCTGCGCGGGCACCCAGGCATCACCATGCCGCGCTGCTGCGCAGCGACTCCACCACGGGGCGGCGCAACACCCCGCGCAAGCCCCACCAGCCCGCCGCCCAGGCCAGCAAGGCGCCGGCCGCGGTGCCCGCCAGGGGCACCCATGGCGTCGGGTTCCAGCTGAACTCGAAGGCGTACCGCGCCAGCAACCACCCCACGGCCACGGCCACCACCGATGCGAGGAAGCCGGCCAATGCCCCCACGCCCAGCAGTTCGGTCCGCTGCACGGCGGCCAGGAGCCGGCGGCTGGCGCCCATCGCCCGCATCAGCGCATATTCGCGTGAACGAGCCTCCCGCGTGGCGGTGACGGCGGCAAACAACACCACCAGGCCCGTGGCCAGCGTGAAGCCGAACAGGAACTCCACGGCTCGGATCACCTGGTCCAGCACCCGCTGCACCTGCGCAATCGACGCCGAGACGTCGACATTGGTGACGTTCGGAAAGGCCCGGCTGAGAGCGCTGTCGAAACCGCGCTGCGAGGGGGCGCGGAAGGCGGTGACCCAGGTGACCGGCAGTTCGGGGGGCAGGGCCGAGCGGGGAAACAGCACGAAGAAATTCACCCGCATGGAACCCCAGTCCACCTTGCGCAGGCTGGTGATGCGGCCTTCGTAGGTCTGGCCGGCCATGTCGAAGCCCAGCCGGTCGCCCAGCTTCAACCCCAGGGTCTTGGCCAGGCCCTCCTCCACGCTCAGCCCATCGGCTTCTTCGGGCGTCCAGCGGCCCGCCACCACCGGGTTGCCGCCTGGCAGTTCGGCCGCATGGCTGAGGTTGAATTCGCGCTCCACCAGGCGCTGGGCCCGGTCGCCTTCGAAGGACTGCGACTGCACAGGCTGGCCGTTCAGGGTCACCAGGCGACCACGGATCATGGGGTACCAGTCGTAGCGCTGCACACCCGCCTGCGCCAGGGCCTGGCGGAAAGCGGCCGTCTGGTCCGGCTGGATGTTGATGACAAAGCGGTCAGGCGCATCTGGCGGCGTGGCGCTGCGCCAGCTGCCGATCAGATCGGTGCGCAGCAGCACCAGCAGCACCAGCGCCAGCAACCCCACGGCCAGCGCCGACACCTGCAGCACGGCATAGGCCGGCCGTGCGGTCACCTGCCGGGTGGCCAGCAACAGCCAGCGCGGTGCGCCGGCTTCGGGTACCAGCCGCTTGAGCAGGCTCACCGCCGCCCAGGCCAGGCCTGCAAACAGTGCCACCGCTAGGGCGAATCCACCCACGGCAATGCCGCCCAGCACCGGGTCCGCCGCCACGCCCACCAACAGCACCGAGAAGCCCAGCACCCCCAGCAGAAGAACAGACAGCGAGGCGGCACGCGGCAGGCCCAGGTCGCGGCGTATCACGCGCAAAGGCGGCACGCGGGAGAGCTGCAGCACGGGCGGCAACCCGAAAGCCAGCAGCAGCGTCATGCCGACCCCCAGACCGAAGACCGCCGGCGCCAGGCCTGCGGGGGGCAGCGAGGCGCTGACCAGCCCGGCCAGCAACCACACGAAGGCATGGTGCACCGCCCAGCCCAGGGCAATGCCCAACCCGCTGGCCAGCAGGCCCACCCAGGCGAACTCCAGCGCGTAGGCGCCGGCGATACGTCTCTGCGACAGGCCCAGCACCCGCAGCATGGCGCAATCGTCCAGATGACGTTGGGCAAAGTCGCGCGCGCCAATCGCCACGGCCACGGCGGCCAGCAGGGCAGCCAGCAGCGCCACCAGGCGCAGGAACTTGTCGGCCCGGTCCAGCGTCTGGCGCATTTCGGGGCGGCCGCTCTCGAAGGAATCCAGCCGCAGGCCGCGCAACGACTCGGTGCGGATCTGTTCCTCCACCTGCCGGGTGAAGGCCTTGACTGCCGCGTCCGGGCCGGCCACGGCCAGGCGCCAGGTGATGCGGCTGGCCGGCTGCACCAGGCCGGTGGCAGGCAGGTCGGCCTCGTGCAGCATCGCGCGGGGGGCGAAGCTCAGGAAGCCGGCGCCCCGGTCAGGCTCCACCACGATGAGGCGATCGATCTTCAGGGCTGACTCGCCCAGCAGCAGTTCATCGCCCACGGCCAGGCCCAGGGACTCCAGCACCGCCTCGTCCACCCACACGCTGCCACGGGGCGGACCGCCGGCTGCGGCTTGCACGGCGGCCCCAGGTGCCGCCCTCACCTGCAGTTGTCCGCGCAGGGGGTAGTTCGGGCTGACCGCCTTCACGGCCACCAGCCGTGATGCGCCTCCCCGCGCTTCGGGCGCGCGGCCCATGCTGGGAAAGCCGGCGCTGGTGGCCGTCTGCAGGCCCAGGGCCTGGGCGCGCTGGGCCAGTGTGGCCGGCGCGGGCTGGTCACTGGCCACCACGGCGTCACCGCCCAGCAACTGGCGGGCGTCACGCGCCAGGCCCGTGTTCAGCCGGTCGGCAAAGAAGGCCACGGCCGTGAGGGCGGCCACGGCCAGCACCACGGCCAGCGCCAGCAGGCGCAACTCTCCGGCCTGGAAGTCACGCCAGGCCTGGCGCGCCGCCAACCGCCACAGGGGCGGTGCACTCGAGGGGGGAGCAGAGGAACGTTCAGTCAAGGTCATGCCCCGAAGGTACCTCAGCAAGGTGTACCCGTCCGGCGCGGGGACAACTTGAGGGTGCACAGCCAGGAATCAGGCGGTTTTTCCCCCGCTTTTTCAGCTTATGCCCGGGCCTCAAGTCTTTGACACTGGCGCCGAGCCCTGGTCTTCAAGGTCAATGGCTCGGAACCTGATCCGAACCAAAAAAAACCCGACGACCGAAGTCGCTCCAGCCTGAAAGGGAAACACCGTGGCACAGTCCATCAACACCAACGTCGCAGCTCTCAGCGCCCAGCGTTACCTCAACCGTAATCAGGCTGACCTGACCACGGCCATCAACCGGCTGTCTTCGGGCCTGCGCATCAACAGCGCCAAGGACGACGCTGCGGGCATGACGCTGGCCGAGCGCATGACTACGCAGATCCGCGGCTTGAACGTGGCTTCGCGCAACGCCAATGACGCCATCGCCCTGGCACAGACCGCCGAGGCGGCGATGGGCAGCGTGGCCTCAGCCTTGCAGCGCATCCGAGAACTGGCGGTGCAATCGGCCAACGCGAGTTACTCCGACAGCGACCGCGCCACCATGAACCGGGAGGCGCGGGAACTCATCGAGGAGATCAAGCGGGTCAGCACGAACACGGCCTTCAACGGCGTGAACCTGCTGGACGGCTCGTTCCAGGATCAGCAGTTCCAGATCGGGGCCAACTCCGGACAAACACTCAATCTGCCATCGCTGGCCGACGCGAGGGTGACATCCCTTGGACGCAGCGCGGTAGCCCTGGATGGCTCGGCAGCAGGTTCGTTGCTGGGTGACGCGGCGGCACCGGCCACTGCTGCTGCGGCTGGCAGCAACGGGGTGGACGCCGTGACGAGCCTTACGTTCACCAACCCGGAAGGCACGAGCTCACCGATCTCGTGGGCCACTGGCGCCTCGGCCAAGGCGATTGCTACTGCCATCAATCTGAAGGCCAACTCGCTGGGGATCACTGCAACCGCCACCAACAGCGCCACCATCGGCGCCTTTTCGACCACTGGATCCATGTCCCTGTCGTTGAACGGCACGACCGTCAGTGCAACCCTGATCAGCACGAGCGATCTCACCCCACTGGCAGACGCCATCAACGGCGCCAACACCGGCGTCACCGCAGTCTTCGCGCTGCCCCCAGCCAAGGACAAACTCCTGCTCACGGCCGCTGACGGAACCGACATTCGCATCGAGAACTTCCTCAACGGGACCTCCACCATGACGGTCGAGGGCTCCAGGTCGGGAGCCAACGTGCGAACACTCACATCAGGTGGCAACGACTCCACCATCGTGCCGGGTACCCTGGAGGTCGTGAGCACGAAGGGAGCACTGTCCTGGGCAGGCGCTGTTGGTGAGACGGCCGCCATCGAAGAAGCGTTTGGCACAGGCCGGGCCAGTGGCATCGCGGGTCTCAACACCATCAGCACGCTGGACCTCGGCTCGATGACAGGTGCCGTGTCCGCCATCAAGGTGGTCGACGCCGCCCTTGATCAGCTCAGTAACGCCCGAGGCACGCTCGGCGCGGTGCAGAGCCGACTGGAGATGTTGATCGCCAACGTGGATGTGGTGAGCGAGAACATCACCACCGCCCGCGGGCGCCTGGTGGACGCCGACTTCGCCAAGGAAACCGCCGCACTGGCTCGCGTTCAGATCCTGCAGCAGGCCGGTACCGCCATGCTGGCGCAGGCGAACGCCCTTCCGCAGCAGGTGCTGCAGTTGCTCAAGGGCTGATCCTCAGGGGCGACACCAGGCTGCTCGCCGGCGATCGCCTCATACTTGTGACTGCTTGTTCAGGTTCTCAGCACGTACCGAATCCAATACCGCTGACCCTGAGGTAACGCCGATACGCCGCGCTCAGCCGGTCGGCCGCGCCCATGGCTTCGCCGCCCGACAGTGGCAGGGCCTTCGGCTGCTGGCTTTCCAAAACCGGTTGGTCCTGGGCAAAGATGGCCACCTGGAAGTCGCGCAAGGCAGTGTCCGGCGTTTCCGTGTCGGTGGTGTACTGCGCAAACCAGAGCCGGCAGGAGTCCGGCGTCACCGGACAGGCCCAGATCACGTAGCTGTCCTGCGGGCCGCCGTTCTCCCCGCGCTTGGTCAGCAGCGCCGCGAAGGGGTTGAGCACTTCATAGCGGTAATCCACCCAGGCCCCATCGATGGCGGTGACGCTGGCACGCGGCTGCCAGGCGCGGTAGTGCTCGATGACCGGCCGTCCATCAGGCGTGTGGGTCACCTCGTGAGGCGGCACTTCGGGATGCGACGCGTCCCCCAGCCAGCCCTCATGCACGAAGGCGAAGTGCGAAGTGTCCAGGAAGTTTTCCACCGCACGCGGCGCACTCGTGGCCACGTCGAAGGGGCCGTAGACCAGACGCCGTGGCGGCAGGTCTGAAAGCTCAGGCGCCGAACCGCTGGCCTGTCCCGAGAGGTCGCACCAGAGCAGGCCGTGCGCCTGCCGCACGCCGAAACTCGCCACCGAACTGGAAGCAGGCGGGGTGAAGTCTGGTGTGGCGGGCACCAGGGCGCAGGCCCCGCTCGCGTCGAACTGCCAGCCGTGATACGGGCACTGGAGACGGCCTTGCGTCATGCGGCCCAGGGACAGGCGCGCACCTCGGTGCGGGCACCGGTCTGCCATCAGCACCGGTTCATCCTGTGCGGTGCGCCACAGCACCAGTGGCCGCCCCAGCACCTGCAGCGCCATCGGTACGCCACGGCCCTCGTGCTCCAAGGCGAAGGGCCACCACCAGTCGGTTTCACCTGCTGAACTCATGCGCCCGGCTCCCTGCATGTTGCAAAGGAAAACGCCGCCGGGCCCTGGGGCTCACGGCGGCGTCGATCGCCTCTGATGCGACGGCTTACTTGCCCGCCGGCACCTTGCCTTCCACGCCCTTGACGTAGAAGTCAACCTTGTCCTTCCATTCTTGCGAAGCCTTCTCGCCCTTGGGCAGACGCTCCTTGCCCGCGTTGTCGACGATCGGGCCGGTGAACGGGTCAATCGAACTTGACTTGATGCCGTCCAGAGCCTCCTGGGCCTTCTTGCGGGTGGCCTCGGGGATGACCTCGTTCATCTTGATGACGTCATTGGTGCCCTCGGGCTTGCCCCAGATGGTGCGCTGCTCACCCTTCCACGTGCCGTCCATCACTTCCTTGACGGCCTTCTTGTAGTAAGGGCCCCAGTCGACGATGTTGCTCGCCAGGTGCGCCTTGGGTGCAAAGCTGCTCATGTCGCTGTCCCAGCCGAAGGCGTACTTGCCGTTCTTCTCGGCCGTCTGCAACACGGCGGTGGAGTCGGTGTTCTGCAGCAGCACGTCTGCGCCCTTGTTGATGAGCTCCTGCGCGGCGGCGCCCTCCTTCTCGGGGTCGAACCAGGTGTTGACCCACACGACGCGCGTGCGAATCTTCGGGTTGACACTCTGGGCGCCGAGCGTGAAGGCGTTGATGTTGCGCAGCACCTCAGGGATCGGGAAGCTCGCCACGAAACCCAGGGTGTTGGTCTTGGTCATGCCGCCAGCGATGATGCCGCTGACATAGGCATCGTGATAGAAACGCGAGTCATAGACGCGCATGTTGGCAGCGGTCTTGTAGCCCGTGGCGTGTTCGAACTTGACGTCCGGGAATTCCCCGGCC
Source organism: Rubrivivax sp. (assembly GCA_044372085.1). Lineage (GTDB taxonomy): Bacteria > Pseudomonadota > Gammaproteobacteria > Burkholderiales > Burkholderiaceae_C > Rubrivivax. The sequence continues at coordinate 22,342 of JBILSM010000033.1, forward strand.
ACTTTCAGCATCGCGTCCATGTAGCCGAAGCTGGTGGCGAAGATCAGCTTGTTGCCCTGGCTGGCCAGGTCGCGGATCACGCGCTCGCCGTCGGCGTAGGAGACCTTTTCCACGAACGTGGTCTTCACCTTGTCGCCAAATTCGGCCTCGACGGCCTTGCGGCCCTGGTCGTGCGCGAATGTCCAGCCCGCATCGCCCACGGGGCCAATGTAGACCCAGGCCGCCTTCAAGGCGGGAGCAGGTGCCGGCGCGGAAGCGGCCTTCGCTGCGGCGGGAGCCTCCTCCTTCTTGCCGCAGCCCACGAACAGGGCAGCGGAGGCCAATCCGGCCACGGCAAAGGCGCGGCGGCTGAGGTTGCGGACATTCCACGGGTTCATCGGTTCGATCTCCTGAGGGGGTGAGTTGAAAAAAAGCGGCGAATTATGAGCCGGGCCTGAAAGGCTTACCCAGCGAAGCGGGCATGTTCAGGCGGATGAAGGCGACATTGCGACTGATGAGAGCCAGCACGATGACGGTGGCCACATACGGCATCATCGTCAGCAGGTGGCTTGAGATCTGCACACCCTGCGCCTGGAGGTTCATCTGCAACACGGTCACCCCGCCAAACAGATAGGCACCAAGCAAGGCGCGTGCCGGGCGCCACGTGGCGAACACCGTCAGGGCAAGTGCAATCCAACCGCGCCCAGCCGTCAGGCCCTCCACCCACAGCGGAGCAGTCACAAGCGACACATAGGCGCCCGCCAGCCCGCACAGCGCCCCGCCCACGCACACGGCAGCCAGGCGGATCAGCCGCACCGGGTAGCCAAGCGCGTGCGCCGGCTCCGGGTTCTCGCCGATGGCCCTCAGCAGCAGGCCCGCCCGCGTGCGGTACAGGAACCAGGCTATCGCCACCGTCAGGCCCATCGCCACATAGACCATCGGGTGGTGGCTGAACAGCGCAGGCCCGACGAACGGGAGGTCTGACAGCACCGGCACCGCATGGGTCTCACGGGCCGAGAGCGTGCGCCCCACCATGGACACCCCCAGGAAGGCCGACACACCATAGCCAAACAAGCTGAGCGCCAGCCCGGTCGCGTACTGGTTGGTGTTGAGGAAGATGACCAGCAGGCCGAAGACGGCAGCAAGCGCCGCGCCCGCCACCGCCGCCGCGGCGAAACCGAGTGTGTCGCTGCCCGTGGTCAGGGCCACGGCGAAACCCGCCACGGCCGCCACCAGCATCATCCCCTCGGCGCCGAGGTTCAGCACACCGGCACGCTCGTTGACCAGCAGTCCGAGGGCCGCGAAAGCGAGCGTGGTGCCGCTGGCCAACGCAGTGTTGATGAGAAGTGCGGTCTCGTTCATGCGGCAGGCCCGGTGGCGCGAGTCCAGCGCAGGCGCTGGTCGATGAAAGTGTCACAGGCCAGCAAGATCAGCAGCAAGAGTCCCTGCAGCACGCTGGCCATGGCATTGGGCAGACCCAGACGGGACTGGGCCAGTTCCCCCCCGATCAGCATCACCGACAGCAACACACCACCCGCCACGATGCCCAGCGGGTGCAGCCGCCCGACGAAGCAGACGATGATGGCGGTGAAACCCAGCCCCGTGGACAGATAGGGCGTGACCTGGCGGATGGGCCCGGCCACCTCCATCGCCCCGGCCATTCCTGCCAAAGCCCCTGAAAGCAGCAGGCAGGTCCACAGGGCGCCGCGCGCCGAAAACCCGGCGTATCGCGCCGCCGCCGGAGCCAGACCTCCCACCTGCAGCTGAAAGCCGCGAAAGGTGCGAAAGAGGAACAGCAAGGCCACAAGGGCCAACACGACGGCGATGAGGAATCCGATATGCGCTCGGGTGCGTTCAAGCAAGGGCGGCAGATGCAGGCTGGCGTGGAACAGCGCGGTTTGCGGCATGTTGAAGCCTTGCGGGTCCTTCCAGGGACCGAAGACCAGTGCATTGATGACCTGCTGGGCCACGTAAACCAGCATCAGGCTGACCAGAATCTCGTTGGCGTTGAAGCGGTCGCGCAACAGCGCGACGATCGCGGCCCAGAAGAGCCCGCCAGCCATTCCTGCCAGCAGCACGATCGACACCCCCAGCGGCTTGGGCAGCACGATGCCCTGCGTGGTGAGCCACAGGGCCACGCCACCGCCGCCCACGCAGCCCATCAGGAACTGCCCTTCCGCACCGATGTTCCACACATTGGCGCGGTAGCACACCGCCAGACCGATCCCGATGATGATGAGCGGCGTGGCCTTGAGCAGCACCTCGCTGATCTGGCGTCGGTTGGACAAGGGCTCGAGAAAGATGATCCGCAACCCACTGACCGGATCCTTGCCGATCCCCACCAGGATGAGCGCAGCGACCGCCGCCGTGAGCACCAACGCAATGATGGGCGAGGCCAGGGCCATGGCCTGGGAGGGCACCGGTCGGGCCTCAAGCCGCAGCATGCGCATCTCCTGCCACCTCGGTGGTCCACAGCCCCGACATCCAAGCTCCAATGCGCTCGACCGTCGCCTCGGCCACGGGCAGCGCCGGCGACAGGCGGCCGCGGGCGATGACGACCAGCCGGTCGCTGATCTCGAACAACTCGTCGAGTTCCTCGCTCACCACGAGGATGGCGCAGCCCGCGTCGCGCAGGGCGAGCAGTTCACGGCGGATCAGCGCCGCCGCGCCCACGTCCACGCCCCAGGTGGGCTGAGAGATGACGAGGCAACTCGGACTCGCGTCGATCTCGCGCCCGACGATGAACTTCTGCAGGTTGCCGCCCGAGAGCGACTTCGCCGGCGCCTGCGGCCCGCCGGCCTTCACCTGGAATCGCTGAATGATGCGCTCGGCCAGTCCACGCACCGCAGCGGTGCGCACCCAGCCCTGACGGCTCACCGTCTCGGTGCGCGTGAGCAGCGTGTTGGCAGCCAGGCTGAGCGTGGGTACGGCGCCTCTGCCCAAGCGCTCCTCGGGCACGAAGTGCAACCCGGCGTTGCGCCGGCGCCGCGGGGAGTCTCGGCCAACGGGCTGGCCGGCCAGGGTGATGGCGGAAGGCTGGGCGCGAAGGTCCTCGCCCGACAGCGCCGCCAGCAGTTCCTGCTGACCGTTGCCAGAAATGCCGGCAATCCCCAGGATCTCACCTGCCCGCACCTCCAGCGACAGACCATGCAGATCCACGCCGAAAGGGTCCTGACGCGGCAAGTCCAGGGCGCTCACCGCCAGAACCACCGACCCGGCCTCGCGCGGCTTGTGATGCAGCTGGGGGGGCTCCTCGCCAATCATCAGCCGGGACAGGCTGGCATTGGTTTCCTGCGTGGGGTCAACCTCGCCCGTGACGCGGCCGCCCCGCATCACGGTGCAGCGGTGGCACAAGGCGCGGATCTCGTCGAGCTTGTGGCTGATGTACAGGATGGAGCAGCCCCGCGCGGCCAGCTGACGCAAGGTAGTGAAGAGCTTGTCCACCGCCTGGGGCGTCAGCACGGAAGTGGGTTCGTCGAGGATCAGCAGCTGCGGGTCGGTCAGCAGCGCGCGGATGATCTCCACGCGCTGACGCTCGCCGACGCTGAGGGTGTGCACCGGTCGCGCTGGCTCGACGTCCAGACCGTAGGCCGCAGAGACTTCACCGACGCGGCGGGCCACGTCGCCAAGGGCACTTCCCCGGTCCAGTCCCAGCCAGACGTTCTCCGCTACCGTGAGGGTGTCGAAGAGACTGAAGTGCTGGTAGACCATGCTGATGCCCAGGGCCCGGGCCGCAGCAGGGTTGGCCACCTGCACGGGCTCGCCGTTCCAGCGCACCGTGCCTTCGTCAGGCCGCACCGCGCCGTAGATGATCTTCATCAGCGTGCTCTTGCCCGCGCCGTTCTCCCCCAGCACCGCATGGATTTCGCCTGGCTTGACGCGCAGGCTCACCCCGTCATTGGCCTTGACGGCCGGGTACTGTTTGCTGATGTGCTCGAGCTCGAGTCGGTACATGGAGTCAGGCTTCAGAGGCCCCGGCAGGACGGCCCCAGGCGGGCCGGCGACGAACCAAAGGCCGCAAGGTTAACCGCTGGCGGACGTCCCCTGGGGCCGGGAGTCTTCAAAGTCCTGAAAGTCCTGAAAGCCTTGCACAACGCCGGCCACCCGCGCTTCCAGGAGGTCGCCCTCGCCGGCCAGCGTCATCCAGGCAAAGAGGCGGTCGTGCAATCCTCGTGCGGCCTGCTGGCGGCGCCGTGCCAGGGGCGTGGAAGCCCAGCGCCATACGCACAGGTCGGCCATCGCTCCAGGCTCCAGCGTGCCGATCTCGTGGGACAGCCGCAAGGCCTGCGCCGCCCCCAGGGTGGCGGCATGCAGCAACGCAAAGGCCGTGACACGGCGCCCCGCGCCGGCCTGCACCTGGTAGGCGTCGAGCATGGCGCGGCGCATGTCCAGGCTGGTGCCGCCGCCCACATCGCTGGCCAGTCCCACGCCCACGCCGCAGGCCAACGCCGCCGGCCAGTCAAAGCTGCCACTGCCGAGGAAGAGATTGGAGCTCGGGCAGAAGGCTACCGCGCCGCCTGTGGCGGCCAGGCGGGCACGGTCCTCGCCGTCCAGCCAGATTCCGTGGGCCAGGATGGCGCGCTCGTGTAGCAGACCGTGACGCTCGTACACGTCAAGGTAGCTGCGCGATTCAGGGAAGAGTTCGCGCACCCAGCGCACCTCCTCCAAGTTCTCGGCCACGTGCGTCTGCATGTACAGGCCCGGCGCGCTGCGCAGCAGCTCGCCCGCCATCGCCAGCTGCGCCGGGCTGGAGGTGGGGGCAAAGCGCGGCGTCACGGCGTAGGCCAGACGGCCACGGCCATGCCAGCGCGTGATCTGGTCGGCGCAGATGCGCGCAGCGATCCGTGCATCGGCCGGGTCATCGCACAGGGCCGCCGGCGCATGCCGGTCCATCAGCACCTTGCCTGCCACCAGTCGCATGCCCCGCGCCAGCGCCGCCTCGAACAGCGCGTCCACGGAGACCGGGTGCACGGTCGGAAAGACACAGGCGGTGGTGGTGCCACGGGACAGCAACGACGCCACGAAGAGCTCGCTGATGCGACGCGCGTGCGCCGGGTCCGCCATGCGCTGCTCGGCCGGGAAGGTGTGGATGTCCAGCCAGTCCAGAAGCTGCGTGCCCCAGGCGCCGATGACATCCAGCTGCGCGCTGTGCACATGGGTGTCGATGAAGCCGGGCATGACCAGGTGGCCGCGGTGGTCTGCCCGGGCCCAGCCGGGCCCGGGGTCCGAGGCCTGCACGCCGGTGATCCTGCCCTCCTCGATCAGCAACCAGTGGTCGGGGCGGAACCGCACCGCGGCGCCGATCGGATCGTCGGACGCCGACTGCAAGGGCACATCGTCCGTGAAGTCCAGCAGGTCGCCGCGCAGCGCCAGGCGCGAGCCTTCTGCAGGTGCCGCGCCTGGGCCGGGCACGGATGCTGGGGTGGTGGCGAAGGTCCTCATGGGGTCGAAGCCTATCTCCTGTTGCCCTTCCTGGCTGCGGTACCGGCGGTGTCAGCGCCAGCACCCGCGGCCGGCGCGGGGTGGCGGGGGCCCTGCACGGCATGGGGGACAGGCCTGGTGTATCTTCCTTCTGCCGCCCGGGCCTCGGGCTCAAGGCAGGCGTGTCTCGACCTCCACGTCCCCGGCTGCGCACGCCGGTGCACGCCCCCACACCACCACACCGTCACACAGCCATGACTTCCGAGACTCGCCCGATCCGATTCATCCACAAGGGCCGGGTGCA
>JBILSM010000114.1:0-9378 GCA_044372085.1 Rubrivivax sp.
GCCGCCTCGCTGGACGGGCAGACCGCCCTGACCAACGGCGTCAGCCAGTGGATCACCTCGCCCGCCGCGCGTGCTGACGGTCACGCCTGGCGCCGGCGCGCCTCAGCGGTGCTGACCGGCATCGGCACCGTGCGCGACGACGACCCGCGGCTGGACGTGCGGCTGGTGCCCACCCAACTGCAGCCCCTGCGTGTGGTGGTGGACTCGCGGCTGGAGATCCCGGCGCAGGCGCGCATCCTCCAGGCCCCGGGACAGGTGTTGGTCTACACCGGTGCCGCGCCGGAAGCGGCGGCGTCGCTGCGCGGCCTGCACCCGAACCTGGAGGTCGTGGGCGTGCCTGCCGACGAGCGCGGCAAGACCGACCTGACTGCCGTACTGACAGACCTGGCCGCCCGTGGCGTGAACGAACTGCACGTCGAGGCCGGGCACCAGCTCAACGGCTCGCTGCTCAAGGTCGGGCTGGTGGACGAGTGGCTGGTCTATCTCGCCCCGAAGATGCTGGGGTCGGGCCGGGGCATGGCCGCGTTCGGGCCGCTGGAGCGTTTGAGCGACGCCCAGGCGCTCGAATTCGTCGAGTGCACACCGATAGGGCCGGACCTGCGGATCCGCGCCCGGCCGCCGGGACGGGCAGGGTTTTCCGCTGCGGAGGTTCGAGATTGACCCTCCCCCGTGCGCGCGCAATGTCAAGCCCGAAACGGCTGTTCATGAGCGCCAGCCTGCCGGATACTTCACGCGTTAGCTGAAGCCTGCTGACCCGACACAATTCCCCCATCATGCCACCATGGGACAACCCGCTCTCCAGCCCCGCATGACCCCCGAGGACTACCTCGAGTGGGAAGCCACCCAGTTGGAACGTCACGACTTCGTGGACGGCGAGGTGTATGCCATGGCCGGTGCCGATGAGCGGCATGTCACGGCGTCCATGAATGTCGCCTTCACCCTGCGCCAACATCTGTCCGGCACACCCTGCCGGACGTTCATGGCCGACATGAAACTGCGCCCGGCCGAGCAGGGTAACTTCTTCTATCCCGATGTCATGGTCACCTGTTCGCAGGCCGACCGGGCGGACCCCTTGGTCAAGCGCGAGCCCGTGCTGATCGTGGAGGTGCTGTCGCCGAGTACCGCCGCCTACGACCGAGGTGACAAATTCGCGCATTACCGAGGCATCGAGGCGCTTCTAGAAGTGGTGTTCATCGACCTCGATTCGCGCCGTATCGATGTGATGCGCCGCGGGCCCGACGGGCTGTTCGTGCTGCATCCCTTCGAGCGGGCAGATGACGTTCGGCTGGAAAGCGTGGACCTCACGATGACGGCCGAGCAGATCTTTGCCGAGGTTGGCGAGCCGTTGGCGAGCGCTCGAACGGCGGGCGCCACCTGACGCCGCCTGAAGTTTGCTGAAAACACCACCCAGCCCCGGCTGAACCCAGCCGAACTCGGCCGGCTGTGGTCGGCCAGGTGCGGACGGCCAGGGCGGCCGCACACCCCCGCCTCCTACAATGGCCTGATGCCCATTTCCCCGATTCCCGAGCTGGTGGCCGAGCTGGCCGCCGGCCGCATGGTCGTGCTGGTGGACGAGGAAGACCGCGAGAACGAAGGTGACATCGTCATCGCGGCCGACCATGTCACGCCCGAGGCCATCAACTTCATGGCGCGCTTCGCGCGCGGCCTGATCTGCCTGACCCTGCCGCGCGAGCGCTGTGAGCGGCTGCAGTTGCCGCCCATGGCCAGCCGCAACGGCACCAAGCACGGCACGGCCTTCACTGTCTCTATCGAGGCCGCCACGGGCGTGACCACCGGCATCTCGGCGGCCGACCGTGCGCGCACCGTGCAGGTGGCCGTGGCGCGCGAGGCCAAGCCCAGCGACCTGGTGCAGCCCGGCCACATCTTCCCTTTGCAGGCGCAGGACGGCGGCGTGCTCATGCGGGCCGGCCACACCGAAGCCGGCTGCGATCTGGCCGGCATGGCCGGCCTGACACCGGCGGCCGTGATCTGCGAGATCATGAAAGACGACGGCACGATGGCGCGCCTGCCGGACCTGGAGGTCTTCGCGCAGCAGCACGGGCTGAAGATCGGCACCATCGCCGACCTGATCAGCTTCCGCAGCCACAACGAATCCCTGGTGCAGCGCGTGGGCGCCCGCACCATGACCACGGCCCAGGGCGAGTTCACCTGCACTACCTTCCGTGACCGCAGCGGCGGCCTGCACCTGGCCCTCAGCCGCGGTCAGTGGACGCCAACAGACGAGGTGCTGGTGCGCGTGCACGAACCCTTCACCGCGCTGGACCTGCTGAACGCCTGCGAAAGCCGCCACTCCTGGCCCCTGCCCCAGGCCCTGGCGGCGCTGCAGACCGCTCCTGCCGGCGTGGCCGTGCTGCTGAACTGCACCCAGGAGCCGGACGCCCTGCTGGAGCAGTTGGTGCCGCGCAACTCGCCCGCCCAGCCCCAGCGCCCGCAGATGGACCTGCGCACCTACGGCGTGGGAGCGCAGATCCTGCGCGAGTTGGGCGTGGCACGCATGAAGCTGCTGGGCAGCCCGCGGCGCATGCCCAGCATGACAGGCTACGGCCTGGAGGTCACTGGTTTTCAGCCGGTGGCACGCTGACGCGCCCTTCTCCCAGTAAAGCTGCAGGAACCGACCCATGAAAGACGCCAGCAAAGGCCAGGCCGCCGCACTGCGCGGTGAAGGCCTGTCCATCGGGATCGTGCGTGCCCGATTCAACGACGAGCTCACCTCGGCGCTGGCCCAAGCCTGCATCACGGAACTGCGGGCGCTGGGGGTGGACGAGGGTGACATCCGCCATGTCACGGTGCCCGGCGCCCTGGAGGTTCCCGTGGCCTTGAAGGCGCTGGCCGAGACCGAGGACCATGACGCCCTGGTGGCCTTGGGCTGCATCATCCGTGGCGAGACCTACCACTTCGAGCTGGTGGCCAACGAAAGCGGCGCCGGCGTCACCCGTGTGGCGCTGGACAGCGGTCTGCCCATCGCCAACGCCATCCTCACGGTGGAAGACGAGGCCCAGGCCTGGGCGCGCGCCGAGGAGAAGGGGCGAGACGCCGCCCGCGTGGCCGTGGAGATGGCCAACCTGCTGGAAGACCTCGGCTGACCCGACCCCCCGCGGCCGCCCGTGTGCGGCGACCGCAAGAAAGCATTCCCCTGCCCATGAGTCCTGACCCCTCCAACCCACCCGCGGGTGAGCCCCCGAACAGCAGCGCCGACGCCAGCCCGGCCGCCGCGCCGCTCGCCGCTGCCAAGACCGCCGGGAAGAAGCCAGCCGGCAGGCGGCCGCAGGGCAAGTCGCCCCGCCGCCGCTCGCGCGAGTTCGCGCTGCAAGGCCTGTACGAATGGCTGCTGTCCAGCAGCGAGGCCGGCGTGATCGACGCCCACATGCGCGAGCAAGAAGGTTTCGACAAGTGCGACAGCGCACACTTCGACGCCCTCCTGCACGGCTGCATCCGTGACGCAGCGGCGCTGGACGCCGCCCTGGCCCGCCACGTCGACCGCCGCACCAGCGCCTTGTCACCCGTGGAGCACGGCGTGCTGCTGATCGGCGCCTGGGAGCTCTCGAACTGCCTGGAGATACCCTACAAGGTGGCCATCAACGAGGCGGTGGAACTGGCCAAGGAATTCGGCGGCACCGACGGCCACAAGTACGTCAACGGCGTGCTGGACAAGACCGCAGGTGACTTGCGGGCGGTGGAAGTGGCCGCCGTTCGGGCGGCACGCCAGGGCAGCGCGGGGGCATGAAGCTCGCTTCCCGCGTCGAGCGGATCGAACCCTTCTGGGTCATGGAGATGGCCAAGGCGGCGCGCGAAGTGGCCGCCGGCCCGGCCTGCGACCCTGCCCAGGGCGGTGAGCCCATGATCTACCTGAACATCGGCGAGCCGGATTTCACGGCCAGCGCGCCGGTGCAGGCCGCGGCGAGCGCCTGCCTCGCGGCGGGGCAGACAGCCTACACCCAGGCCACGGGCCTGCCCGCCCTGCGCGCGGCCCTCAGCGGCTGGTACGCGCAGCGCTTCGGCCTGGACGTCGCACCTGAGCGCATCCTCATCACGGCCGGGGCCTCGGCTGCGCTGCAGCTGGTATGCCTGGCGCTGTTCGAAGCCGGCGACGAGGTGCTGATGCCCGACCCCTGCTACCCCTGCAACCGGCACTTCGTCACCGCTACAGGCGGCCAGGCGCGGCTGCTGCCCTGCGGGCCCGAGCAGCGCTTTCAGCTGGACGCTGCGGGCGTTGAAGCCGCCTGGACACCCGCCACGCGCGGCGTGGTGCTGGCCTCGCCCTCCAACCCCACCGGCACCTCCATCGACCCCGCAGAGATGGGGCGCATCGTGCAGGCGGTACGCGCGCGCGGCGGGGTGACGGTGGTCGATGAGATCTACCTAGGCCTGAGCTACGACCCGCGTTACGGCAGCAGTGCGCTGGTACATGGTGAACATGGCGACGACGTCATCTCGGTCAACAGCTTTTCCAAGTACTTCTCCATGACGGGCTGGCGCCTGGGCTGGGTGGTGCTGCCCCCGGCCCTGGTGCCGGCGGTGGAGAAGCTGGCGCAGAACCTCTACATCTGCGCCTCCAGCTTGGCGCAGCACGCGGCGCTAGCCTGCTTTGAGCCGGCGGCCATCGCCGAGTACGAACGGCGCCGCGGCGAGTTCCAGCGCCGGCGCGACGTGGTGCTGGACGGGCTGGAGCGCATCGGCCTGAAGGTGCCCGTGGCCCCAGACGGCGCCTTCTACGCCTGGGCTGACTGCAGCGCCTTCTCGCCCAGCAGCTGGGACTTCTGCCACGGCCTGCTGCACTCGGCCCATGTGGCGCTGACCCCGGGCCGCGACTTCGGCCCCGCTGCCGCCGAGCGCTACCTGCGCCTGAGCTACGCCAGCTCGATGGCGCATCTGCAGGAAGCCCTGGCGCGGCTGCAGCGCGTGCTGCACCCCTGATCTGCGGGCTTCGGCAACAGGCGGCATGGCGGACACGGCAGCCCCCTTCAGCTGGACGGTACGGGTGTACTGGGAAGACACCGATGCCGGCGGCGTGGTGTTCTACGCCAACTACCTGAAGTTCTTCGAGCGGGCCCGCACCGAATGGTTGCGCCGCCTCGGCCAGTCAGAAAGCGCGGCCGGCGTCCCCGGCGATGGCCTCAGCCAGCAGGCCCTGCGGGAGCAGACCGGTGCGATCTTCATCGTCAGCCACACCGAGGTGCGGCACCTGGCGCCGGCACGTCTGGACGACGAACTGCGCATCACCGTGGCGCTCACCGAATGCGGACGCGCCTCCATGAACTTCGCGCAGCAGGCCTGGTGCGGCGAGCGCCTGCTGGCCGAGGGCGCCATCCGCGTGGGCTGCGTGGATGCGTCATCATGGCGGCCGCGGCGCATTCCGCAAAATGTGCTCAACGCCCTGGACCGCCATCCCCCTGGCCTTCCCGTGGCCATCCCCTGACTTGCACGTGAACCCCTTTTCACCATGAACCAGGACCTGTCCATCCTCCACCTGATCCTGAACGCAAGCCTGGTCGTCCAGCTCGTGATGGCCGGGTTGCTGCTGGTGTCGCTGGCCAGCTGGACGGTGATCTTCGGCAAGGTGTTCGGCCTGCGCAAGGTGCGCGCCCACAACGACGACTTCGAGCGCGAGTTCTGGTCCGGCCGCAGCCTGACCGATCTCAACGACAGCGCCGGCAAGAAGGCCGACGCAGCCCCCATGGAACGGCTGTTTGCCAGCGGGATGCGGGAATTCCTCAAACTGCGTGAGCGGCGCCTGGACGCCAACGCCCAGCTGGACGGCGCCAGGCGCGCCATGCGCGCGAGCTTCCAGCGGGAACTGGATGTCGTGGAGCGCCACCTGAACTTTCTGGCCTCTGTGGGCTCGGTCAGCCCCTATGTGGGCCTGTTCGGCACGGTGTGGGGAATCATGCATGCCTTCGTCGGCCTGTCCAACCTGCAGCAGGTGACGCTGGCCACCGTGGCGCCGGGCATCGCCGAGGCTCTGGTGGCCACGGCCATCGGGCTGTTTGCGGCCATCCCGGCGGTGATCGCCTACAACCGCTTCTCGCACGACATCGACCGCATCGCCACGCAGATGGAGACCTTCATGGAGGAGTTCACCAACATCCTGCAGCGCAACGCGGTCGCCTCGACCACCGCCGCCGGCGGGGCGAGCGGGCCGAGGTAAGGCCGCCATGCCTGGCGTTGTGTCCCGCTGCGGTTCGCGCCGCAGGCGTTCGATGAACGAGATCAACATGGTCCCGTTCATCGACGTGATGCTGGTGCTGCTGATCATCTTCATGGTCAGCGCGCCGCTCATCACCACGGGCGTGGTGGACCTGCCCACGGTGGGCAAGGCGCAGCAGCGGCCCACCAGCGTGATCGAGGTGGTGGTGGGCCTGGACGAGAAGCTGCGCCTGCGCGTGGACCGGCAGGACGACCCCCTGCCACTGACGCTGGAGCGGCTGCCCGAGCGCGTGCGCGACAAGCAGGCGGGCAACGCCGACACGCCCGTGGTCATCAGCGCCGACCGCAACGTGAAGTACGAGAGCGTGGTGCGCGTGATGGACGCGCTGCAGAAAGCCGGCGTCAAGCGGGTGGGCCTGTCGGTCAAGCAGTCAGGTTGAGAGAGTCGGCCTTGTCCCTTGAGGCTTGATGCATGGCCCCGAAGCCCCAGACCCTGCATGACGCGCTGATGCCGCCCCCACCTGGCGGCACGGCTCAGGGCGCCGCGCTGTCGGTGCTGGTGCATGGCGGTCTGGTGGCCGCGCTGGCCTGGGGTGTGGCCTGGCGCGCGCCGCCGCCCGTCACCGTCTCGGCCGAGCTGTGGGCCGCGGTGCCACAGCAGGCCGCACCACCCGCTGAGCAAGCACCGCCACCTGCGCCCGCACCGGCGCCGCCCCCACCACCTGCGCCACCACCTGCGCCCGCCCCGGCCCCGGCCCCACCGCCGCCCCCCAAAGAGGCCGACATCGCCCTGGAAAAGGCCAAGCAGCAGAAGGCGCAGCAGGACAAGGCGGCTGAAAAGGCTGAAAAGGCTGAAAAGGCTGAGAAAGCTGCCCGCGACAAGGCCCTGAAAGCCGAGAAGGACAAGGCAGACAAGGACAAGGCCGCCAAGGACAAGCAGGCCCGCGAAGCCGCACAGCGCAAGCGCGAGGAGGAGGCTGAGGAAAAACGCCTGGCCCAGCAGCGCGAGGAGAACCTCAAGCGCATGATGGGGCAGATCCCCGCAGGCAGCGGGGCGCCGGGCAGCCGGGGGACGGCGGCTGTGGACGCCGCGCCGTCCAGAAGCTACGCGGGCCTGATCGTGCGCGCCGTCAAGCCCAACATCGTGCTCACCGAGGTGGTCACCGGCAACCCGGAAGCCGTCATCGAGGTGCGCGCCGCACCCACGGGCACCATCATCGGCCGCCGCCTCGTGAAATCCAGCGGCTCCAAGGAGTGGGACGAAGCCGTGCTGCGCGCCATCGACCGCACCGGCAGCCTGCCCAAGGACACCGACGGCCGCGTACCCGGCACAGTCGAGATCGTGTTCAGGCCGAAGGATTGACCGGGTTCAGGCGCCCGGCCCCGGTGTGCTGAAGCGCCGGATGAAACCACGGTCGATGCGGTCCTTCCACCACCAGACCCAGCGGCCCTCGGCCACCCAGTCGCCCCAGGCCATGATGGCGCGACGCTCGCCACAGGACAGCAGGTTGAGCGTGCGCGGCGGCGGTGTGTAGGCCTGCAACTCCCCCGCCCCGATGAAGCGGCGCAGGTTCAGCGCCAGCGGCGGGCCCGCGCGCACGGCGTGGACCCCGCTGCGTGGGTGCGGTGCATCCCACCGGGTGGCCACGTCACCAGCTGCGAACACCGCTGGATGCGAGGCACTCTGCAGGGTGGGGCCGGTGCTGACGAAGCCCCGCTCGTCCAGGGTCAGCCCGCTGGTACCCAACCAGGCCGGAGGCTCCGCGCCGGAAGCGATCACGGGCACATCGCAGGCCAGCCGGGCCCCCGAGGCGAGCACCAAGGCACCCGATTCCACCGAGGTGCAGGCCTCGCGAAACAGCGTCACCCTGTGGCGGGCCAAGGCCTTCAGGCCCTGCGCCACCACGGCGCCCGGGTAGCCGGCCAAGGGTTGAGCACCCCCGGTCACCAAGGCCACGCGGGAGGACCCATCGCCCAGGCGGGCCAGCGCCCAGGCCAGCGCCAGGGCCAGCTCGAAGCCTGCCGCGCCGGCGCCCACCACCACCACGTCGACGGCGCGGCGGGCAGCCTGCTCGCGCAGACGGTCCAGCACCTGGACCAGAGTCTCCACAGGCCGCACGAACAGCGCATGCTCGCGTGCACCGGGCAAGGCGTCGCGGTCCTGCGTACCGCCTGTATCCAGCGACAGCACGTCGTATTCCGCCACCCGGCCGTCAGACAAGGTCAGCACGCGCTGGGCAGCGTCCAAGGCCACGGCCTGCCCCTGCACCAGCGTGACATGGGCCGCCGTGCAAAGGGGAGCCAGCGCTACCCGTGCCTGCTCCGGCGCGTAGTGGCCCGCCACCACCCCCGGCACCATGCCGGAGTAGCTGAGGTGGTCGTGCGGCGTGATGAGCACCGTCTGCGCGCCGGCCAGGGGGTCACGGGCCAGGGCCTGGAGCACGTGAAGGTGGGCGTGGCCCCCACCCAGCAGCACCAGACGCTTCATGGGCGCAAGGTCAGGTCCTGCAACCAGCCCAGGCCGTGACCTCCGGTGTTGTCGGCGTCCGCCCCCACCAGCACGGCCATCAGGGGCGGTACCGTGGTGGTTTCGTCGCCAAAGGCGCGCAGGAAGTCGGCGCGCAGGTCGCGCTGCTCCTGCTGCCACGCGCCCAGGGGCGATTCGCTGCCACGCAGCACCATCCAGCGCATGCGCCGCGTGTGGGCATTGGGCAACACCGCTGCGGTGGGCCCTGCCTGGACTGCACCAAACGAGGTACCACCTGAGGCCCCGGCCACAGTGCCGGCCACAGCGCTGGACGAAACCAGCGGCGCCCACACGTAGCACAGCGTGGCGGCCGGCAACGACTGGCCGGAGGCGGCCCGCGCCACCCGCAGCAGTTGCCGCTCCACGAAGGGCACACGCTCGGCCGGCATGTCAAACAGCAGGCAGACCTTGAGCGCGGCGTCATCACCCGCCTTGGTCAGCAGATCGGCGCGCTCGATGGCACGGTCCAGCCGCCAGCGCCAGGCGATCGTGCGGGCCTGCGCACCGGCCCCCTGCACCGCGTGCACCAGGTTGCCATAGCTCGCGGGCGACTCCACGCTCCAGGCCGGGCGGCCGTCCACCTCGCGCAGGTCGAAGCGCGTGGGGGGCAGCTTCTGCGCCGGCAGCGCTGCAGACACCCAGGCGGCTGCGCCGGGTGGCGCGAGCACAAGGCTGCCCACCGCAGA
>JBILSM010000250.1:0-2834 GCA_044372085.1 Rubrivivax sp.
AAGGAGCAGATGACGGAAGGCACGCCGGACTCGGCAGCCGCGAAGGTGGTGCCGGCGCCGCCGTGGTGCACCACGACCAAGCAGCGCGGGAAGAGCCAGCTGTGATCGACCGAGCGTACGAAGTGCATCCGTGGCCCGGCCAGGGCGCTCACCGCCTCGGTGTCGTTCCAGCCGCCACAGACGATGAAGCGCAGGTCAAGCGACTCAGCCAGTGCGAGCACGTCCCGGCTGAAGGCCTCCAGCGTGGGCACGCGGTCGCGCAGCTCGGCGTTGTGCTTGCCGGCCGCCGTGAGGAAAGCCTGCGCGAGCCCTTCCTTGCCGCCGAAGCGGCGCTGCACCGTCTTCGTCGTGACGCCTGCCAGGCGCGCCACGTCTTCGATGTGCACGTCGTCGTAGTAGTGCTCGGCGAAGAGTCGAGTCGCTGCCTCGAGCACGCGGCGCTCCGTCTCTTGCGTGGAGTGCGCACGCGCCACCTGCTGGTAGGTGCGGCTGCGCGAGCGGGTGGTGCCGCGACAGGCCGAGGCGTCTGCGCATGCCGTACCACCGGCCGGGTGCGAGGCGGGTCGTGCGCACCACCGTCCGGTGCGCCTGAGCCGGGCCAAGCTGCTCGGGCCCGTGTTCGACCTCGATCTGGAGCACTGCCCGAACTGCTGTGGCGAGCCGAAGATCATTGCGGCGATCCTGGAGCAGCCGGTGATTCGGAGGATCATTCCGCACCTGGGCCTGCAGGCCCTGGGCGCCGCTGCTCTTTTCGCTGCCGGGCCGCTACCATCGGACCTTCTGCCGCCACTGCCGCCCTTGATGACGGCGCCGGCTTCCGGCTCGCCTGCGATCCACCCAAAGAACTTAAGCCGGTCCTCGGTTGACCGGAAGGATCGAGGTGCCTTCTGTCCGGCGACGACGAGCGCGCGATCAGGCGGGCGACATCGCCCTGCGAACCTCGCGCCGCAAGCGGACCAGTTCGCGCCGCGCGATCGCGACGATGTCTTCTCGCAGCGGGTGGCGCCGCTCGGCAGCCGCCAGCAATGCCAGTCGACTACGGTGCCGCGACGCCGGCAGCCGCCGAACCACGACGCCGGGCAGCCCGATCAGCGCGCAGCTCGCGGGAACGATGGACACGCCGAGTCCTGCGGCCACCATGCCCAGCGCGCTGCTGAAGGTGCTGGCCTCGTGGCGTATCGCGGGACTGAAGCCCGACTCCACGCACATTGCGATCGTGCGGTCGAAGTAGTTCGCGCCGCGGTCGCGCCCGAAGCTGACGAAGTCCTCGGTGGCGACCGCCGCCAGTGACAGCTGCTGCTGGCCGGCCAGCCGGTGTGCCGCCGGAAGCGCCAGGCAGTACGGATCGTCGTGCACGAGCAGGGCCTGCACCGCGCCATCGCTGCGGGCGGGGCGACCGAGGCTGAAGTCCAGGCGTCCTTCGCGCAAGCCGTCGATCTGCGCCTGGGTCGGCATCTCGAGCGCCTCGATGCGCCACGAGGGCTGAAGCGGCTCCAGCGCGCTCACGAGACCCGACAGCAGTCCGTGCGTTGCGGACGGCAGGAGGCCGAGCCGAAGGCGCCGGTCGGGCGTGCCGTCCTGCCGCGCGCGGCCGACGGCCATCTGGGCCTGCGCGAGCAACTGTCGGGCATCGCCGAGGAACCCCTGCCCGGCGGCGGTCAACGTCACGCCGCGCCGGTGGCGAAGCAGCAGCGGGCGCCCGACCTCCTCCTCGAGCCGCCGGATCTGCACCGAAAGCGCCGGCTGCGCCACGAACAGGCGCGCCGCGGCGGCACTGAAGCTGCCCGCCTCGGCGATGGCAATGAAGTAGCGCAACTGCCGAAGTTCCATGAGCTATAGCAGATGGATATGGAAAACATGCCCAGACAGTATTTTGACGCAGGCTTGTTTATGGCGACGATGCACCACCGCCCCGACACCGGAGTCCCGCATGAACCTGGTCCGCCACGCCGATCGACAGAGCCACGCCTCGGCCGGGGGCACGGACGGCGCGTCTGCGCCGCTGCGCCCCGCCCGTGGGGCCGAGGCGTTCGCCCCGGGCTGCATCGAACCTTATCCCCTGCCGGGCGAGGCCGTCGCCGGCCTGAACAAGGTGCACTGGCCGGTGGCCACCGGTGACGCGGTGCTGCTGATCCACGACGCGCAGCTCCACTGGGTGCGGATGTTCGCCAACGCATCGCCGTGGCTGGCGCAGATCGAGCGGTTGCGCGACGCCAGCGACGCCGCGGGCATCCCCTGCATCTACACGACCGCCCGGCGCCCGCGCAACGCCGCCGAGCGCGGTCTCGCGCTGTCGCTCTGGGGATTGGGGGTGGCCTCCTGCGGCGACGAGCCTGGTGCTGCGGAGATCGTCGAGACGCTGCGGCCCCGGCCGTCCGACTTCGTCATCGCCAAGAACAAGTACAGCGCCTTCTTCGACACCGAACTCGAAGCCCTGCTGCGTCGCCTGGGCCGGCGGCAGATCCTGCTGACCGGCGTCTTCGGCCACCATGGGGTGATGCTGACGGCGGCCGACGCGTACATGCGCAACCTGCAGGTGCTGCTGATCGCCGATGCAATGGCCGACTACTCCCTGGCCGAGCACCTGCAGACGGTGCACTACGTGGCCGAAGTCTGCGGCTGCGTGATGACGGCGTCGCAGGCTGTGGCCGGGATCGAGGGCCGCCGGTGATCGCCGTGCACGCACGCACCCGGATCCACTGGATGCTGGGCCGCCCGGTGTCCCAGGTGAAGATGCCGGCGCTGCTGAACACGCACTTTGCCGCGAACGGCGACGAGCAGGTGCTGGTGCCCATGGAGGTGGCCCCCGGGCTGCTCGACGCCGCCGTCGCGCT
>JBILSM010000251.1:0-2821 GCA_044372085.1 Rubrivivax sp.
GCAGCGCTTCGGCTTCAACCGCATGACCCCGCGCATGTGGGTGATGGATCAGCTCAAGAGCACGCTGGTGGGCGCAGTGATCGGCCTGCCGCTGCTGGCCCTGGTGCTTTGGCTCATGGGCGCCGCGGGCTCGGCCTGGTGGCTGTGGGCCTGGGGGGTGTGGATGGGCTTCAACCTGCTGCTGCTGGTGATCTACCCCACATGGATTGCCCCGCTGTTCAACAAGTTCACGCCGCTGGCCGATGAATCGCTGGCGCAGCGCGTGCAGACCCTGATGCAGCGCTGCGGCTTCGCCGCCAAGGGCCTGTTCGTGATGGACGGCAGCCGGCGCTCGGCGCATGCCAACGCCTATTTCACGGGCCTGGGCTCGTCCAAGCGCGTGGTGTTCTACGACACCCTGCTGTCGCGCCTGAGCGCAGACGAGGTGGAAGCCGTGCTGGCGCACGAACTCGGCCACTTCAAGCACCGGCACGTGCTCAAGCGCATCGTGGCGATGTTCGGCCTGAGCCTGGCAGGGCTGGCACTGCTGGGCTGGCTGAGTACGCAGCAGTTCTTCTACGTGGGCCTGGGCGTGACGCCGAACCTGGGTGCGCCGAACAACGGTCTGGCGCTGCTGCTGTTCCTGCTGGCGCTGCCGCCCTTCACCTTCTTCCTGTCGCCCCTGATGGCACGCTCATCGCGCAAACATGAGTTCCAGGCCGACGCCTATGCCTGCCAGCAGGCCGACGGCCGCGCCCTGGCCAGCGCTCTGCTGAAGCTGCACGAGGACAATGCCGCCACGCTGACGCCAGACCCTCTGTACGTGCGCTTCTATTACTCGCACCCGCCGGCGCTGGAGCGTTTGGCGGCGCTGCCCCAGGCATGACGACCTTGGGCAGCCCCAGCACCTCGGCATCGTGGCGCAGCCCCCACCAGAAGCCAACATGAGCACTCTGCTGCAGCAACACTGCCAGTCCATGATCGGCCAGGCCGCGATGACCCCCACCGAGGTCGCCACCTCTCTGCAAGACGTGCCCCAATGGACGGTGGTGAACGGCGCGCTGGAGCGCAGCTTCCACTTCGCGGACTTTCAGCGCACCATGGCCTTCGTCAACGCGGTGGCCTGGATTGCGCAGCAAGAGGATCACGGGCCGGACCTGTTCGTGAACTGGACCACCTGCCGCGTGCGCTTCAACACCCATGACGTCCTGGGCCTGTCCCTCAACGACTTCATCTGCGCGGCCAAGGTGGACGCGCTGATCGCGTGAGCAAGCCGCAGCGCTCCCGCCGCCGCGGCGAAGCGGACACCGCGGAGCAGGCCCCGCCACCAGACCTGCGCACGGGCCTGGTGGTCAGCGCCCACGGGCGCCACGTGGTGGTGGAAGACGATGCGGGCCAGCGCTGGCGCTGCCACGCCCGAGGCAAGAAGTCTGAGCTGGTGGTGGGCGACCGCGTGGACTGGGCGCTCAGTGGCGACGAAGGCGTGGTGGAGCACCTGCAACCCCGGCGCAGCCTGTTGTTCCGCCAGGATGAACGGCGCACCAAGTCCTTTGCCGCCAACCTGGACGGCATCCTGGTGCTGGTGGCCAGCGAGCCACCCTTCAGCGAGTCGCAACTCACGCGCGCCCTGATCGCTGCGCGCAGCGCCGGCCTGCCGGTGACCATCGGGCTGAACAAGGTGGACCTGCCGCAGGCCGAGCAGGCGCGAGCGCGGCTGGCGCCTTATCGGGCGATGGGCGAAGAAGTGGTTGAACTTTCGCTCAAGGCCCAGCCGCAGGCCGCCATCGCCCTGCTGACACCTCGTCTGGCCGGGCGGGCCACCCTGGTGCTGGGGCCCAGTGGCATGGGCAAGAGCACGCTCATCAACCTGCTGGTGCCACAGGCCAGCGCCAGCGTGGGCGAGATTTCCACCGCGCTGAACAGCGGCCGCCACACCACCACGACCACCACCTGGTACTGGCTAGGGGACCGGGCCGCAGGCACCGCGCTCATTGATTCACCCGGGTTCCAGGAATTCGGACTGCGCCACATCGCCGCGCCGGACCTGGCCCGCCTCATGCCCGACATCGCCCGCCATCTCGGGCATTGCCGCTTCTACAACTGCACCCACCGGCAGGAACCGGGCTGTGGCGTGGTGCAGGCTGCCGAGCGCGGGGACATCGCACCCAGCCGGTGGAGAATCTACGGGGAGCTGTGGGAAGAGCTGCCCGCCTGAACGAATGCCGTCAGGGCATCCACGGGTTTGCGGCGTCCAGGTTCAGAGAACAATACTGAAATTTGCTGACCTCGGCAGACTTTGATAATCGGGGCAGCCCCAGGAGACGCTTTTTCGTGAATCCCAAACCCATTGCCACAACCATTCCGCGCCTTTGGCAGCGGAGCCTGATCGCCACGGCGGCGCTGATGCTTGGCGCCTGCGCCACGGTGCAGATCCAGCCCTTGCAAGACCAGCCGCTTGCGGAACAGACGAAATCCGATGCAATCAGCGCACGCCAGGGGGTGGAGCCGATCACCCGGCCCCTGGTCCTGGCCGAAGCGGTGGCCCGGGCCTTGAAGTACAACCTCGACTACCGGGTGCGGCGCATGGAAGAGGCGCTGGCCCTGGGCGAGATCGAGAAGGCCGAATTCGACATGCTGCCGCGGCTGATGGCTTCGGCCGGCTATGCGTGGCGCGACAAGGATCGCATCAGCCTGAGCCGCAACAGCGAGGACGGCACGCTGTCGCCTTCGCGTTTCATCTCCTCGGACCGCGACCGCGAAACGCTGGGGCTGGACTTCAGCTGGAGCCTGCTGGACGTGGGCCTGGGCTACTACGGTGCGCGCCAACAGGCCGACCGCCACC
>JBILSM010000115.1:0-9268 GCA_044372085.1 Rubrivivax sp.
CCTGGCGCGCTGACGGTGTGCGGCCAGAAGGTGGACCTGGGCAAGATCAAGGCGCCGTTCTACATCTACGGCTCGCGCGAAGACCACATCGTGCCCTGGATGGCGGCCTATCGCTCCGTGCCGCTCATCAAGGGCAAGCGCCGATTCGTGCTGGGGGCCTCCGGCCACATCGCCGGCGTCATCAACCCGCCGGCCCAGCGCAAGCGCAGCCACTGGACGAACGACAAGTTGCCTGATGACGCTCAGGCTTGGCTCGACGGTGCCACCGAGCATGCGGGCAGCTGGTGGCCGGACTGGGCCGCCTGGTTGAAGGCCCAGGCTGGCGGTCAGGTGGCTGCACCGCGCGCCTACGGCAGCCGGGCCTTCAAGGCGATCGAGCCCGCCCCAGGACGCTACGTCAAGGCCAAGGCCTGACACTCGGCGCCAGCATCCCGATACCGTTCTTCGCACCAATAACCAAGGAGAGAGAGATGACAAAGAAAGTGGCTTACGTGACCGGCGGCATGGGCGGCATCGGCACCGCCATCTGCCAGCGCCTGGCCAAGGAAGGCTTCAAGGTCATCGCCGGCTGCGGTCCGAGCCGCGATTACAACAAGTGGCTGGACGAGCAGAAGGCCCTGGGCTATGAGTTCTACGCGTCCGTGGGCAATGTGGCCGACTGGGATTCCACTGTCGCGGCCTTCACCAAGGCCCAGCAGGAGCACGGCACCATCGAAGTGCTGGTCAACAACGCCGGCATCACGCGCGACCGCATGTTCCTGAAGATGTCGCCCGAGGACTGGAAGGCCGTCATCGACACCAACCTGAACTCCATGTTCAACGTCACCAAGCAGGTGGTGCCGGGCATGGTGGAGAAGGGCTGGGGCCGCATCATCCAGATCTCGTCGGTGAACGGCGAGAAGGGCCAGGCCGGTCAGACCAACTACTCGGCCGCCAAGGCCGGCATGCACGGCTTCACCATGGCCCTGGCCCAGGAAGTCGCCAGCAAGGGCGTGACGGTCAACACCGTGAGCCCGGGCTACATCGGCACCGACATGGTCCGCGCCATCAAGCCTGAGGTGCTGGAGAAGATCGTGGCTACCATCCCGGTCAAGCGCCTGGGCACGCCCGAAGAGATCGGCTCCATCGTCGCCTGGCTGGCAGGCGACGATTCCGGCTTCACCACCGGCGCCGACTTCAGCTGCAACGGCGGTTTGCACATGGGTTGACCCGTGGGCACAGCCCGCGGGTCAACCCTGCGGGTGTCCGTGGGGCTCCCCCGGCCCCCTCCAGGAGGGGGTTCCAGCCAGAAGAACAGAACGCCGGCACTGCCGGCGTTTTTCATGGTGGGCCGGGGGCTGGGTCAGCTGCCGGCAATGAAGAACTTGATCACGCCCTTGGCCACGAAGCCCAGCAGGCCGAAGCCCAGCGCCAGAAAGAGCACGAAGGTGCCGAAGCGGCCCGCCTTGGATTCGCGCGCCAGCTGGAAGATGATGAACACCATGTACAGCATGAAGGCGCTGACGCCGAAGGTCAGGCCGAACTGCGCGATCTCTTCTTCGCTGAAGCCGAACATGGTGACGGGGCGGCCTGAGGCTCAGCGCCAGGGGCGTGTTTCCAGCCCTGCGGGGTTCACCAGGTCCCGGTAGGCGTGCCAGCTGGCGTGGGCCAGCCAGGGCACGATGGGGATCAGGCCCAGCAGGCCCGTGGCCATGCCCAGCAAGGTGAGGGCCATGATCAGGCCGGCCCACAGGGCCATCGGCCCGGGGTTGTCCATCACCACACGCCAGCTCGTGAACACGGCCGTGAGGACACCCACCTGCCGGTCCAGCAGCATGGGCAGTGCGATCACGGACGAGGCGAACACGGGCGCGGCCAGCACGCCGCCGATGGCCAGCCAGGCTTCGAAGAGCATCGACTGGTCAGACAGCACCACATGACGCAGGAAATCCTGCGGGTTGTGGATGGGTACGGGTGAGAAGCCCGTGATCAGTGACGCGGAGGTGAACACCCAACCCGTGCCCGCAAAGCCCAGCAAGAGGCCGAACACCACCAGGCGCCCGTCGGTGGGTTTCCATACCGCCAGTGCGTCGGCCAGTCGGGGTGATTGCTTGCGGTCCAGGGCGCGGCTGATCTGGTACAGCCCGGTGGCCAGCACGGGGGCGACGATCAGAAACCCGGAGAAGGCGCCTGACAACAGCCAGAAGTGTTCATGGGCCACGGCGATGACCAGCGCGCCGAACAGGGCTGCAGCCCCTCCGTGCAGCAAGCCCGGCCAGGGGCAGCGGCGCAGATCCTGCGCACCGCGCAACAGCCAGCCCAGCGGCCTGCCCAAGGGCACGCGGCGGGTGCCGAACAGGCGGGACTCGGCGACAGCCTGCAAGCGCTCCATGCGCAGCAGTCTAGGGGGGCGGGGCCTCGGGCGGCTTGATCTGGAACAGGCTCAGCACTTGCTCGGCCACGCGGGCCATGTCGGCCTGGGAGCCGCTGCTGATGATGAGCTGCGGCGCGGCATCGAAGTGGGCGAAATTGCGGCCCATCGATCGCAGGTAGATGGGGTCGTAGTGCTCGCACAGCAGCCGCGTCACGGCTTCGTCCAGGCGGCCCTGCTGGATGGCCTCCTGCCACTGCCCGACCACCTCATGGCCGCGCACCTCGCGCAGGCTGTCCAGGCGCTGGCACAGCAGCGTGGGGTCCAGTGCGAAGTGGGCGTAGTCTTCCATCAGCAACTGCACGCGCGCCGGCACCGGCATGTCCACGCGCAGGCAAGGCGACGCCCGCATGCGTTGCAGCAGGGTCTCGGGCACGCGCAGCCGGCCGATCAGACGGCTCTCGCTTTCCACGAACACCGGGCGCTGCCGATCGAAGCTTTGCAATGTCTGCCAAAGCCGGGTCTCGAACTGCTTTTGCGAAGGTTGCGGCACCGCGGGATGGGCCCCCAGCACCGAGCCGCGATGCTCGGCCAGGGCCTCCAGGTCCAGCACCTGGGCGCCCTGCGCGGCCAGGTGCTGCAGCAACCGGCTCTTGCCGCTGCCGGTCTTGCCGCAGATCAGCCGCAATTCCAGATCGGCACCAGCCGTCTCCAGAGCACTGACCACCCGTCTGCGGAACTCCCGATACCCGCCCTCCAGCACCTGCACCTCAAAGCCGATCTGGCTGAGCACCAGGGCCAGGGAGCCCGAGCGCTGGCCGCCGCGCCAGCAGTACACCATCGGGCGCCACGTGCGCGGCAGGGCCAGGGTGTGCTGCTCTACATGCCGCGCGATGTTGCGCGCCACCAGCACGGCGCCGCGCTTGCGCGCCTCGAAGGCCGAAACCTGCTTGAACTCGGTGCCCACCAGATGCCGCTCCTCGTCGTCCAGCGAGGGCCAGTTCACCGCCCCAGGCATGTGGTCCAGCGCGAATTCGGCGGGGCTGCGGGCATCGATCACGGCATCAAGGCGCTGCAGCCCCTGCGGGGGGGCCAGCGCGTCGTCGATGGTGATGCGATGCAGCGGCATGGAGGGCGCTTCACCCGGCCCGCTTCAGGCCACGGCGTCCAGCAATTCGCTCTCGATGAGCAACTGCGCCCGCGACTGTTGCAGTTCAGGGCCGTCGACCAGGAAGGTGTCTTCCACCCGTTCACCCAGCGTGCTGACCTTGGCCAGTTGCAGGTTCACGCGATGTCGCGCCAGGATGCGGGCAATGGCGTACAGCAGGCCGGCGCGGTCGGTGGCGCTCACGCTGAGCAGCCAGCGCTGGGCCCGCTCGTCCGGCCTCAGAGACACCCGGGGCACCACAGGGAAGGACTTGACGCGCCGCGATACCCTGCTGCGTGTGGGCTCGGGCAATGAGCCCTGGGCTGCCAGCGCCTGCACCGCCTGGGTCTCGACCAGGGAGATCAGGCTTCGGTAGTCCGACAACGTGGCGCCTTCCAGGGCCGTGCTGACCACCTGGAAGGTGTCGAGCGCATAGCCCTTGCGCGTGGTGTGCACACGGGCGTCCTGGATGCTGAAGCCGGCGCTGTCGAAGTAGCCGCAGATGCGCGCGAACAGGTCCTGGCGGTCCGGCGCGAAGACGAAGACCTGCAGGCCTTCGCCCACTGAGGAGGGCCGCGCCTGCACCACCGGTACCGGCGTGTCCAGGTGGCGCCAGAGCGACCGTGCGTGCCAGGCGATCTCCGCGGCGTCGTGGCGCGCGAAGTAGCTCACGTCCAGCGTCTTCCACAGGGGTTGTTCCGTGCCCGGCAAGGCCGAATGCAGGGCCAGGATCTGCAGCGCCTCCTGCTTGCGGTGCTCGATCTCCGCCTCCAGGTGCGGACGCGCGCCGCCCAGCGCCCGCAACGTGGCGCGGTACAGGTCTTCCAGCAGCTTGCCCTTCCAGGCGTTCCACACGCGCGGGCTGGTGCCGCGGATGTCGGCCACCGTCAACAGGTACAGCGCCGTCAGTCGGGTCTCGCTGCCCACCAGACGGGCGAAGCGTGAGATGACCTCGGGGTCGCTCAGGTCTTCCTTCTGGGCGACACGGCTCATGGTCAGGTGGTGCAACACCAGGAACTCGATCAGTTCCATGTCTGCACGGAGCACCCCGTGGGCCCGGCAGAAGCGTCGCACTTCCTGGCCGCCCAGCACGGAGTGGTCGCCGCCGCGGCCCTTGGCCACGTCGTGGAACAGCGCGGCCACGTACAGCACCCAGGGCTGCCCCCATTGCGCGGCCAGTTGCGAGCAGAACGGGTACTCGTGAGCGTGCTCCGGAATGAAGAACCGGCGCACGTTGCGCAGCACCATCAGGATGTGCTGGTCCACGGTGTAGACGTGGAAGAGGTCGTGCTGCATGCGCCCCACAATGCGCCTGAACACCCACAGATAGCGTCCCAGCACCGAGGTCTGGTTCATCAGGCGCAGCGAATGGGTGATGCCGCGGGGCTGCTGCAGGATCTGCATGAACAGCGCGTGGTTCACCGGATCGTGGCGAAAGGCCGCGTCCATGCGTTCACGTGCGTTGTACAAGGCGCGCAAGGTCCGGGCCGACAGGCCCTGGATGCCAGGACTTTGCTGGAAGACCAGGAAGGTTTCCAGAATGGCGTGGGGCCGACGAAGGTACAGGTCGTCCTGCGCCACCTCCAGCATGCCGCCGCGGTCGAGGAAGTCGGCGTTCAGGGGGCGCATGGGCGAGGCCTCCGAGCCGGCGATGCGCTCTTCCATGTTCAGCAGCAGGATCTGGTTGAGCTGCGTCACCGCCTTGGCCGCCCAGTAGTAGCGGTGCATCAGCGCTTCCGAGGAACGCTGGCCCTTTCCCGTGACCAGGCCGAAGCTGTCAGCCACCGCCGTCTGCAGATCGAAGACCAGTCGGTCTTCGCGCCGGCCCGCCACGGCATGCAAGCGGGCCCTGATCAGCTTGAGCGTGCCTTCGTGGCGCTGCAGTTGACCCACCTCGAAGGCGGTCAGCAGACCGCCGGCCGCCAACTCGCGCCAGGTCTTGCCGAAGCCCGCGCCCCGGGCCACCCACACCAGCACCTGCAGGTCGCGCAGCCCGCCGGGGCTTTCCTTGCAGTTGGGCTCCAGCGAGTAGGGCGTGCTCTCGTACTTCACGTGCCGCTGCTGCATCTCCAGCGTCTTGGCCCGCAGGAAGGCGCGCGGATCGAGCACCGCCGCCGTGGCAGCGCGAAAGCGTTCGAACAAGCGACGTTTGCCCGCCACCAGGCGCGACTCCAGCAGCGCGGTCTGCACGGTCACGTCCCGCTGGGCCTCGGCCACGCACTCCTCGACGGTGCGCACCGAGGAGCCGATCTCCAGGCCCGTGTCCCAGCAAGCGGTAATGAAGTCCGCCACACCGTCGGTGGAGGCGGCCTGGGGCAGCAGCACCAGCACATCGACATCGGAGTGCGGAAACAGTTCGCCGCGCCCGTAGCCGCCCACGGCCACCAGGGCCAGGCCTTCGGGCATGGGCAGCGCCGAGATCAGTTCCTGCAGCGTCAGGTCCACGTGCTGGGCCAGGCCCTTGAGCAGACGCTGAGAGGACCGGCCGGAGGGCCGCTCTCGCATGAACTGCTCGATCAGCGCCGCCTTGCCTTCGCGGTAGCGCTGGCGCAGGGACTTCAGCAGTTCCGGGTCCACAGGGTTGCTCAGGCCGGAACCGGCACCGATGCGGGCGTGACGAAGGCGGGCACCGGCGGACTGCCGGCCGACAGTGTCAGCACCTCGTAGCCTGTCTCCGTGACGAGCACGGTGTGCTCCCACTGCGCGGACAGCGAACGGTCGCGGGTGACGATGGTCCAGCCGTCGTAGGGACGGTTGCCGCGCCGGTCTTCCTTGATGTCGCGCCGCCCGGCGTTGACCATGGGTTCGATGGTGAAGGTCATGCCCGGCACCAGTTCTTCCAGCGTGCCGGGGCGGCCGTAGTGCAGCACCTGCGGTTCTTCATGGAACTTGCGGCCCACGCCGTGCCCGCAGAACTCGCGCACCACCGAGAAACCGGCATGCTCGGCGTGCATCTGGATGGCGTGGCCGATGTCGCCCAGCCGAGCGCCCGGGCGCACCTTGACGATGCCCTTCCACATGGCCTCGAAGGTCACGGCGCACAGGCGGCGGGCGGCAATCGAGGTCTCGCCCACCAGGTACATGCGGCTGTTGTCGCCGTGCCAGCCGTCCTTGATGACGGTGACGTCGATGTTGACGATGTCGCTGTTCTTCAGCGGCCGATCGTCCGGAATGCCGTGGCAGACCACTTCGTTGAGCGAGGTGCACAGCGAGGCGGGGTAGGGCGGATAACCCGGGGGCTGGTAGCCCAGCGTGGCCGGCACGGCCTGCTGCACCTGGGTCATGTACTCGTGGGCGATGCGGTCGATCTCACGCGTGGTGATGCCGGGCTTGACGTGCGGCGTCAGCATGTCCAGCACCTCGGAAGCCAGTCGGCAGGCCTGGCGCATCCCCTCGATTTCGTCGGCAGTCTTCAGCGATTTCGGCATGCCGGAATTATCCCACCCCCCTCTCTAGAATGTTGGCGGTCGGGGCCTGGATGCGCGCGGTGCGTCCTTCCAGGCTGCTTCTGCCCACCCCCCCGCTCCCCGCTCCCCTTCCTCGGCCGCGTCACTGCGCCTCGCCTTCCATGCCTTCACCGTTCCTCCATCTGAGTCCCTTCGAAGGGGGGGCGGCCTTGTCCGACTTCCGTGCGGCCGCCTTGCTGGCGCGACTGCAGGAGGTGGAGCCCTCCATCTCGGCGCTCAGCGCGCGCCATGTGCATTGGGTGGCCACCGAACAGGCGCCGGACGAGCGGCTGAGGCAGCGCCTGGCGGCCTTGCTGGACCAGGGCAGGCCCGCGGCGCCTGCTTCTTCACAGCCTTCGCTGCCCACAGACCTGCTGCTGGTGGTGATGCCGCGGCTGGGCACCGTGTCACCGTGGTCCAGCAAGGCCACCGACATCGCTCGCAATTGCGCCCTGCCTGTGCGGCGTGTGGAACGCGTGACCGAGTTCCGCCTGCAGCGCGCCACAGGCTTGCTCAAGGGCTTGCTGGGTGGCCCGGCCCCGCTGGAACAAGGCGTGGTGGCCCGGCTGGCGGCGTTGCTGCACGACCGGATGACGGAAAGCGTGGGGCGCTCACGCGATGCCGCGCACGCCTTGTTCGACGAACACCCCGGTGTGCCCATGGCGCACGTGGACCTGCTGGGGCAGGGCCGGCAGGCGCTGGTGCAGGCCAATGGCGATTTCGGCCTGGCGCTGTCCGACGACGAGATCGACTACCTAGTGCAGGCCTTCACCCGCCTGCAGCGCAACCCCACGGATGTGGAGTTGATGATGTTCGCGCAGGCCAACTCCGAGCACTGCCGGCACAAGATCTTCAACGCCCGCTTCACCATCGACGGCATGGAGCAGCCGCAGTCCATGTTTGGCATGATCCGCCACACCGAGGCCACCTCGCCGCAAGGCACGGTGGTGGCCTACAGCGACAACGCCGCGGTGATGCAGGGCGGCCCGGTGCACCAGTGGCTGCCCACCGCCGGCGAGGCCGCTGCGCCTTATTCGGCGCGCGAGGTCACGGCCCATGTGCTGATGAAGGTGGAGACGCACAACCACCCCACGGCCATCTCGCCATTTCCCGGTGCGGCCACTGGGGCGGGTGGCGAGATTCGCGACGAAGGGGCCACGGGCCGTGGCGCCCGGCCCAAGGCGGGCCTGGCGGGCTTTTCCACCAGCCACCTGCGCCTGCCGGGCACGGATGAGCCCTGGGAGCGCGGCGGCCCGGGCAAGCCGGCGCACATCGCCAGCGCGCTGGACATCATGATCGAAGGCCCGCTGGGTGGCGCCGCCTTCAACAACGAGTTCGGCCGGCCCAATCTGGCGGGCTACTTCCGCACCTTCGAGCAGCCCGTGGCCGGCGTGATGCGCGGCTATCACAAGCCCATCATGATTGCCGGTGGCCTGGGGCAGATCACCGAGGGGCAGACGCACAAGAAGGTGTTCCCCGCGGGCACGCTGCTGGTGCAGTTGGGCGGGCCGGGCATGCGCATCGGCATGGGTGGCGGCGCGGCCAGTTCCATGGCCGCGGGCACGAATACCGCGGCGCTGGACTTTGATTCCGTGCAGCGCGGCAACCCGGAGATCCAGCGCCGGGCCCAGGAGGTTATCAACCACTGCTGGGCCCTGGGCGAGGCCAACCCCGTCCTGGCCGTGCACGACGTGGGCGCCGGCGGCATCAGCAATGCCTTTCCGGAACTGGTGGACGGGGCCGGGCGCGGCGCGGTCTTCGACCTGCGTCAGGTGCCGCTGCAGGAAAGCGGCCTGGCGCCCAAGGAAATCTGGTGCAACGAGAGCCAGGAACGCTACGTGCTGGCGCTGGACCCGGCCCGGCGCGCGCTGTTCGAGCGCCTGTGCGAGCGCGAGCGCTGCCCCTGGGCCGTGGTGGGCGTGGCCACCGACGATCCCACGCTGGTGCTGGAAGACGGCCCGGGTGGTGAGCGTCCCATCGACATGCCCATGGACGTGCTGCTGGGCAAGCCGCCCAAGATGCACCGGGACGTGACCCGTGTGGCGCGCCAGGCCGAACCGCTGGACCTCACCGGCGTGGCCCTGTCCCAGGCGTGCCTGGACGTGCTGCGCCACCCCACGGTGGCGAGCAAGCGCTTCCTCATCACCATCGGCGACCGCACCGTGGGCGGCCTGACGCACCGTGACCAGATGGTGGGCACCTGGCAGGTGCCGGTGGCCGACTGCGCGGTGACGCTGGCGGACTTCCAGGGCTTCCGCGGTGAGGCCATGAGCATGGGCGAGCGCACGCCGCTGGCGGCGCTGGATGCGCCGGCCTCAGGCCGCA
>JBILSM010000116.1:0-9263 GCA_044372085.1 Rubrivivax sp.
GCTCGCAGCAGGCCGTGGCCACCCTGGTGGATCAGGCACGGCAGGCCGGCGTCACGCTGGTGGCCACGCTGCACCAGGTGGACCGGGCGCTGCAGCACTTCCCGCGCATCGTGGGGCTGCGCGAGGGTCGGCTGGTGTTCGATCTGCCGGCGGCCGAGGTGACACGCGAGCGTCTGGCACAGCTGTACGCGCAGCACGAGCATGAGCTGGTGGCGCCGGCAGCGGCCATGCCGGCGGATGAGCCTGACCCCGTCACGGCCCCGGTGGTCATGCACTGCCGCTGAGGGCGGCCGCGCACAACGCATCGGTCCTGACTTCTTCGCCGCCGTCTGAATCCACTCGAAGCCGCTCGTACCCGCTCGCATCCGCTCCGATGACCGTCACCCTGATGCCGACCCCACCGTCCGTGCCTCGCGCAGCCCCGCCCTCGCGCGACCCGGCCTGGCTGGGCCGCGTCTTCTGGACGGGCGCAGGCCTGGTGCTGCTGTGGCCGCTGATGGTGGCCACCGAGTTCAGGCCCTGGATCCTCTTCGAAGCCCAGAACCTCAAGGTCACGGGCGACTTCCTGGCCAGTTTCCTGCCACCAGTGCTGGGGTGGGAGTTCCTGGCGATGGTGGCGCGCGAGACCTGGCGCACCGTGGCCATCGCGACGGCCGGCCTGACGCTGGCGCTGGTGGTGGCCGTTCCGCTGACCCTGGTGTGCACGCGCGTGCTGTCGGTCTCCGCCCTGAGCGGGCGCATGGCCCGGGGCCCTGCTCTGCTGCGCACGGCCGCACGGGCGCTGCTGGTGCTGCTGCGCAGCGTGCCCGAGCTGGTGTGGGCGCTGGTGTTCGTGCGCGTGGTGGGCCTGGGGCCCACGGCCGGGGTGCTGGCCATCGCGTTGACCTACGGCGGCATGCTGGGCAAGGTGTACGCCGAGATCCTGGAAAGTGGTGAGCCCCATGCCACGCAGACCCTGTTGCGCAACGGCAGTTCGCGCCTGCAGGCTTTCTGTTTCGGCTTGCTGCCGCAAAATGCGGCCGAGCTCACCAGCTACACCGTCTATCGCTGGGAGTGCGCCATCCGCAGTTCCGTGGTGCTGGGCTTTGTGGGCGCGGGCGGGCTGGGCCAGCAGATGGACAATTCCATGAAGATGTTCAACGGCGGCGAGGTGCTCACCATGCTGGCGGTCTTCGTGGCCCTGGTGGCCCTGGCCGACCGCGTGAGCGCCGGGTTGAGGAAGGCTCTGGGATGAGCGCCCCCTGGAACGACCGGGCCTCGGCCGCCAACGCCCCCTACCGCCTGCCCCCGCCGCTGTTCAATGCGCGTTGCAAGGCCTGCTGGTTCACGGCGGCGGTACTGGCGCTGGTGGTGGCGAGCTTCTGGTCGCTGGACCTCAAGTGGGGCCAGTTCCTCTCGCGGGAGGCGGCGCGCAGCATGGCGCGCTTCGTGGGCGAGTTCTTCCCGCCTGATGTCTCGGCGCCCTTCCTGCACAAGGTGCTGGTGGGCACCTGGGAAACGCTGGCCATGTCGGCGCTGGGCACGCTGCTGGCGGCCGTGGCCGGCCTGGCCTTGGCGCTTCCGGCCAGCCGCCTGCACGAGGGCGACGCCGCGCGGGGCCGTGCGCCCACGCGCTTGTTGCTGAACGCCTTGCGCTCGGTGCCCGAGCTGGTGTGGGCGGCGCTGCTGCTGATCGCCGCAGGCCTGGGGCCTTTTGCCGGCACGCTGGCGCTGGCCTTCCACACGGCCGGCGTGCTCGGGCGGCTGTTCGCCGAGGCCATCGAGAACGCGCCGCCCGGCCCGGGCGATGCGCTGCGGGCGCAAGGGGTGGGCAACGTCCGGGTCTTCGTCTACGCTACGCTGCCGCAGGTGCTGCCGCAGTTGATGAGCTACACCCTGTACCGCTGGGAAAACAACATCCGCGCCGCCGCCGTGCTGGGCGTGGTGGGTGCTGGCGGCCTGGGCCAGTTGCTGGCCTTCCACATGGGCCTGTTCCACATGGGCAAGACCGCCACCATCCTGGCCGCGATGTTGGCCCTGGTGGCCCTGGTGGACATGCTGAGCTTCGGCGCCCGAAGGTGGCTGACGCGATGAGCGCCGCCCCGCGCGCGGGTTGGCTATTCGCCTACGACTGGGACAGCCGCGCCCGTGCACAGTTGCAGGCACAGGGCCGGGCGCGCTTTGATCACGCGGGCTTCGACCTCTTCTCCTTCCCCAGCAACGTGGGCCTGGCCTTCTACGACCACGAGCGCTTCGCGCAGCGTCAGGCGCAGCGGGGCCGCCGGCTGGGCTGGCGCGCCGTGCTGTCGCACCAGGAGCACTTCGGCGCCGTGGCCGCTGCCCTGGTGGCCGAGCGCCTGGGCCTGCCCGGCGCCGCGCCCGAGGCCCTGCTGGCGGCGCAGCACAAGCTGCACGCTCGGCGGGTGCTGCAGCAGGTGGCACCCGAGGCCAATCTGGCGTTTGCCGAGCTGGATGCCGAGTACGGCGACGACATCCCCCAAGGCCTGGCCTACCCGGCCTTCGTCAAGCCCGTGAAGGCGGCGTTCTCCGTGCTGGCGCGCACCGTGGACGACCGTGCCGCGCTGCGGGCGCACACTCGCTTCGGCCCGCGTGAGCTGTGGGTCATCCGCCATCTGGTGGACCCCTTCGACCGCCTGTGCAGCACCCGGCTGCCGCAGGCCGGCAGCGCGCACCGCATGCTGCTGGAAGAGCCCGTGCCCCTGGACGTGCCGCAGTACAACCTGGACGGCTGGGTGGCCAACGGCCAGGTGCATGCCCTGGGCGTGGTGGACGCCGTGATGTACCCCGGCACCCGCGCCTTCATGCGCTGGGAGCTGCCCAGCCGCCTGGCGCCCAGCGTGCAGGCGCGGGCGCTGGACGTGGCCCGGCGCTTTCTGGGCGCCATCGGTTACCGCCACGGCCTGTTCAACCTGGAGTTCTTCCACGATCCGGCCACCGACCGGCTCAGCGTCATCGAATGCAACCCGCGCCTGGCCTCGCAGTTCGGTGATCTCTACCAGCGTGTGCATGGCCTGGACCCGCATGCCATGGGCCTGGCGCTGGCGCTGGGCGAGGACCCGATGGCCCTGCCGCGCACCGAGCCCACGGCCCACGTGGCGGCCAGCCTCGTGTACCGGGCCTTCCAGCCCGGGGACGTGCCGCCCGCGCCCAGCCTGGCGCAGCGCGCCGCCTTCGCCCGCGCCTGCCCCGATGCGCTGATGTTCAGCTTCCCCAAGACCGGCCACGCCCTGGCGCGCGACTTCAAGTGGACCGGCAACCACCACTTCGGCTTCGTCCACCTTGGCGGGCTCAACCGCGAGCACTTGCTGCAGCGGGCCGAGCACGCCAGCGCCTTGCTGGGCTGGGCAGCGCCCTGCCTGGACCGGCCTTCCCCACCCTTGACCGAGAGCGAACCATGGCCTGCCGTCGCATGATCCTTTCCTGGTGTTCTGGCTGGCGGGCGGTGTGGCCCGCGCCTTTGTCGAGGGCTCTCCGGGCCCTGCGCGCCCTGCACATGTCCAGCCTGGCGCTGGCGGGTGCGGTGCTGTTGTCCGGATGCACCGCGATGTACGCACAGAACCCGCCCGGTGCGCTGCGGCCGGTGAACGCCGCTTCCGAGGGCGGGGAAGACCGCCTGATGCTCAAGGGCGCCGATGTGGTGGCGTACTTCACGCTGGGCCGTCACGTGCAGGGCGTGGCGGCCCACCGCAGCGTCTACGACGGCGTGAGCTTCCGCTTTGCCAGTGCCGAGCACAAGGCTTTGTTCGATGCCGCGCCGCAAAGCTACCTGCCGCAGTACGGCGGCTACTGTGCCAACGGCATCGTCTACGGCATCCCCTGGGGAGGCGATGCCGACACCTGGCGGCTGATCGACGGCAAGCTCTACATCTTCGGCGGTGCCGCCAGCCGCGATGCCTTTGCGCTGGACGTGACGGGCAACCGGCGCCTGGCCAACCGCTACTGGGCGCAGGAGGTGGCCGGCTCCCACAGCTTTGTGCAGCGCGCCTGGCGCCTGGTGTGGCGCGTGCCGCACTACAAGAGCGGCGCCGAACTGGCCGACGCCGTGGCCCAGGCCAAGGCGAAGGCGAAGGCCATGGAAAGCACGACGCCCAAGCCAGCCCAGCCCTGAGGGCTCTTCAAGGGGTCTTCAAGGGCTTTTCAAGGCTTGTTCAAGGGTTGTTCAAGGATTCTTGGGCCGGCCCCAGACGATGGCGCTCGGGTGCTGCTCCAGCAAGGTGGCCAGTTCGCGCAGGGCCACGGCGGCCCGGGAGACCTCCTGCAGCGCCGTCTCGGTCTGGCGGCGTACGGGTGACTCTGGCGCGGTGGCCTCACGCAGGGTGGCGGCGGCACGCGAAAGCTCATCGGCGCTGCGCCGCAGGTCGCCCACCAGCGGTCGCGCGGCCTGGGCCAGGGCCCGCGTCTCGTCGGCGGCGCTCCCCACCTGAGAGGCCGCAGCGCCCACCTGCGAGGCCGCCCGTTCCACTCCGCGCAGGGCGGGGGTGGCGGCCTGCACCAGCGGCTCCACCTGGGCGACGGCCCGGCGCGCCTGGGCCAGGGTGTCTTCCACCGAGCGCGCCAGCGGGCCCGCGTCGCGCTGCAGTGCGCGGGCCAGTTGCTGCACGGCCTGTGCCGCGTCTGCCGTGCGGCCCAGGGCCTCGCGAGCTCCTGGCGCGGCCATCAGCTCGCGGGTGGCGGCCGCCACGGCGGCGAGGTCGCGCCCGATTTGGCCCAGGTCCAGACCTTCCAGTTGCGCTTGCAGCGTCTGCAGCCGGGTGGGGGCCGTGGGAATCTGGGGCAGGCCGCTGCCCGCTGGGGCCTGGGGGGCAGTGGGCGGGGCAGAGGGGGCGGTGCCCAGGTCCAGATCGACGTACAGCAGCCCGGTGAGCAGGCTCTGGGTGGCCAGGCGGGCCACCAGGCCGCGCGCGATCAGCGCAGGCAGGGCGGCAGCGTCATGGGTGACTGCCGATGTCGACGTCGTGGCTGTGGCCTTGGCATCGGTGGGGGGCTGCAGCAGGGGCCGCAGCAACTCCGCGTCGAACTCGGCCGTCACCGGCAGGGCGATGCCCGACAGCCCGCTGGAGGCGCCGCTGGGCGCAAGCCCGATGGCGATGACCTGCCCGACCTGCACGCCGCGCAGCACCACGGGTGCGCCCACCTGCAGGCCATAGACGGAGGTCTGGAAGCGCATCACCGCGCGCTCCTTGGCCGTGAACCAGCGCCCGCCCGCGGTGGCCAGGGCCAGCCCCAGCAGCACGAGGCCGGCCAGGGCGAACAGGCCCACGCGCAGCGCGGCCGGCCTCATGGCAGGGCCTCCGGGATGTTCGCAGCAGCCGCGATGCCCGCACGCGACGGCGCCAGAAACCGCTGCACGGCCGGCGGCCCCTGCTGCAGCAGGTCTTGCGGGACGCCCAGGGCGGTCATGGTCATGGCTTGTTCGTCGAGGTACAGCGCGCGGTCGGCCACCGCGAACACGCTGGCGATGTCGTGCGTGACCATCACCACCGTCGTGCCCAGATGGTGCCTCAGTTCCAGCACCAGCGCGTCCAGGCGGGCCGCGTTCAGCGGGTCCAGGCCCGAGCCGGGTTCGTCCAGGAACAGGAGCTTCGGCTCCAGGGCCAGCGCCCGTGCCAGGGCGGCGCGCTTGCGCATGCCGCCGGACAGTTGCGCGGGCATGAGGTCGAAGCCGTCTTGCAGGCCCACCAGGGCCAGCTTGTCGCGCGCCCGTTGCTCGCGCTGCGTACGGTTCATCAGCGTGAACAGGCGCATGGGCAGCATGAGGTTCTCGCCCAGCGACATCGAGCTCCACAGCGCCCCGGCCTGGAACATCACGCCAAAGCGCCGGCGCAGCGCGGCCAGGGCGTCCTCGTTGCCTGCGTGCAGGTCGTGCCCGTCCAGCAGCACCCGGCCGGCCAGCGGCCGCTGCAGGCCCACGAGGTGGCGCAGCAGCGTGCTCTTGCCGCAGCCGCTGGGGCCCATGACGACCAGCACCTCGCCTTGCCGCACCTCAAAGTCGATGTCGTGCAGGATGGTGCGGCCCCCGGCTTGGGCGGACAGGCCCTGCACCTGCATCAGGGCCGGCACGCCCGCGCCGCCTTCGCGCCCGGCTGCGCCTGGGTTTGCCTGTGCCTGCAAGGCTGGGGTTGCCGGCATCAATACCCCAGGGCGGTGAACACCACCGTGGTGGCGCAGGCGGCGGTGACGATCCACACCAGCGCCTTGACCACGGCAGCGGTGGTGGCCTGGCCCACGGCCTGCGCACTGCGCCCGGCGTGCAGGCCCTGCCGGCAGCCCGCCAGTGCCACCAGCGCCACATACAGCATGCACTTGAACAGGCCGATCCACAGGTGCGTGAAGGTCAGCGCCCGCAGGCACTGCTGCCAGTATTCGGCGCTGGACACTCCGTACACGCCCACCGCGGCCGGCCAGCCTGCCACCACGCCGGCCAGTGCGCCGAAGCCGTACAGCGCCGGCGCCACCAGCAGCAGCGCCAGCAGGCGGGGCAGCACCAGATGCGCCACCGGGTCCACGCCCAGCACGCGCAGGGCGTCGATTTCCTCGCCGGCCTCCATGGTGGCCAGTTGGGCGGCGAAGGCCGAGCCCACCCGGCCCGCCAGGATGATGGCGGTCATCATCCCGGCCAGCTCGCGCACCATGCCCACGGTCACCACGTCGGCCAGGAAGTTCTGCGCCCCGATCCGCCCGAGCTGCGCCCCGCCCATGTAGGCCAGCATCAGCCCGATGAGCGCGCAACTCAGCGCCACGATGGGCAGCGAGCGCGGGCCGGTCTGGTCCAGCTGCACCAGCAGGTCTGCCGAGCGGGGGCCCGGGCGGCCGCGCAGCCAGCGCGCCAGCGCCAGCAGAACCTCGCCGAAGAAGGCGATGGTCAGGCGGGCCCCTGCCAGGGCCCGGGGCATCGCAGCGGTTGGCGAGATCGTCATGCGCGCATCATGCCGTCTCGCCCATGCCGCGCGGTGACGGCCCCTGTGTACCCGTGGTGGCCTAGCGGTACAGCACCTCGGGCAGCCACATGCCGATGCCCGGGAAGTTGTAGAGCAGGATGATGGCGATCACCTGGATGCCCATGAAGGGCAGCATGCCCGCGAAGATCTGGTTCAGCGTCACATGCGGCGGGCTCACCCCCTTCAGGTAGAAGGCTGCCATCGCCACCGGTGGGCTGAGGAAGGCTGTCTGCAGGTTCAGCGCCACCAGCAGGCCGAAGAACAGCGGGTCCACCCCGAAGTTGTCAAGCAGCGGGATGAAGATGGGCATGAAGATCACGATGATCTCGGTCCATTCCAGCGGCCAGCCCAGGATGAAGATGATGACCTGGCTGAGGATGAGGAACTCGGTCTTGGTCAAGTTGAGCGACATGACCCAGTTCTCCACCAACTCCTGCCCGCCCAGCAGGGCAAAGGCGGCAGAGAAGATGGCCGAGCCCACGAACAGCCAGCACACCATGGCGCTGGTCTTGGCGGTGAGGAACACCGACTCCTTGAGCACCGTCATGTTGAACTGCTTGTAGGCCACCGCCAGCACGAAGCCGCCGAAGGCTCCCACGGCCGCGGCCTCGGTGGGCGTGGCCAGACCGAAGACGATGGAGCCCAGCACGGCCAGGATCAGCACCAGCAGCGGGAAGAAGCTGCCCAGCAGCATCTTGAAGATCTCCAGCCGCTGGAAGCTCAGGATGGCGTAGAAAGCCACCATCGCCAGGGCGCCAACGCCGGCACCGATCCACCAACCGGTGGTGGGCGGTGTGCGCGGGGCGTCGGCGACGGGGGCCGTGGCCGGGCCCGACGAACCCGCCGCGCCCGGAGGCTCCTGTACCCCCGCAGAGGCGCCGGGGGGCTCCTGCACGCCGCCTGACGCGCCGGGAGGCTCCTTGACGCCCGTGTCTGCCCCCGGCGGTTCCTTGACGCCCGAGTCTGCACCGGGAGGCTCTTTGACGCCGGAGTCAGAGCCTGGTGGCTCCTTGACACCAGACTCGGCAGCCGGTGGCTCCTTCACGCCAGACCCTGACCCGGGGGGCTCTTGGACACCGCCACTGGCTCCCGGGGGTTCCTGCACGCCGCCACCAGAGGAAGGTGCCTCGGTCGCGGCCCCTGCGGGCACGGCCACGCCGCCGCCAGCGGGTGCCGCGGCAACCGCCTGTGCCTCCACCGGGCGGGTGTTCAGGTGCCAGCTGCCGGCCAGTACCAGCAGGAAGAAGGCCGCGGGCATCAGGGCCACGCCCAACTGCCGCATCAGGTAGCCCGCGGGCACGTCGGCGTTGCGCTGGCCCTTCAGGGCCTTCAGCAGGGCGGGCAGCGCCGTGTTGGACACCGTCTCGGAGATCTTCTGCGTGAGTGGCGGCAGGGGCACAAAGCGGTCCTGCGCCGACAGCGGCGGCATCAGGTGCGGCTTGAGCTTGGCCAGCACGATCACGTAGACGATGTACAGACCCGCCAGCATCAGGCCGGGAAAGAAGGCGCCGGCGTACAACTGCACCACCGACACGCCCGCCGTGGCGCCGTAGACGATGAGCATCACGCTGGGCGGGATGAGGATGCCCAGGCAGCCGCCCGCCGTGATGGCGCCAGCGGAGACGCGCACGTCGTAGCCGCCGCGCAGCATTTGCGGCAGGGCCAGCAGGCCCATCAGCGTGACCACTGCGCCCACGATGCCCGTGGCCGTGGCAAACACGGCGCAGGTGAACAGCGTGGCCACGGCCAGCGAACCCGGCACGCGGGCCATGGCCAGGTGCAGGCTCCTGAAGAGCTTCTCGATCAGGTTGGCCCGCTCGACCAGATAGCCCATGAAGACGAACAGCGGGATGGAGATGAGCACGTCGTTGCTCATGACCTTGAAGGCCGACTGCACCATGAGCGTGAGCGTCTTGGAGGTGTCCTCCTCGTAGGCGATCCACGTGAAGATCATGCCCATGCCCATCAGCGTGAACGCCGTGGGAAAGCCCAGCATGATGGCCACCACCACGAGTGACAGCATCATCAGGCCCAGATGGCCGTTGGTGATCTTGGGGGCGGAAATCAGCATCACCGCCGTGCCGGCGATGATGAGCGCCATCAGGATGAAGCCGAACCAGAGTTCCTTGCGGATCTTCATTTCTGGCCTCCCGTGTGGTGGGCAGGCGTGGCCGGTGCGACGAACTTGTCCAGCGCGGCGATGTCTTCGTCCTTGACCTGGACCATGGCCTTGAGCTTGTCGACGTCGACTTCTTCCACGTCCTGCTCACGTGACGGCCATTCACCATTGCGGATGCACTGGATGCAGCGCACGATCTCCACCAG
>JBILSM010000034.1:0-27240 GCA_044372085.1 Rubrivivax sp.
TCATGGAAGCGAAGAAGGTGGCGGTGGAGACCGAGCCGTAGTGGGCGGCGATGGCGGCCGCATTGCTGATGTCCATGCGCCCCAGGCGCCGGGTGACGACGTAGGCCAGCGAGGGAATGGCGAAGGACATGAGCAGCGTGATGGCCAGCAGCGGCCAAAGAGCAGCCATGTCGGCCTTGGCAAGCTCGCGTCCACCCGTCAGGCCCAGCGAGAAAAGCAGGTAGATGGCCAGCAGCTTCACCACGGCCTCGGGGAGTTCGAGCTCGCTCTTGACGGCGCCCGCGAGCGTGCCCAGCAGAAAGGCCAGCACGATGGGTTGAAGCAGGTTGGTCAGCAGCAGGTCCATACCGGGCATCAGGGGTCTTCAGTGAGGGCTGGTGTCGGGCCGCCCGGAAGCAAGCCGCCACGGATTCAGGGTGAGCGTTGGTTGTCATTCTTGTGGTCCATGGCACTGAAGTCCAATTCATCTTTCGACACCAATGATTTGATAAAAGTTAAGCTTTGGACATGGCTGAACTGAACTTCCACCACCTGCGCTACTTCTGGGTGGTGGCCCATCGGCGCCACCTGACCAAGGCGGCCGAGGCGCTGCACGTGTCGCCGTCGGCGTTGTCGATCCAGCTGCGCCAACTGGAGGAGCGCCTGGGGCACGCGTTGTTCGAGCGCAGGAACCGGCAGCTGGTGCTGACCGAGGCCGGCCGCGTGGCCCTGTCGCATGCCGACACCATCTTCCAGACCGGGCAGGAACTGCTGGGCGCGCTGCGCGGCACGGCGACGGTGCAGCGCGCGGTGCTGCGAGTGGGGTCGGTGGCCACGCTGTCAAGGAACTTTCAGCTCGGCTGGCTGTCGCCCCTGCTGCGTGACGAGCAGGTGCAGATCCGGCTGGTGTCCGGCCTGCCTCGCGAACTGCTGGCGCAGTTGTCGGCGCACACGCTGGATGTGGTGCTGTCCAACGAAGCGGCGCCGCGCGACACCTCGGCCGGCTGGGTCAGCCGCCGCATCGCGTCTCAGTCCCTGAGCCTGGTCTCTCGCCCGCCCCCCCGCAAGCGGCCGGCCCGCCCGGCGTTCCGTTTTCCGCAGGACCTGGAAGGCCAGCCGCTGATCGTTCCCAGCCAGGACAGCGCGGTGCGCCCCGCCTTCGACCTGCTGCTGGAGGAGGCTGGCGTGCGCCCGGTGCTGCTGGCCGAGGTTGACGACATGGCCATGCTGCGGCTGCTGGCGCGCGAGACCGGCGCCCTGGCCCTGGTGCCACCGGTGGTGGTGAGCGACGAACTGCGCAGCGGCGTGCTGGTGGAGCGTTGCAGCATCCCGCAGTTGCAGGAGCGCTTCTATGCCATCACCATGCGGCGCCGCTTCGCCCACCCGGTGCTGCGCGGCATGCTGGGCCTCGCCTGAAGCCCACCTCCGGGTGGATTCATGCCCGCGGCTGACGGGCCCTCATCCCCGCCGCCGGGCGATCCACCCCAGCAAGGGCAGCAGTGCCACGCTGGCCATCCCTGCCAGGCCCAGGGTGACGGCCGACGGCTCACCAAACCTGAACACCGACCGCAGCGCAGGCACGGTCATCGCCAGGCCCAGCAGCGACACGCTGACCAGCAGGACCGTCCAGAGCGCAGGGTTGGAGCGCCTGAGGGAGACGCCCAGGGCCACGCTGTAGCTGCGGTTGGCCAGCACCAGGGCCGCGAGGCTGCCCACGAGTGCGGCGAACACGGCGGCTCTGGCCTCCTCGACGCTGTGGCTGGCCCAGGTCACACCGACGTACAGCGCCGCCAGCATGGCCAGCGCCGCGCCACCTTGCCCCAAGCCCAGGCGCACAAGATCCGCCGAGACGATGGGGGCCGCCGGGTCGCGCGGGGGGCGGGCCATCACGTCGTCCTCGTCGCCCTCGGCCTCGAAGACGATGGCGCACACGGGGTCGATCACCAGTTCCAGGAAGGCAATATGTACCGGCATGAACAGCGGGGGCCAGCCCAGCAGCAGGGGCAGCAGTGCCAGGCCCGCGATGGGCACGTGCACCGCCAGCACGAACACCATGCCCTTGCGCACGTTGTCCAGGATGCGTCGGCCCATGCGCAGTCCCTTGACGATGGCGCCGAAGTCGTCCTCCATCAACACCAGGCTGGCGGCCTCGCGCGCGACGTCAGTGCCGCGCCGACCCATGGCGATACCGATGTGCGCGGCCTTCAGCGCCGGGGCGTCGTTCACCCCGTCGCCCGTCATGGCCACCACCTCGCCACCGGCCTTGAGCGCCTGCACCAGCTTGAGCTTTTGCTGCGGCATCACGCGGGCGAAGACGCTGGTGCGCAGCGCCCGCTCGCGCAGCGCGGCCTCGTCCATGGCCTCGATGTCGGCGCCGGTGAGCACGCCGCCCGCGGTGTCGATGCCGGCCTGGGTCGCGATGGCCAGCGCGGTGCCCGGATGGTCGCCCGTGACCATGGCCACGCGCACCCCGGCACGCCGGCACTCCGCCACGGCGGCCGGCACTTCGGGGCGCAGCGGGTCGGCCAGGGCCACCAGGCCCAGCGGCTGGAAGTCGAAGCCGCGCGGGGTGGCCGGCCAGGGCGCACCGGGATCGGGGGTCTGGGCGTTCTGCGCTGTCTGCGCTGTCTGCGTGGTGGCCACGGCGCGTGCCACGGCCAGCACGCGCTTGCCGCGCGAGGTGAACTGATCGGCCGCCTCCCGCCAGACGGCGGCCTGCGCCTCGCTCAGGCGGCACAGCAGCGCAATCGCTTCGGGCGCGCCCTTGGCCGAGATGGTGCGCGTGTCCTGCCCGGGAACTCGCCACACATGCGACATGGCCAGCAGATCGGGTGTCAGGCCCCAGGCATGCACCAGGGCCCAGCCGTCATGGTCATGCGACGGGTCCAGGTGTTCCTGTCCCAGGGCATGGAAGGCGCGCTCCATGGGGTCGAAGGGCTCGGGCTGGCTGGCCAGCACGGCGGCTTCCAGCAGGCTGTGGAAGGCCTCGGGCAGCGGGGCTTCCAGCCCGGTGTTGCCGGCCGTCCAGACCCGCAGGGCGGGCGGGTTCCCGGCCGCCGGGTTCGCCAGGTCCGCCGCCGGCGGGCCCATGACCGCCAGGTCGGTGACCGCCATGCGGTTGCAGGTCAGCGTGCCGGTCTTGTCGGTGCACAGCACCGTGGCCGCGCCCAGGGCCTCGATGGCGGCCGGCCTCCTGGCCAGCACGCGCTCGTGCGACAGGCGCCATGCGCCCATGGCCATGAACACCGTGAGGATCAGCGAGAACTCCTCGGGCAGCAGCGACATGGCCAGCGTCACCCCGCCCAGCAGTGCGCCCAGCCAGTCCCCGCGTGTCAGGCCGAAGATCAGCACGAACAGCACACTGGCTGCAGCCCCGCCCATCGCGGCCAGGCGCACCAGACGGCGCGTCTGCAGCGTCAAGGGGGTGTCCGGCGTCTCGATGGCCCCGAGCGCCTGACCGATGCGGCCCATGGCACTGGCCGCGGCGGTGGCCTGCACCTGCGCCATGCCCTGGCCCTTGACCACCACCGAGCCGGCCCAGACGAAGGGCTGGTCTTCACCGCCGGGCTGGGCGCTGGCGGGGGCTGCGTCCGGCGCCTGCGTGGCCCCGTCGGGCCCGGCCGCAGACGAGGTCTTGCGCACCGGCACCGATTCGCCCGTCAGCAGCGATTCGTCGGTCTCCAGGGCGTGGGCCGACAACAGCACGCCGTCCGCGGCCACGCGGTCGCCTTCGCCGATCAGCAGCAGATCGCCCCGCACCACCTCGCGTCCGGGAATGCGCACGCGCTCGCCGCCTCGCAGCACCAGGGCGCGGGGGCTGGCCA
Source organism: Rubrivivax sp. (assembly GCA_044372085.1). Lineage (GTDB taxonomy): Bacteria > Pseudomonadota > Gammaproteobacteria > Burkholderiales > Burkholderiaceae_C > Rubrivivax. Next base: position 3,804 of record JBILSM010000034.1, read on the forward strand.
GGTCCCGCAGGGCTTCCAGCACGCGCTCGGTGCGCTGCTGCTGCACCACTGACAGCCCGATGGTCACGAGCACGAACAGCCCCAGCAGCAGTGCCTCGTGCATATCGCCCAGCAGCAGATAGATCGCCACGCCGGCAAGCAGGAACTGCGACATCGGGTCGCGCGCGGCCTCCATCACGATGCGCCACAGTGTGCGCCGCCGGCCTCGGGGCAACTCGTTCGGGCCCTCGGCTTCGAGGCGCTGTGCAGCCTCGGCCTTGCTCAGGCCGGCGTGTGGGGGCGGGGACATCGTGGCCCGATCCTCCCGCTCTTGCGGGCCGACCGCGCTGTCCGAGATCAAGCTTGGCCCGGTCTGTCCGCCGCCGGACGGGCTTCTCGCTTCAGGTGGGCAGCGCCGCCTGTGCCAGATGCGCTTGCAAGGCCTGCACCACCAGCGGGCTCAGACGCTCCATGTGTTGCACCAACTCTGCCGCCCGTGTGAGGTCGGGCTGCGGAACCTGCATGGCCGTCTCCAGGGCGTGGCAGTGTTGGGCAAGGGCCTCGGACCCCACGGCCAAGGCCGAGGACCGGGCCTTGTGGCCGAGCTGCCCCAGCCGCAGGGCATCGTGGGCTGCCAGAGCCTCTCGCATCTCGATCAGGGTCTTGTCCATCATCGATTCAAAGACTTTGACGATGGGCACCAGGGTGTTGGCGCTGCCCAGGGTGAAGGTCTGCAGCAGCCGGGGATCCAGGACAGCTTCTCCTGAAGGCTGGGCGGGGCGTGACGCGGCGGGCGCGGGAGAGGGCGCAGCATCCAGAGCAGGGGCGGAGGTCTGTCCACCAGCGGGTCCGGTGGCAGGTTCGGTGATGGGTGCGGGCGCTGGGGATGCAGGCTCTGGCGTGGCGGCCGAACGGTCCACCCAGCGCGCCACGATGTCCAGCAAGCGCTTGGGCTCCACGGGCTTGGTGACGAAGTCGTTCATGCCGGCCGCCAGGCAGGCGCGCCGGTCCTGGGTGCTGGCATTGGCGGTCATGGCGATGATGGGCAGGTGTCGCCCTTTCCCTTGTGCGCTTTGGGCGCGAAGGCGGCGCGTGGCCTCCAGGCCGTCCATCACCGGCATCTGGATGTCCATCAGCACGCAGGCCACGTCCAGAGACTGCAACAGGTCCAGCGCCTGCTGGCCATCGCCGGCCACCTCGACCTCGGCCCCCGCGGCCTGCAGCAGCTCGCGGGCGACGGTCTGGTTGACCACGTTGTCGTCCACCACCAGGACACGCACGCCCCGCAGCAGCGGCCCCCAGCGCTCGTCCAGGGCGCCGACGTCGGAGTCCCTGGGCTTGTCCGCCGGCACCTGCCCGTGCGGCAGCCGCAGCCTGCACCAGAAGGTGCTTCCCGCCCCGGCCTGGCTGTCCACGCCCACCTGACCGCCCATGAGCTTGGCCAGTTCACGGCAGATGGCCAGCCCCAGGCCGGTGCCGCCGAACTGCCGGGTGGTGGAGGCATCGGCCTGGTGGAAGGGCTGGAAGAGCTGGGCGGCCTGCGGCGGCGTCATGCCGATGCCCTCGTCGGTGACCTGCAGCAACACCTCCACCCCGTCAGGCCCTTCCGCGGCGGCGCGGCCCGCGAGCCGGACCACGCCCCTGGAGGAGAACTTCACGGCGTTGCTGGCGTAGTTCAGCAGGATCTGGCGTATGCGCAGGGGATCGCCCTTGAGTGGCTGTTGCAGGCCCTCATCCAGTTCCACCCGCAACTCCAGCCCCTTCTCCCGTGCAGGTTCCTCCATGAGTCTCACCACGTCGGCGTAGATGGCGGGCAGCAGCAGGTCGACCTTCTCCACCTCCAGCTTGCCGGACTCGATCTTGGAGAAGTCCAGGATGTTGCTGATGAGCTCCAGAAGGTACTTGCCGGAGTCGTGGATGCTGCGCAGGTACTCCCGCACCTTCGGCGAGGGCGATGCGCGCAGGGCCAGGTAGGTCATGCCCAGGATGCTGTTCATCGGGGTGCGCATCTCGTGGCTCATGTTGGACAGGAAATCGCTCTTGGCCCGGTTCGCCAGGGACGCCGCCAGGGTGGCTTCCGCCAGTGCCTCGGTGCGGCGCTGGACCGTGTTCTCCAGGTTCTGATTCACCTCTTCCAGTGCACGTTCAGCCCGCACCCGCTCGGTGATCTCGGTCCGGATGGCGATGTACTGCTCCGGATGACCCGCTTCGTCTAGCAGCGGCACGATGGTGGCGCTGACCCAGTAGAGGTGTCCGTCACGGTTGCGGTTGCAGATCTCCCCGTGCCAGACCCGACCCGAGCCGATCACCGCCCACAGGTTCTCGAAGAAGCTCGAGGGGTGTTGACCGGAATTGATGATCCGGTGGTTGCGCCCCAGCAGCTCCTCGCGCGCGTAGCCGGTGATGCCGCAGAAGCGGTCGTTGGCGTAGGTGATGTTGCCGGCCAGGTCCGTGGTGCTCACGATGGCGTGCTGGTCCAGCGCGAACTTCTGGTTGTCCAGCGTGCGACGGCTGACTTCGCGTTCGTGCATCAACTCCGAAACACGCTGGAACATGGCCACCACGCGCGTGACTTCGGTGGGGGCGCCCTGGGTGTCGATCTGCGTGGCATCCACCCGGCCCGCAGCCAGCAGGGCCTTGTCCAGTCTCAACAGGCGCTCCAGCCCGCCCAGCCAGCGGCGCAGCAGGAGGCGGATCGCCACCAGGCCCAGCAGCAGGCTGGTCAGTCCCGCGCTCACCAGCAGAACCGCCAGCCTCCACAGGTCGTGGGCCACCGTGTGGGCGTCGAAGGTCAAGCGCAGCACGCCGTAGTCGCGCGCGCCGACCGTGATGTTGCGGCTCACGTCAGGCAAGGCCCGCTCGGCCCACTGCACCAGCCAGCCGGGCGGTTGACCGCGCGGCGGGGTGCGCGCGTCGATGCGCAGGCGGCCACCCTTGGTGTCGGTGAACTGGCTGGAGCGAAAGACCGACCCCTGCACGGCGCGGTCCAGCGTCTTGCGCACCGTGTCGTAGTCGCCGATGACCACGCTGTCCTGCACCGCCTGCGCCACGACCTCCATGAGCATCACCGAGGACCGCTGTGTTTCCTCGATCTGCTGCCGGACCTGATGACCCAGGAACACGACGAGTCCCACGCTGATGAACGTGACCAGGGTGACGGCGTAGAGCGCAAAGACCCGGTTCGTCAGCGACTGCGGCCACAGCGAGCCCCGTGCAGTGGCCACGCCGTCCCAGGCTTTCTTCACGCTCAAGGCTCGCGTCCTGTCAACGCACTTGCGCAGGGGCCGTCGCGAAGAACTGACGGTAAGGACCGTACTCCGAGCCGTTGGAGGCCACGAAGCCCGCGGTGGCCGGCAGCTTCACGACGTCCCCCACGGTGGCCAGGATGCGCTGGCCGGCGGGGTCGGCCAGCATGCCGACGAAGGCCCGCCCCACGGCCTCGGCATCGGCCTGCGGCACCTTGCGCGCCACCATCACCGCCAGATCGTGCAGCGGCTCGGAATTCCACAGGGCCCGTACCTTGCGGCCCTCGCGCTTGGACCAGCCTTCGGACAGCTGCGAGTGGGTGCCCGCAGCCGCCACCTTGCCACTGGCCAGCTGGGCAAAGGCGCCGTCCATGTTGCCGCCAAAGACGACCTGAACGTTGATGTTGCGCTTGATCAACTGGGCGTAGGAGAACTTGTAGGCCACCGTCGCCTCGGGCCCCGGAAAGGCCACGGCCTGACCCTCCAGTTGCTCCAGCTTCTGGATGCGTGACTCTGCCAGGACCACGATCTGGCTCTGAAGGGGGGTCGTCTGGCGCCGCGCGATGACCTTCCAGCCGAGCTGCTCCCGCTCCGGGCTGAACATGTGGTTGGAGAAGATGAACTCCACCTCATTGGCCAGCACGTAGGCTGTGGTTTCGGCCGAGGTGCGGCCGATCTTCAGCTCCAGGCGCACGCCGCTCTTGCTGGAAACGTACTCGATGATGGGGTTCCAGTATCGGGCGGTGAGTTCGATGCCGTACTGGTTGACGGGCGAGAAGCGGTAGACAGCGCCGCCCTGGGCCCTCAATCGCAGCGGGAGGGACCCTGCCAGTCCTGCCCATCCCGCCAATCCCGCCACGGTAAGAGAGCGTCGGCGGTGTTTCATGGCAGATGCTCAGGTGGAAGGCAGAGCCGGAAGCATAGCAAGCCCGCGGCGCCCGGCGAGCGCATACCGATGCAGGCCGAGGTCGTCGGTGCGGATGTCGGCCGGACGGCCCAGGACCAGGTCGGCCGTCACGCGAGCGCTGCCGCAGGCCATGGTCCAGCCCAGGGTGCCGTGGCCCGTGTTCAGGAACAGGTGTGACCAGCGCGTGGCGCCGATGACGGGCGTGCTGTCCGGCGTCATGGGGCGCAGGCCGGTCCAGAACTCCGCGCGCGGCAGGTCGCCGCCCGGGAACAGGTCCTGCGTCACCATCTCCAGCGTCGCGCGCCGGCGCGGGTTCAGACGCAGGTCGAAGCCCCCCAGCTCGGCCATGCCGCCCACCCGGATGCGGTTGCCCAGCCGTGTGAGCGCGATCTTGTAAGTCTCGTCCAGCACGGTGGACTGCGGAGCGAGGGCTTCGTCTCGCAGCGGGATGGTCAGCGAGTAGCCCTTGACGGGGTAGACGGGCAGGTCCAGCCCCAGCGGCTGCAGCATCGTCCGGGAATAGCTGCCCAGCGCCAGCACCACGCGGTTGGCCGACATCACCTGTCCGGGGCTGCCGTCAGGCCCGAAGAGCTCCACGCCCGTGACGGCATGGCCGCTGGTCAGCAGCCGCTTCACAGGCGTGCTGAAGCGGAACTCCACGCCCAGGCGCTGGGCTTCCTGTGCCAGGCGGCGGGTGAACAGGTGGCAGTCGCCGGTCTCGTCGCCGGGCAGCCGCAGGCCGCCGCACAGGCGCTCGCGGGCGCGGGCCAGGCCGGGCTCGACGCGGGCCAGACCGTCACGGTCCAGTACCTCGAAGTCCACGCCACAGTCCTTCAGCACGGCGGTGTCACGTCCCACGGCGTCCATTTGCGCCTGGGTGCGGAAGACCTGCAGCGTGCCGCCAGTGCGCTGGTCGTACTCGATGCCGATGTCCTGGCGCAATTGGCGCAGGCAGTCGCGGCTGTAGCCGGCCACGCGCATCAGGCGTTCCTTGTTGATGGCGTAGTTGTCCGCCGTGCAGTGGCGCAGCATCTGCGCCATCCAGCGCAACTGGAACAGGCTGCCGTCCGGGCGAATGGCCAGCGGCGCGTGCCGCTGGAACATCCACTTCAAGGCCTTGAAGGGGATGCCCGGGGCCGCCCAGGGCGTGGAGTAGCCCGGCGAGACCTGACCGGCGTTGGCGAAGCTGGTCTCCTGGGCGGCGCCGGGCTGGCGGTCCAGGACGGTGACTTGTGCCCCGGCACGGGCCAGGTAGTAGGCGGTGGTGGTGCCGATGACGCCGCTGCCCAGGACGATGACCTTCATGCAAACTCCTCTTGAATCTCTGGTGAGACACGAAATTGACCGTTTGAATATGAAGTTTATGGATTGGAAAGCAGCAAACTTTTTGGAATTTATGATGTAGAGCAGTAAAGTCGATCGAAGTCGGGCTCTGGTGCCTTCCTTCCCCCGAAACTTTTCCTGACCATGGCTGAACTCGACCGTATCGACCGCCGCATCCTGGACATCCTGCAGCGCGAGGGCCGCATCTCCATGACGGAGTTGGGCGAACGCATCGGCTTGTCCACTTCGCCTTGCGCCGAGCGGGTGCGGCGCATGGAGCGCAGCGGCGTCATCACGGGCTATCACGCCCGCGTCGACCCCAAGGCCCTGGGGCGCACGCTGCTGGTGTTCGTGGAGATCACCCTCTCGGCCAAGTCTGGCGACGTGTTCGATGAGGTGCGCAAGGCCTTGCTGCACATGCCTGAGGTGATGGAGTGCCACCTGGTCTCCGGCAGCTTCGATTACCTGGTCAAGGCGCGGTTGTCGCAGATGGCCGAGTACCGCAACCTGCTGGGTGACATCCTCAAGCGCATCCCCGTGCCGTGCCAGTCGCATAGCTACGTGGTGATGGAGGAGGTCAAGGAGACGATGGCCCTGGTGGTGCTGAGCTGAACGGCAGCGCTCAGCGGCCGTCGGTCCGACCGCGAAGGCCGCGCTGAACCCCCTGCAGGTCCTTCAGTAGGCCCGCCATCAGGGGTCGCCGGGCCCGGGCCAGGCGCAGCCAACTGAAGCCCGCGACCAGGGCGGCCACCAGAAAACCCAGCGCCAGCACCCCCGCCACGGCCGCTCGCTGCTCTGGCGGCGCCCACAGCAGCAACCCACTGACGCAAAGGACGGTGCCGGTGAAGAGCAGGAACAGGGTGAGCGCGGCCCGAATCCACAGCCGCGCAAGCTGCAGCCGTTCCTGCTCAATCTCCAGCAGCACCAACTCCAGCCGCGTGGCGGCGATGCCGGCCGCCCCGCCCAGCAACTGGCGCAGGGTACGCACCACGCTCACGCGCGTCCTCCTGCGCAGGGCGCCGGGTTGCGGCCAGGCCGCCGGCAGCGGTGCCCGCACCGACCCGAGGCGGATGGACCGGCCAAGGTCTTCAGCGCCGCGAGGCCAGAAAGCCGATCAGCAGGCCTGTGGCCGCCGCGACGCCCATGGCGGCGTAGGGGTGCGATTGCACCGACTGGTCGGCCTGTTGGGCCGCACGCTTGACCCGCTCCAGCGTCGCCTGGTTCAGTTCGTCGAGCTGGGAACGCATCTCTTGCACCTGTTGCGACAGGCGGTCGCGCACGGCGTTGAATTTCTGGTCGCCGCTGTCGGCGGCCGAGCGCAGGTAGGTGTCGATCTCGTCGACCATGTGGCGCAACTGGTGGCTGCTGTCCTGGCTGCCGCCGCTGTGCTGGGTGCGGGTGTTCGCTTCCATGGGAAATTCCTTCAAGGAGAGAGTGGAGTGGGCTGCGGGATGCGGTGTGCCGACCGCGCACGCACAGCTTCGCCTGCCGGCACCGGTGACGGGTTGCGCGCGCGCACGGGGCGCAGGGTTTTCGGGTCCACCCCGGGCCCACCCCGGGTCCGCCCGGTAGGCAAGCGCGGACGTTTGTGCTCGACTGGGGGCATCAGACCACTGGGCCGTACCGGCCTGACGACAGGAGACCCCCCATGCCGCGACTGACCTGCAGACATCCCGCTCCCGCGCAACAGGCACCGCGCCGCAAGGCGCTGTATGTGGTGGCGGCCCTGGCGGCCGGGTGGTGTCTGGCCGCACCGCTGGCCCTGGCCCAGCAGGCCTTCCCGCGCCAGCCCATTCGGCTGGTGGTGACCTTTCCGCCCGGCGGCGCCCCGGACATCCTGGCGCGCACCTTCTCGGAAAAGGCCAACCTGGGCCAGCCGGTGGTGGTGGACAACCGGCCCGGGGCCGGCGGCAACATCGGCGCCGAAGCGGTGGCCAAGGCACCGCCGGATGGTCACATGCTGGTGATGGCCACCGTGGGCACGCACTCCATCAACGGGGCGCTGTACAAGAAGATGCCCTATGACATGGTGAAGGATTTCGTGCCTGTGTCGCATGTGGCCAGCACGCCCAACCTGCTGGTGGTGAACAACGACGTGCCCGCGCGCAACGTGGCCGAGTTCATCGCCCACCTCAAGGCCAACCCCAACAAGCTGAGCTTCGGCTCGCCGGGCATCGGCTCCTCGGTGCATGTTTCGGGCGAACTCTTCAAGTCGCTCACCGGCACCACCATGACCCACGTGCCCTACAAGGGCCGGCAGTTCGCCATTCCCGATCTGGTGGGCGGGCAGATCCAGCTCATGTTCGACAACATGCCCTCCGCGCTGCCGATGGCGCGGGAGGGCAAGATCCGCGCCCTGGCACAGACGGGGGCCAAGCGCTCCCCGGCCGCGCCGGATGTGCCCACCGTGGCCGAGACGGTGCCTGGCTTCGAGGCCACCAGCTGGTTCGCCGTCTTCGCCCCGGCCGGCACCCCCAAGGAGGTGGTGGCGCGGCTGAACCAGGAGATCCACCGCGTGTTCAACCTGCCGGATGTGCAGGCCAAGCTGAAGTCGCTCGGGCTGGACACCTGGCTGTCCACGCCCGAGGAACTCACGCGCTTCCAGGCCGCCGAGATCGCGAAGTGGGCGAAGGTGGTGAAGGATTCCGGGGCGACGGCCGACTGAGGGTCCGTGGCTGGGGCGCACTAGCGGCCAGGCTGTTGACCCGTTGAGGCCCCGCGACGGGCCCAGGGCGACCCTTCGATTAGCTCATGGCGGGGGGTGCAGGGCCTCAAAGCATGCGCACCTTCACGCTGCGGCCCTTGACCTTGCCCGCGTTCAGGCGGCGCAGCACGTCCTGGGCGATGGCCCGTTCCACGGCGATGTAGGTGGACCACTCATTGATGCTGATCTTGCCGATCTGCGCGCCGTCAAAGCCCATGTCCTTGGTCAGCGCGCCCAGCACATCGCCGGCGCGGATCTTCTCCTTGCGCCCGCCCAGCATCTGCAGGGTGGTCATGGGGGGGCGCAGCGGACCGGCGTGGGCGCTGCCGGGCGGGGCGGTGAGTTCGCTCAAGGGGTGCCAGGCCACTTCCGAGCCTTGTGCCGCCTCGATGCGCCCCACGCGGCCCATCTCCTCCATGCTGGCCAGGCTGAAGGCCCAGCCTGAAGCCGTGGTGACGGCTGAGGCCGCGCCTGGCTCAGACGAGCCCGGCGCGCCGGCAGCGCTTCCGGCGCCAGCCGCGCCCTGACCCAGCCGCCCCACGCGCCCGATGCGGTGCGTGTGCACGGCCACCTCGGGCGAGATGTCCACGTTGATGACGGCTTCGAGCTGGCTCAAGTCCAGGCCGCGGGCGGCCAGGTCGGTGGCCACCAGCACGCTGGCGCTGCGCTGCGCGAACTGCACCAGCACCTGGTCGCGTTCGCGCTGGTCCAGATCGCCATGCAGTTCCAGCGCCACCAGGCCCTGGGCCTGCAGCACGGCCACCAGATCGCGGCACTGCTGCTTGGTGTTGCAGAAGGCGAGCGTCGACACCGGGCGGAAGTGGTTCAGCAGCAGGCCCACGGCGTGCAGGCGCTCGTCTTCGCGCACCTCGTAGAAGCGCTGGCGGATGGTCTGCGGCGCGTGCTTTTCCTGAAGTTGCACGATCTGCGGCTCGCGCATGTGCTTGGCGCCCAGGGCCATCACGCCCTCGGGGTACGTGGCTGAGAACAGCAGGGTCTGGCGCTCGCGCGGGCACTGCCGCACCACCTGGGCGATGTCGTCGGCAAAGCCCATGTCCAGCATGCGGTCGGCCTCGTCCAGCACCAGGGTGTTCAGCGCCTCCAGGTTCAGGGTCTGGCGCTCCAGGTGGTCCAGGATGCGGCCAGGCGTGCCCACCACGATGTGCGCGCCATGCTCCAGGCTGGCGATCTGCGGGCGTAGGGTGGCGCCGCCGCACAGCGTGAGCACCTTGATGGAGTCTTCGGCGCGGGCCAGGCGGCGAATGTCCTGCGTGACCTGATCGGCCAGCTCGCGCGTGGGGCACAGCACCAGGGTCTGCACCGCAAAGCGCCGCGGGTTGAGTCTGGCCAGCAGGGCCAGGGCGAAGGCCGCGGTCTTGCCGCTGCCCGTGCGGGCCTGGGCGATCAGGTCGCGCCCAGCCAGGGCCAGCGGCAAGGTGGCCGCCTGGATCGGCGTCATCTGGGTGTACCCCAGGCTTTCCAGGTTGGCCAGGACGTGCGGGGCCAGGGGCAGGCGGGCGAAGTCCAGGTCGGCCGGCGCGGGGCCTGACGGCGGGTGGGTTGGGGTCATGGGGCGGTGCCGGTGTGTCTCTGGGGTGGTGTGGCCGCTTCGCGCAGCTTGTCCTTGCGGCTCTTGCGCCGGCCCTTGAGGCCGCCGTGCGGGTCCAGGCCCTTGCGCGGGAGGTCGTCGGCAGCCGTGCGCGTGGGATCCGGCTCGCTGTGGGCCTGGGGGGCGACGGGCTCGAAGCCCGGCACCTGCTCGCGCTCCACGCGCTGGCCCTGGCGCTTTTCGATCAGGCGGAAGTGCGCTTCCTGGGCGGGGTCGTCGACGGCGATGAAACTCACTGCCACCCCCGCGCTTCCCTGGCGCGCGGTGCGGCCCACGCGGTGGATGTGCGTGGCCGGCGAGCGCGCCAGATCGTAGTTCAGCACCGCAGGCAGACCTTCGAGGTGCAGGCCACGTGAAGCCATGTCGGTGGCCACCAGCACGCGCACGGCCCCGCTGCGGAAATCCGCCAGCGCCCCGGTGCGCGCGCCCTGGCTGAGTTCGCCATGCAGGGCCGCAGCGCGAACGCCCGCGGCGTTCAGCTTGGCGGCCACATGCTCGGTGGCGTAGCGCGTGGCCGCGAAGACCAGCAGCCGCGACCAGCCCTCGGTGTGCAGCAGGTGGCGCAGCAAGGCTGTGCGGCGGGCGGTGTCCACCTGGATGGCGCGCTGCACCAGGGTGGCGGGCAGGGTCGCGGCGGGTTCCCCTGGCGGTGTGCGGGGGACAGCACCCGACAGGGCGGGCGGTCGCGTTGCGGGCGCGGTGGCGGTGGTGGTTGTGGGCGGTGCGGCCGGTTCGTCTTGCCGCGGGACGACGCCGATCTGCACCGGGTCTTCCAACAGGTCACGCGCCAGGGTCAGCACCTGCGGGCCGAAGGTGGCGGAGAACAGCCATTGCCGGCGTCTGCGCGGCAGCAGGCCCAGCACGCGGCCGAGTTCGTCGGCGAAGCCGTCTTCCAGCAGGCGGTCGGCCTCGTCCAGCACCAGGGTGTCCAGCCTGTCCAGGCGCAGGCCGCTGTGCGCCTGCTCGGGCCCGTGGGCCCGGCGCCGGGCCACCAGGTCCAGCAGGCGGCCGGGGGTGGCCACCACCACATCGGCGCCGCCGCGCAGCGCCATCAGCTGCGGGTTGACCGACACGCCGCCGAACACGGTGACCACCTTCACGCGCACGGCCAGGGCCTGGGCGTAAGCGGCCAAGGTGTCGCTCACCTGCAGCGCAAGGTCGCGCGCGGGCACCAGCACCAAGGCGCGCACCGGGCGCGGGGTCTCGGGGGCGGTGTGCAACAAGTGCTGCAGGATGGGCAGCACATAGGCCAGGGTCTTGCCCGAGCCGGTGACGGCCGCGCCGATCAGGTCACGCCCGGCCAGTGCGGCAGGCAGGGCCGCGGCCTGGATGGGCGTCGGCTGCAGGTGGCCGCGCTGGGTGAGCGTGCGCAGCAGGTCGGGGTGCAAGCCCAGGGAAGCGAAGGACATGAGGGATTGTGCGGGCGCGGCACCTCGGCGCCGATCCAGCCCTCAGCGAATCGGCGTGAGTGCTGGCAGGTCCGTGGCGAACACCAGGGCATCCAGCAGGTGGTCCATCGGTACGCCGCCCAGGGCGTCCTGCTGACGGTCGATGACGACGACATCAGCGCGCGCGCCCGGCGTCAGGCCGACCCGGCGCCAGCCGGCAGCCCGACCGCTGCCCTCGAGCAGGGCCTGGAACAGGCGCTGCGCGGTGGAAGGTTCGCCCTGCTCGGGCGCTGCGGCCACGTTGCGCCGCCGCTGCACCAGGCGCTGGCCGTATTCCAGCAACTGCAGTTCGCGCGGCCACTGGCGGCTGACGTGGCTGTCGGACCCCACCGACAGCGGCACGCCGGCGGCCAGCCAGCGCGGCAGGTCGAACAGGCCGTCGCCCAGGTTGGCTTCGGTCGTGGGGCACACCACCACGCCGGCGCCCGAGCGGGCCACGGCCTCGATCTCCTGCGGCGTGGCGTGGGTGGCATGCACCAGGTGCCAGCGCGCGTCCAGCGGCACGTGGGCGCACAGCCATTCGATGGGGCGCTGCCCGGTGCTGCGCAGGCAGTCGTCCACCTCGCCGGTCTGTTCAGCGATGTGAATGTGGATGGGGCCGGGGTCGCCCTCGCAGCCCTTTACCAGGCGGGCGATGGCCTCGGGTGAGGCCGCGCGCAGCGAGTGGAGGGCCACCCCGGCCTGGACGCCCGCCAGACCCCAGGCACGGATCTCGTCGCGCATGGCGAGCACCTCGTCGGCCGTGGTGGCGAAGCGCCGCTGGTCGTCACGCAGGCGGGGCTGGGTGAAGCCGGCACGCTCGTACAGCACGGGCAGCAAGGTCAGGCCGACGCCGGCGTCTTGTGCCGCTTCGGCCAGGGCGCGGCTCATGGCCAGGCGGTCGTCGTAGGGTTGCCCGTCGGGCCGGTGGTGCAGGTAGTGGAACTCGCAGACCTGGGTGTAGCCGCCGGCCCGCATCTCGCGGTACAGCGTGGTGGCCACGGCTTTCAACTCTTCCGGCGTGATGCGCAGGGCCACGCCGTACATCCGGTCGCGCCAGCTCCAGAAGTCGTCGTGCGTGCCCTCGCGCCGCTCGGTCAGGCCGGCAAAGGCGCGCTGGAAGGCGTGGCTGTGGGCGTTGACAAGGCCCGGCAGCGCCGGGCCGCTCAGGCGCTGGGTGCCCGGCGGCGGCGTGGTGACGCCTGGGGTCACGGCCGCCCAGGTGCCGTCGGTCGCCACCTCCAGCAGCACCTCGGCCTGCCAGCGGCCATCCACCCAGGCGTGGGGCGCGTGCAGCCGACGTGGGGTGCCGTCTGCGGGGTCGGCGTGGGCCGTGCGCGTCATGCGGGCCTCCACGCGATCATCGTCTGCACCATCTCGCGCAGCAGCGGCGTGATGGCCGCGGCCTTGGCCTCGTGCAAGGCGTAAGGCGCAGCCTCGTCCATGTAGGCACGCCAGGCCATCTCCAGCTGCACGGCGTGGACGCCGTCTTCGGGCCGGCCGAAGTGGCGCGTGATGTGGCCGCCCTTGAAGCGGCCGTCCAGCACATGGGTGTACGCGCTCTGCTGATCGAACACGCGGTACACGGCCGCGCGCAGTGCAGGCGCGCAGCTGCGGCCTTCCACCGTGCCCAGGTTCAGGTCGGGCAGGGCGCCCTCGAACAGCCAGGGCAGCTCGCCCTTGATGCTGTGGGCATCGAACAGCACGGCGTGGCCGTGCGCGGCCTTCAGGCGCTGCAATTCCGCGGCCACGGCACCGTGGTACGGTTGCCAGCGCGTGGCCACGCGCTCGCGGATTTCGGCCTCGCTCGGTGCGCAGCCTTCGCGGTAGATCGGGTCTCCGGTGAAGAAGCGTGTGGGGCACAGCTCGGTGTTGTTGCGGCCCGGGTACATGGGCTGGTTGTCGCTGCCGCGGTTCAGGTCGATGACGATGCGGCTTTCCACGGGCACGATCAGGCCCGCGCCCATGTGCTTGGCGAAGGCGTACAGCCGGTCCAGGTGCCAGTCGGTGTCTTCCACTTCCAAGGCCCGCGCGACGAGCCTGGGTTTCAGGTCTTCGGGCAGGTGGGTGCCGACGTGCGGCATGCTGATGAGCAGCGGCGTGGTGCCGCGGTGCAGGGTGAAACTCATGCGGTGACTCCGTGCGGCGCAGGGGCCACGGGGCGCGAGATGCCGCCGCAGACGACGCGGCGGCAAGGGTTGTGGCCGAAGCGGTAGGCCAGTTCGCGCGGGTGCTCGGCGTCCCACACGGCGAGGTCCGCGCGCAGGCCCGCGCGCAACGCGCCGCGGTCGGCCAGGCTCAGCGCCCGCGCGGCGTTCACCGTCACGCCGCGCCAGGCCTCCTCGGGCGTCAGGCGGAACAGCGTGCAGGCCATGTTCAGCATCAGCAGCAGCGACAGCGCGGGTGAGGAACCGGGGTTGTGGTCGGTGGCGATGGCCATAGAGACGCCGGCCTCGCGCAGTGCGGCCACGGGGGGCAGCTTCGTCTCACGAAGAAAGTAGTAGGCCCCGGGCAGCAGCATCGCCACCGTGCCGGCAGCCTTCATGGCCTGCACGCCGGTGGCCGACAGGTGCTCCAGGTGGTCGCAGCTGAGGGCTCGGTATTCGGCGGCCAGGGCGGCGCCTTCCTGGTTGCTCAGTTGCTCGGCGTGCAGCTTCACGGGCAGGCCCAGCGCGCGTGCGGCGTCGAACACGCGCCGGGTCTGCGCCGGCGTGAAGCCGATGGTGTCGCAGAACACGTCCACGGCGTCCACCAGCCCCGCGGCCTGCTGCGCCGGTAACCAAGCGCACACGGCATCGATGTAGTCGTCTTGGCGGCCGCTGAACTCCGGTGGCAGCGCATGCGTGCCCAGCGAGGTGGTGCGCACCGTCAGCGGAAGTTCACGGCCCAGGCGCCGCGCCACCGCCAGGCAGCGCGCCTCGGTGGCCTCGTCCAGGCCGTAGCCGGACTTGATCTCCAGCGTGGTCACGCCCTCGGCCATCAACGCCCGCGCACGCGGCACGGCGAGCTGGAACAAGGCCTCGGGGCTGGCAGCCCTGGTGGCCGCCACGGTGGAGCGGATGCCGCCGCCGGCGTGGGCGATTTCTTCGTAGGTGGCGCCTTGCAGGCGCAGCTCGAACTCCGCGGCACGGTCCCCGGCATAGACCAGGTGGGTGTGGGCGTCGATCAGGCCGGGGGTGAGCAGGGCGCCCTGGAGGTCGAACTCCTGCACGGCGCTGCGGGCCAGGTGGGCAGGCAGCTGCGCATCGGGCCCGAGCCAGGCGATGCGGTCTCCTTCAGTGAGCAGTGCGCCGTCTTCCACCAGGCCCCAGCCCGCCGGGCCGTCCAGCGTGGCGAGGCGGGCGTGGCGCCAGAGCGTGGGGGTGGGGCTGTTCATGTGCGGTCGTCTTCCAAGCCAGAGGAGCGAAGCCCCAGCCACCAGGCCTGGGAACCGTCGATCAAGCACCAAGGCGCCGTCATGGTGTCTTCGGCCTCGCCGTCTGCCCCAGTGCCGGACCACAGCAGCGCGGCGTCGGGCAGCACGACGCGGCCACCGGGCGTGTCCAGGCACGCGGGCCCATGGGTGTAGAGGCCGCGCCAGATCCAGCGCCCGCTCGGGTGCTGGAGCTTGGCGGCCTGCGGGCTGGATGCCTGCACGCCCGCTACCTGCTGATCCTGCTCGTTGGTGGGGTCCCAAGCCTGACCGGCTACGGCACGTTGCATCCAGGCTCGACCCGTGCTTTGGCGCGCCATCAGATTGAGGTCGCGCGTGGCGCCGCTGATGAGCCGGCAGCCGGGCGCATCGGCCCCGTCAAACGCCAGCGGTTCACTGTCCGGGGTCAGGCGCAGGTCCGCGCCACGCAGTGTGAGCACCACGCCGGGGCCTTGCAGCACGGTGAAGCAGCGGTCGATGCCGGGGAAGGCCGAGAAGGGCCCGTCTTGCGTGATGTCAGCCACGCTGACCCTCACGGCCCAGTCGGTGTGCTGGGGGTTGCCGAACCGGTGGGCGCCAGCAGCGCGCTCAGGCGCCCAGGCCAGCAGCTCGTGCGTCACCCCTGCGCCATTGCGCCAGGGCTGAGGGAAGGCGCCTTGCAGGCGCGCGGTGCGCAGCGTGCCCTTGAAATCGCCAAGGCCGCCTGACCCAGGGGCTGTTGGGGCCGAGGCGCTCACCGCCGCCCATCCCACAACAGCGGGAACAAGGGGTGGTCCATCTCCGCGCCCGCCGGCAGCTCGTCCGCCAGGCCGGGGAACTCGGGCGAGGTCTTCCAGGGCCGGGGCGCGTGGCGCATGTCGTCACCCAGGAAGCGCACCGAGAACACCCGGCGGCGCCGGCCGGGCTCCACCCCGCACGACGCGTGCAGCGTCAGCATGTGGAAGGCCACGGCGTCGCCCGGTTCCAGCGCCCAGCCCAGGATGCGGTGCGTGGGCGGCTGCGCGCGGCGCCCGGCTTCGATGTCGGGCAGTTCGGCCAGCGTGCCCGCCGGAAACCAGCGCGCCTCGTTCGTCATGAAGGTGCGCGGCATCAGCCAGGGGCCGCGGTGCGTGCTGGCGGCGAACTCCAGCGTGGCGGCGCGGCTCACCGGGTCCGCCGGAATCCAGAAGCTGACGTTCTGCATGCCGTCCACGTTGTAGTAGGGCTGGTCCTGGTGCCAGGGCGTGGGCTGGCGCGTGCCCGGCTCCTTGGTCAGCATGTGGTCGTGGTACAGCCGTGCTGTGCGGCTTTGCATCAGCCGCGCCGCCACGGGGGCCAGGGCAGCGCTGAAGATGAGCTGCCGGTACAGCGGGTTGTCGGCCCAGTTGCAGAAGTCCTCGATGAAGAAACCGGGGTCGTCCGGGCGGCTGGCCACCAGGGCGCGCGGGCTGGGCGCTGCCAGGTTGGCGTCGATGCCTGCGCGCAGCACGGCCACCTCGGCCGGGGTGAGCAGCCCGCGCAGCACCACGGCACCGTCGGCCGCGAAGGCCTGGACCGTGGCGTCGTCGGCGATGGATCGAGCGCGCGCGGCAAGGCCTGAGTGCTGGGCGACGCTCGGTGCTTCGACCTGCGGTGTGTCGGTGGGCGGTCGGTTCGGGAGGTGCGGAGCCAGGGTCATGGCATGAATTCTCCCGAAAGCCGGTAGCGCGAGCCAGGGTGCACCAACCGGGCGATCGTGATGGCGGCGTCTCGGGTGAAGGTGCGCCGCACCACCACCAGGCAAGGTTCGTCCTGGGCGATGCCCAGCAGCTGGGCCTCCTGGGCCGTGGCGCGTGCAGATTCGATCGTGTACTGCGCGCGCCACAGCGCGGTGTGTTCGAACAGGTAGCGCGTGGGCGTGGTCTGGGTGAAGTCCGCCCGCAGATAGCCCGGCGCGCAGCCCGGGTTGACGAAGCGGTCTTCACACTGCAGCGGCAGGCCGTTCTCGTGGTGCACGATGAGGGTGTGGAAGACCTCGGCGTCTACCGCCACCCCGAGCTGCGCCGCCAGCGGCTCGGGGGCCGGCTCGCTGCGCTGCAGGTGCACGACGGCATGGTGCAGGTGCCCCCGCGCGCTGATCTCTTCCTGCAGATCGCGGATGGTCAGCGTGCTGGACACGGGGTGCAGCGGGGCGGCGAAGGTGCCCACCCCCTGGGAGCGCTGCACCAGACCCTCGGCTTGCAATTCGCGCAGCGCGCGGTTGACCGTCATGCGGCTGACACCGAACAGCGCCACCAGCTCGGCTTCCGACGGCATCAACGCGCCCGGCGGCCAGCGGCCTGCCGCCAGACCCTCCTTGAGGTGCTGCTTGATGCGTGCGAAGGGCGCCGGCACCTGCGCTGTGCCCGGTCCTCCCGGTGGGCCGGAGTTGGTGGAAACCATAGGGTCATGCTACTTGCCTAGGCCTGTCTAGACAACTAGAGTACAACCCTAGGGGAGCGAGCGCGGACCTTGTAATTCGGGTCCTGCGCAGGTTCCCGCCGCCCGCCCCCGGGTTCCCCGCAAAGAGACCGCCATGACCGACCTCTCCCCCCTGCATCAAGTGGCCCAGCCGCGGCCTGTGCGCGCGCCGCGGGGTGCCACCATCAGTTGCGCCAACTGGCTGATCGAGGCCGCCTACCGCATGATCCAGAACAACCTGGACCCGGAAGTGGCCGAGAACCCCGATGCGCTGGTGGTCTATGGCGGCATCGGCAAGGCCGCGCGCAACTGGGACAGCTTCGAGGCCATCCTGTCCACCCTGCGGCGCCTGAAGCCTGATGAGAGCCTGCTCATTCAGTCAGGCAAGCCGGTGGGCGTGTTCCGCACGCATGAAGACGCGCCGCGCGTGCTCATCGCCAACTCCAACCTCGTGCCCAAGTGGTCCACCTGGGAGCACTTCGATGAGCTCGATCGCAAGGGCTTGATGATGTACGGCCAGATGACGGCCGGCTCCTGGATCTACATCGGCAGCCAGGGCATCGTGCAGGGCACGTACGAGACCTTCGTCGAGGCGGGCAGGCAGCACTTTGGTGGCGACCTGTCAGGCAAGTGGATTCTCACGGCCGGCCTGGGCGGCATGGGCGGCGCGCAGCCGCTGGCCGCCACCTTCGCCGGGGCTTGTTCCCTGAACATCGAGTGCCAGCAAAGCCGCATCGACATGCGCTTGAAGACCCGCTACGTGGACGAGCAGGCTGCGGACCTGGACGACGCGCTGGCGCGCATGGCGCGCTACACGGCGGGCAAGCAAGCCCGCTCGGTGGCGCTGCTGGGCAACGCGGCCGAGCTGCTGCCCGAGTTGGTGAAGCGCGCCCGCGTTGGCGGCATGAAGCCCGACCTGGTGACCGACCAGACCTCGGCGCACGACCTGGTCAACGGCTACCTGCCCGCGGGCTGGAGCCTGGCGCAGTGGCAGGCTGCGCGTGCTGACGACACGCGCCATGCTGAGTTGCGCGAGGCCGCCCGCCGCAGTTGCGCCGTGCATGTGCAGGCCATGCTGGACTTCCAGGCCCTGGGCATCCCCACAGTGGATTACGGCAACAACATCCGCCAGGTGGCACTGGACGCCGGGGTGAAGAACGCCTTCAATTTCCCCGGTTTCGTGCCGGCGTATGTGCGCCCGCTGTTCTGCCGCGGCAAGGGGCCCTTCCGCTGGGTGGCGCTGTCGGGGGACCCCGAAGACATCCGCAAGACCGACGCCAAGATGAAGGAGCTGTTCCCTGCGGACGCCCACCTGCACCGCTGGCTGGACATGGCCGGCGAGCGCATCGCCTTCCAAGGCCTGCCTGCGCGCATCTGCTGGATCGGCCTGGGCGAGCGCCACCGCGCGGGCCTGGCCTTCAACGAGATGGTGCGCTCGGGCGAGCTCAAGGCCCCCATCGTCATCGGCCGCGACCATCTGGACAGCGGCTCCGTGGCCAGCCCCAACCGCGAGACCGAGGCCATGCGCGACGGCTCGGACGCGGTGTCCGACTGGCCGCTGCTGAACGCGCTGCTCAACACCGCCGGCGGTGCCACCTGGGTGAGCCTGCACCACGGCGGCGGCGTGGGCATGGGCTACTCTCAGCATTCGGGTGTGGTGATCGTTTGCGACGGCACCGACGCGGCAGCCCGTCGCATCGAGCGTGTGCTGTGGAACGACCCCGGCACGGGGGTGATGCGGCACGCGGACGCCGGCTACGAGGATGCGGTGGCCTGCGCCCAGGCGCAGGGGCTGGACCTGCCGATGGTGACGGGCGCTTGATGATCCTCCAGCCCGGCCATCTCACCCTCGACGACCTGCAGGCCCTGCACGCCGGCGGCGTCTCGTTGGCGCTCGCCCCCAGCGCCTGGCCTGCCGTCGAGGCCAGTGCGGCCGTGGTGCAGCGGGCGGCGGCGGGGGATGCGCCGGTCTACGGGGTCAACACGGGCTTCGGCAAGCTGGCCAGCACCAGCATCGGGGCGGACGATCTGGCCGCCCTGCAACGCAACCTCATCCGTTCGCACAGCGTGGGCGTGGGTGAGCCGATGGCCGCGCCCGTGGTGCGGCTCATCCTGGCACTCAAGGCTGCCAGTCTGGCGCGCGCGCACTCGGGTGTGCGGCCGGTGGTGATCCAGACGCTGCTGGACGTCTTCAACGCCGGCCTCGTGCCTCACATCCCTTCCCAGGGTTCCGTGGGCGCCTCGGGCGACCTGGCACCGCTGTCGCACATGACGCTGGCCTTGCTGGGTGAGGGGGAGTTCATCGTCGACGGACAACGTCAGCCCGCCGCCCAGGCCTTGCGCGCTCACGGCATCGCGCCGCTGGAGCTGGCGGCCAAGGAAGGCCTGGCGCTCATCAACGGCACGCAGGCCTCCACGGCACTCGCCCTGCACGCGCTGTTCAGTTTCGAGCCGGTGCTGGAGGCCGCGCTGGTGATCGGTGCCTTGACGGTGGACGCCGCACGCGGCAGCGACGGCCCCTTCGACCCGCGCATCCACGCCTTGCGGGGGCAACCGGGGCAGATCGACGTGGCGCGCTACTACCGCGCCCTGCTGCAAGGCAGCGAGATCCGGTCCTCGCACCGCGAAGGTGACGACCGCGTGCAGGACCCGTACTGCCTGCGCTGCCAGCCGCAGGTGGTGGGTGCCTGTCTGGACCAGTTGCGCCACGCCGCGCTGGTGCTCTGGCGCGAGGCCAATGCGGTGACCGACAACCCGCTCGTGTTTGCCGAAGATGGCCAGATGATTTCCGGTGGCAACTTCCATGCCGAGCTGGTGGCGCTGGCGGCCGACGCGATGGCGGTGGCCATCGCCGAAGTCGGAGCCATTGCCGAGCGCCGCATCGCCATGCTGATCGACGCCAACGTCTCGCGCCTGCCG
Source organism: Rubrivivax sp. (assembly GCA_044372085.1). GTDB lineage: Bacteria > Pseudomonadota > Gammaproteobacteria > Burkholderiales > Burkholderiaceae_C > Rubrivivax. Next base: position 23,747 of record JBILSM010000034.1, read on the forward strand.
CCCTTCCTGTGTGCCGACCCGGGCCTGAACAGCGGTTTCATGATCGCCCATGTGACAGCCGCCGCGCTGGCCAGCGAGAACAAGTCGCTGGCTCATCCGGCGAGCGTGGATTCCCTGCCCACCAGCGCCAACCAGGAAGACCATGTGAGCATGGCCACCTTCGCCGCCCGGCGCCTGCAGCCCATGATCGCCAACGTGGCCCACATCCTGGGCATCGAGTGGCTGGCGGCGGCGCAGGGCGTGGAGTTTCTGCGGCCCCTGCGCAGCTCGGCGCCCTTAGAGGCGGTGCATGGGCTGCTGCGCCAGCGCTGCCCTGCCATGATGCAGGACCGCTACCTGGCCCCTGACATCGAGGCCGCTGCGGCGGCCGTCCTGAAGGGCCAAGCGGCTGGCGTCCTGCGCCAGCTTGCGGGTTTGCCTGTCTTGTGGGTGGCCGCTTGAGGGCCTCATGGTTCCAGGCTTCGGTTACCGCTTTCTGTCCGATCACTTTGATGAGGAGTCCCCTGTGAAGAAGTCCATGATCGCCCTGGCCGCTTCGGCCGCCGTCTCGCTGGCCACTTTCGGCACCGCCGCCTCCGCCCAGGAGACCAAGGTGGCCATCGGCATGTCCGGCTGGACGGGCTTTGCACCGCTCACCCTGGCCAAGGAGGCCGGCATCTACAAGAAGCACGGCCTGGACGTCAGCATCAAGAAGATCCCGCAGAAGGACCGGCACCTGGCCATTGCCTCGGGTGACATCCAGTGCGCGGCCACCACGGTGGAGACCTGGGTGGTCTGGAATGCCAACGGCGTGGCCACCACGCAGATCTTCCAGCTCGACAAGAGCTTCGGCGCCGACGGCATGGTGGTCAAGCCTGGCATCAACTCCATCAAGGACCTGAGGGGCAAGACCGTAGCGGCCAGCGCCCCGGGCACGGCGCCTTACTTCACCCTGGCCTGGATGCTGCGTGAGAACGGCATGAGCATGAAGGACGTGAAAGTGGTCAACCTGGAGCCCCAGGCCGCGGCCAACGCCATGATCGCCGGCACCGCCGGCATCGACGCGGCCATGACCTACGAGCCCTTCCTGAGCGCCGTGCGCGCCAGGCCCGAGGCCGGCAGGATCATCGCGACCACGCTGGACTACCCGATGATCATGGACACCTTCGGCTGCACGCCCAAGTTCCTGGCAGAGAACCCCCGGGCCGCCAAGGCCCTGACCGACGCCTACTTCGATGCCGTGGCCATGATCAGGGCCGAGCCGAAGAAGAGCTTCGAGATCATGGGTGCGGACGTCAGGCAGACGGCCGAGCAGTTCGAAGGCAGCCAGAAGTTCCTGCGCTGGCAAGACCGTGAAGCCAACGCCAAGTTCTTTGCCGGCGAGCACGCCGAGTTCAGCAAGAAGGCCGCCGAGATCCTGATGGAGGCCGGCATCATCAAGTCGCTGCCCGACATGAGCAAGCTGGCCGACACGCGCTTCCTGAAGTGAACCCCGGCTCCCGCCTGGCCCTGCGCCCATGGCGCTGCAGGGCCCGGTGGGGGCGCTGAAGACATGAAACCCCTGACCCCCGTCTCCCCTGGCACCCGTGTGGCGCTGGGTGTGTCCTTCTTCATCCTCTTCGTGGCCGCATGGGCGGTGGCCACGCTGGGCGGCTTCGTCAGCAAGACCTTCCTGGCCGATCCGATCACCATGGTGAAGTCGGGCTGGGTGCTGCTGACGCAGATGGGCTTTGCCGAGGACATCGGCATGACGGTGTGGCGCGTGGTGGGCGGCTTTGTCATTGCCGCCGCCCTGGCCCTGCCCTTGGGCGTGGCCATGGGCGCTTACAAGCCCATCGAGGCCTTCTTCGAGCCCTTCGTCAGCTTCGCCCGTTATCTGCCGGCCAGCGCCTTCATTCCATTGCTCATTCTGTGGGCGGGCATCGGTGAGGCGCAGAAGCTGTCGGTCATCTTCATCGGCAGCTTCTTTCAGCTGGTGCTGATGATCGCCGTGATCGTGGGCAATACCCGGCGCGATCTGGTGGAGGCCGCCTACACCCTGGGCGTGGGCGACAGGGGGCTGATCTGGCGTGTGCTGATCCCGGGCGCCGCGCCCGAAATTGCCGAGACGCTGCGCATGGTGCTGGGCTGGGCCTGGACCTACGTGATCGTGGCCGAACTGATCGGCGCATCCAGCGGCATCGGCCACATGATCACCGACAGCCAGGCCTTGCTGGCCACCGACCAGATCATCTTCGGCATCATCGTCATCGGTGTCATCGGCCTGGCCAGCGACCTGCTGTTCAAGGCCATGAACCGGCGGCTGTTTCCCTGGGCCAGGCTGTGAGCCCTCAAGCTCGCATTCGCTCGCTACCCCCCGAGGGGGCCGTTCGCCGACGGCCCGGCAGAGCCGGTTCCGTGGCTCTGGCTTGGCTGGAGTGTGTCCGTTGACCATCCTGGAGATCCGCGGCGTGGAGCGCCGCTTCGACGGTGCCGGGGGCGGCACCCTGGCCCTGCAGTCCACCGATCTGGACGTGGCCGAGAACGACTTCGTCACCATCCTCGGTCCCAGCGGCTGTGGCAAGAGCACGCTGCTGCGCATCGTGGCCGGGCTGGACCAGCCCACGGCCGGTGAGGTGCAGCTGGACGGCCGTCGTATCGAGGGCCCGGGCGCCGACCGCGGCATGGTGTTCCAGAGCTACACCCTGTTCCCCTGGCTGAACGTGCTGGACAACGTGTGCTTCGGCCTGCGCGAGCGCGGCATGCCCCGCGCACAGCAGCTCGAGATCGCCCATGGCTTCATCGCGAAGGTGGGCCTGACGGGCTTCGAGCAGCACTACCCCAAGCAGCTCTCGGGTGGCATGCAGCAACGCACGGCCATCGCCCGCGCGCTGGCCAACGGCCCGCGCATCCTGCTGATGGACGAGCCCTTTGGCGCTCTAGACCACCAGACGCGAGAGCTGATGCAGGAGCTGCTGCTGTCCATCTGGGAAGCCGAGCGCAAGACGGTGCTCTTTGTCACGCATGACATCGACGAGGCCGTCTTCATGGCCAGCCGCACCGTGGTGATGAGCGCCCGCCCGGGCCGTATCAAGCTGGACCGCCCGGTGGAGTTGCCACACCCCCGGCACTATTCGATGAAGACCACCCCGGCCTTTGCGGCGCTGAAGGAAGAGCTCACTGAGTGCGTGCGGGCCGAGGTGCTGGCGGCGCAGCGGGCGCAGCGGGCGCAGTCTCAGGCGGTGGCGCAAACCCAACCCACGACTTGACGATGAAAGCAGCGTTCTACACCCGCACCGGCGTTGCCCGGGATGTCTTGCAGCGGGGCGACCTGCCCGAACCCGAGCCTGGGCCATGCGAGGTGAAGGTGCGCCTGCACTGGTCGGGCGTCAACCCGTCGGATGTGAAGTCACGGGCGGACCTTCGCGGCCGCGGCATGCCGTTTCCGCGCGTCACACCGCACAGTGACGGTTCCGGCGTGATCGAGGCCGTGGGTGCCGGTGTGCCGGCTGCGCGCCTGGGTCGCCGCGTCTGGG
>JBILSM010000172.1:0-4907 GCA_044372085.1 Rubrivivax sp.
GCATCGACGCAGAGGCCGCGCACCGCTTCGGCCTGCCTTGCGGCGGCCTGATCGAGCTGGTGCTGGAGCCCGTGCAGGCCCGCACACGGCTGGACGAACTGCTGCAACAGTTGCAGGCCGGCCAGCGCGTGCGCCGCCGCCTGTCCCTGGCCACGGGCGAGGTGGAACTGCAACCCGCAGGGAGGGCGGACGAACTCGAACTGACCGACACCCAGCTCGTCACCCACCACGGGCCCAGTTGGCGGCTGCTGGTCATCGGCGCCGGGCAGCTCACGCAATACCTGTCGCCCATGGCCGCGGCCCTGGGCTACGAGGTGCTGGTGTGCGACCCGCGCGAGGAGTACACCGCGGGCTTCCAGGCCGACCACGCGAAGCTGGTGCCCGGCATGCCGGACGACGTGGTGCGCGAGCTGCAGCCCGATGGACACACCGCCGTCATAGCCCTCACCCACGACCCCAAGCTCGACGACCTGGCATTGATGGAAGCCCTGACCAGCCCGGCCTTCTACGTGGGCGCCATCGGCTCCCGCATCAACCAGGCCAAGCGCAAGGCCCGGCTGAGGGAACACTTCGGGATGGGTGAGGATGTGCTGGCCCGGCTCCACGGCCCCGTGGGCCTGAAGAACGGCGCCCGCACCCCACCGGAAATCGCCGTCAGCATCCTGGCCGAACTCACCGCCGTGCGCTACGGCTACCGCGTGCCCGAACCCGTGGCAGTGGCACCGCAGGCGGCGGTGGAGGCGGGGTGCGTGGCCTGACCGTGGCCCGGCGGGCCTACAGCCACACGGCCAGGCGCTCCAGCATCAGAACCGCAAAGAAGGCCAGTGCCGCCAGCACCGTCCACTTGACGATGACGATGCCGTTGCGCTTCCAGGTGGGGTGACCGGTGGCGATGTACATCGCAAAGCACAGCACGCCGGCCAGCAGCAGCAGGCCGAAGATGAGACGAAAGATCAGCATGGCGGGGCCGGACTGAGGCTTCAGGACTGGGCCAGGGCCGGCCGCATGAGCCTGGACCTCACCAAGCGGGCGCCAGAGCGGCCAGGCCGGCCGGGGCGCGGGTTTCGTCCTCGAAGGTGACGATGTCGTAGGCGGTCTCGTCGGCCAGCAAGGCGCGCAGCAGGCGGTTGTTCAGCGCGTGGCCGCTGCGGTAGGCCACGTAGTGCGCCAGCAGGGGTTTGCCGGCGATGTGCAGGTCGCCAATGGCGTCCAGGATCTTGTGCTTGGCGAACTCGTCGTCATAGCGCAAGCCTTCGCTGTTGAGCACGCGGTAGTCGTCGATGACGATGACGTTGTCCATGCTGCCGCCCAGGCCCAGGCCGCGGGCGCGCATCATCTCCACGTCGCGCGTGAAGCCGAAGGTGCGGGCACGGGCGATGTCGGCCTGGTAGCGGCCCGAACCCATGTCGAAGCTCACGCGCTGACCGGTGGCGTCCAGCGCCGGGTGGCCGAAGTCGATCTCGAAGGTCAGGCGGTAGCCGTGGTGCGGCTCCAGGCGCGCCCACTTCAGCGAAGCGCCCTCGCCTTCGCGGATCTCCACCGGCTTCTTCACGCGCAGAAAGCGCTTGGGCGCGCGCTGCACCTCGATGCCCGCGCTTTGCAGCAGATACACGAAGCTGGCGGCCGAGCCGTCCAGGATGGGCACCTCTTCAGCCGTGATGTCGACGATGAGGTTGTCCAGCCCCAAGCCGGCGCAGGCCGACATCAGGTGCTCGATGGTCTGCACCTTGGGCGCACCGGGGTCGCCACCGGGGCTGATGGTGGAGGCCATGCGCGTATCGCTGACGGCAAAGGCCGTCACGGGAATGTCCACCGGCACGGGCAGGTCGGTGCGGCGGAAGGTGATGCCGTGGTCCGCCGGTGCGGGGCGCAGGGTGAGCTCCACCTTCTGGCCACTGTGCACGCCCACGCCTACGGCGCGGGTGATCGACTTCAGGGTACGTTGCGCAAGCATGGCCCGATTGTCCACCAGGCGGGTTTTCCCGGAAACGCGGCGGTTGACGCCCGAGTCCAGCCCCTTCAGGGCATGACCTTCACGTCCTTGATGAACTCGGTGGTGAAGGTCTTGCGGTGGTCCACCTTGGCCGGGTCCAGCAGCTTCATCGCCACCATCATGTCGTAGGTCTTCTTCAGGCGTGCCTCGGTGATGGTGCCCATGCCCAGGCGTGCGGCGTCGCCACCGGCCACCAGGCCGTGCTGGTTCATCAGGCGAATGCCCACCGCGATCTCGTCGTCGGTCAGGGCCGGGTTGTCCTTCTTGATCAGGGCATTGGCCGCCGTCGGGTCACCCTTGAGGTAGCTCTTCCAGCCCTCCATCGAGGCCTTGACGAAAGCCGCCACAGCCTTGGGCCGCTCCTTGAGCGTTTTTTCCATGCACACGATGGTGCAGGCGTAGGGCGGCCAGCCGTGGTCGGCCAGCAGCAGCGCCGTGGGCTTGAAGCCGGCCTTCTTCTCGATAGCGTAGGGCTCGCTGGACAGGTAGCCCTGCTGCACGATGTTCTTGTCGACAAGGAAGGGCTGGATGTTGAAGGTGTAGGGCCGGGCCTGCGACTCCTGCAAGCCGTAGGTGCTGCGCAACCAGGGCCAGTAGTTGGTGCGGGCGTCCCCCGAGATCAGGATGGTCTTGCCCTTGAGGTCTTCCATCTTCTTGAAGACCTCGGGGTGACCGATCATGACCTGCGGGTCCTTCTGGAACACCGCCGCCACGGTGACGGCTTCCACGCCCTGTTCGCGCACCTTCATGGTCTGCACGTCAAAGCCGAGGTAGCAGTCGGCCTGGCCTGCGGCCAGCAGCTGCATGCCGTTCACCTGGGGGCCGCCCATCTTGAGGGTCACGTCAAGGCCCGCCTTCTTGTAGATGCCCTGGGTGATGGCCTGGTAGAAGCCGCCGTGCTCGGCAATGGCGTACCAGTTGGTGAGGAAGGTGAACTTCTCTTGTGCGTGGGCGGTGGCGCCCGCGCCCCAGGTGAGCGCCGCAATGGCAGCGGCCGCCAGGGTGGACATGCGAGATTTCATGGGGTGTCCCCTCTGAGGGTTGGACGAGACAGAGCGAATGCTCAGCGCTTGGGCACTGGCAGCCCATCCTTGGCCAGCTTCGACAGCAACCACGCCCAGAACGCGCCACCGGCCACCTTGGCCACGAACTGTGCCAGCACGATCTGCGGCATCAGCGCGCCGAAGGCGATGGTGGGAAACAGCAGCGAATCCACCGCAGCCCCGGCCACGTTGGAGCCGTTGGCGCGGCGCAGCCAGCTGCCTTTGAGCCGAAGGAAGGTGGCCCAGTCCACCAGCGCCGCGGCCGTGAAGGCGACCGCCGAGGCCACCGCGATCTTGCCCGCCGCCGGGTTCAGCACGAAGGTCAGCACACCTGTGAAGGCGATGAGGGCGCCCATCTGCCAGACCTTCAGGCGAACGTGCAGCCAGTCGCGCAGCGCCAGGTCCAGGCCGATCAGGACAAAGGCATTGAGGGCCGTGACGCTGGGCCCGAAGGCGGCCACGGACAGGTTGGCCAGGGTCATGGCCGCGGCGTAGATGACAAGGGCGACGGGCAGGTTCATGAGGCGGTATTGTCGGGGCGGTGCCGCGGGCCGCCGTTGGGAGCTCCTTCAGGCCAGGCCGTGGTGCAGCAGCAGCGGGTCGGGCAGCCCGGCTTCGGCGAAGCCCTTGGCGCGCAGCAGGCAAGCATCGCACTCGCCGCAGGGGCGGCCATCGTCGGCCGGGTCGTAGCAACTGCTGGTCAGCGCGTAGTCCACCCCCAGGGCCAGACCCTCCTGGATGATGCGCGCCTTGTTCCAGTGCATCAACGGGGCATGGATCTTCAGCCGCTGCGAGCCTTCCACCCCCGCCTTGGTGGCCAGACGGGCCAGGGTCTCGAAGGCGGCGATGTACTCCGGGCGGCAATCGGGGTAGCCGGAGTAGTCCAGGGCATTCACGCCGATGAAGATGTCGCTGGCGCCCAGGGTTTCCGCCCAGGCCAGGGCGAAGCTCAGGAACACGGTGTTGCGCGCGGGCACGTAGGTCACCGGGATGCCGTGCGACATCTCGGGGCCCGAGCGCCCCTTGGGCACCGCGATGTCCGCGGTGAGGGCCGAGCCGCCGAACTCGCGCAGGTCGATGGTGGCCACCACATGGCGCGCCACCCCCATGCGCGCCACCACCGCCTCGGCCGCGTGCAGTTCCTGCTCGTGCCGCTGGCCATAGCGAAAGCTCAGCGCGTAGGGCGCAAACCCTTGTGCCTTGGCGATGGCCAGCACGGTGGTGGAGTCCAGGCCGCCGCTGAGCAGGACGACGGCCGGGGGGCGGGGGGGCGGTGTGGTCATCGGTGATGGAGCAGCCGTACTGAACGATGTTGAATGAAACAGGGAAGACTCTTCTCAACGTGCATGGTGGCCATCAAGGTGCAGCCAGGACAGCAGCCCCAGGCTCCTTGACCACGACGGTGTCGTACAGCCCGTACTGGGTGAGCCCCTGATGGCTGTCGATACCTGTGTAGCGCAGAGAGGCATCCTCGTAGCGCCGGAAGGCGAACACCGCCTGATTCATCTGCTCGGTGTTGAACACCTTGAGCCGCACGAGCAGATGGAAATCCTGCACTGTCAGCCCCGTCACCGTGAGGAACAGTTCTGGCTCCAGCTTGGTAATCACGTCCTGAAGGGTGTTCTCCCGGAAGTCGGTCAGGTACATGAACGCCGGGATGCGGGTAGCGAACTTGATGAGCTTTTCCTGAACCAGCTTGCGCCGGGACTTGTATTCCTTTTCCTCGGCAGAAAGCTCCTTCTTCTCCTTGGGAGTGAGCTTTCCTTCCTTGGCCTTGTTCTTGAGTCCCTTGACCTTCTCGCTCTTGTTGATGATGGTCTCGATGATGTTGTCGCCCAGCGATCGCCAGCCCTCAATGCGCTCGACCGCAG
>JBILSM010000197.1:0-4247 GCA_044372085.1 Rubrivivax sp.
CGCGTCGGGGTTGTCGAGAATGCGTCGCAGCGTGCCGTTGTCCACGTTCACCAGCAGTGCGCTTTCCCACTTGCGGGCCAGCAGCGTGGCGGAAGTGCCGGCCATGGCAATGTCCAGGATGCCGCCCGCGTCGATCTGCGTCATGTGGGCGCCGTCGTAAGCCAGCACGGGCAAAAAGGCCACCAAGTCCTTGACCGCGTTTTCCGGATTGCTCTCGTTGGGCGACAGGCCCACGCCGTATTCCGACAATTGGCGCAGCGCCCGCGTCGGGGCGAAATCGAACACGAAACACACCGGCTTCAGGATTTCCTCTTCATTCGGGTTGTCGCCGTTGGGGTTCTTGATGGACCACGGCGACTGCACCCGAAACGCCGCCTGGAAGTAGGTTTCAGGAGATTTCAGGTTGCGCAGCATCAGGATGGAAGACCACTGCGCCACCGTCACGCCCGTGGTGAGCTTGCCGCACGACAAGGTGATGGTCTTGCTCTCAAACCCGCTGCCGATGGCCTTGCGCACGGGTTGCAGTGCCTCAAGGCCTATGCCCGCTGCCGACCCCGCGGCCACGATGACCTTGTAGTCGTGCCAGAACACGTTGTGCTTCTCGGCCAGCAGGTTCGCCATCGCGTGGCAAGCCGCCACATTTGGCAGGAACCAGAACGCGTGCTGCAGGTAGGGCAAGAGGCGCACATCGGAATAGGGAAAAGGCGGGCGCGTGCCGGCCTTCAACAGCTCCGCAGCCTGCACCAAGTGGCCGCCCCGGATGATGTCCAACCATTTCTGCACATCGCCTGCATGTGTGAAGCGTGCAGACGGGCCTGTACCCTGGGCCTCGAAGAAGGCATTGAGGTCGAACTCGTCGAACTCACCGCCGCTGGCCACGGCCAGCAGCTCATCCGGCATCTGGTAGGTCAGCAGCCGCATCTGCGGCAAGCTGGCGTAGGGGTTGCGCTGGCCTGGATGCCGAATGGCAAAAGCCTCTTTGGCGCGCTGCTCGTCGGTGTAGGTCCAGTTGAAGATCTGTTCCTCGATGAATTCACCCGTGGCCAGGGCCTTGAACGGCGTACCCGACAGGTACAGGTAAGCCCGCGTGGTGATGGGAAGGAAGTCGCTTTCCCGCTCGGCCAGCACATTCAGGTCTTCGTTCACGCCTTCCAGTTCGGCCGCGTATTCCAGCTTGGCCTCTTTCTTGGCGTTGTGGTCATCCTCACCCTCGAACAGTTCCTTGGCGGTGTCGCGCCATGCGCCGAAGTGGTATTCGTCAAACACCACCAGGTCCCAGTTCAAGGTATGAAGCCACTCGTTGCGGGCCTTAATATTGCCCTCGTCATCGCGCCCCAGCAGATCTTGGAAGGAGCCGAAGTACACCAGCGGCCGATGTCGGTCCGCCTGGGTGGGGTCGCCACCCGTGGCACGTGACAGGTACTGCCAACCGTCAAAGTCTTGATGGCTTTCCAAGTCGGTCTGCCATGCGTCTTCCACCGCTGGCTTGAAAGTCACCACCAACACCCGCCGGGCCTTGAGCTTGCGTGCCAACTGATAGGCGGTGAAGGTCTTGCCGAAACGCATCTTGGCGTTCCACAAGAAATGCGGTACGGCGCTGGGGTCTTCGCCCCAGATCGATTGGAAGTAATCGAAGGTCTTGTTGACTGCCTCGGCCTGCTCAGCCCGCAGGCCGAAACGCTCGTGGTGCGTGCCGGACAGGCGCTGGCCCGTGCGGAGCTCGGCCAACACGGTGTGCACATCAGCCACCGTGCAGCGCATCCATTCCAACTGGGCGTTGTCAAACCCCTTCTTCAACAAGGCGGCGCGCACGTCGTGGTCGGAGAACACGGTGCCATCGTCGCGCTCGGCGGGCACGTCCAGCTCAATCGTGTAGTTCTGGATGGCCGCCGTCTTCAACTGCTCCGCCACCCGCTGCTGCACGTTTCGTGTGGTCTGCCCCACTTTCAGCAGGCCTTGGTGCGCGCTGTCGGCAATGGTGTACGCATAGATGCGCGGCCGCGCTTCGGGCTTGGGCGCCAGGATGTCTTCGATGGTGGGTTTGCTCACTTAGCCCCCGCGCCAATTACTCGCCGCTCCGCGGCCAGGTCATGGCTGACGGAGAAGTGTTGCGAGGGCTTGCCGGCTTACTCATCGTCGGCATCATCCACGGCCACGTCACCAAGAAGGTCATCGGACAAATCCATGGGCCGGACGACCTTCTCGATGAAGTCAATCTCGCTCGGGGTGATTCCGTACTTGGCATAGAGGTCTTCATCGGTCCAGGTGCGGTCCCAGGTCTGCGTCGGCACGAAGGTGTAGACCTTGCGCGTGGTGTCCTGCGAGGGCTTGTGCAACAGGATCAGGAGCCGCGTCAGACGACACGACAGGTAGGACAAGGCGCTTTCGGCCTGCGCCCGGGTCTGGAAAGGCCCGATGCACAGATACGTCTCCGAGCAGATGCTGCCAGGCTCACCAATGAAAGGTGTGCTGAGAATTCGATGCGGGTAGGTGTCGCGGTTTCCAGTGCCGGGTGCTGCCCGACCGATGTAGATTTTCCAATGGTCAATCAACTCCAGGCCGGTCTCCACCTCGGCGCGAGCTACATAGCCAACACCTCCGTTCTGATGGATCTTGACGTCCCCTTTCTTGCTTGCCTTTCTGCCTCGGAAGAAGGTTCTGAAGCCGAAGGGCCTGAGCGAGCTGACCAGGCGATCGAATTTGCGCTCGCCGCTCGGCATGAAGGAAGTGCCGTCTGCGCTATCGATCGACGCCACCTTCTTGAGGATTGAAAGCCCCTCGTTGAAGCGGATGAAGACGCCTGCCCCTTGCTCCAAGAGGGGACGAGTCGCTGTCGATACGGGCCAGTCCTTGAAGTGCGTGTTCACCCGGCAATCTCCGGGCTGATCGCGGTTCCAGAGGAAGTAGCACACACCTCCCTTCAGACCAACACCCGGAAAGACATCTGAAGCGCTGAGGAAGTCGTCGATCGAGCGGATCCTGTTGTCCGACAGCATTTCCTCACGAAAGTCGTCCAGGCCCTTGCCGCCGGCAAACCACCGCGCCGGAATGACCATCGACAGATAGCGTGGCTCGAGTTGCTTGGCCTGTTCCACGAACAACTGGTAAATCGGCGCAGCGCTGGTGCCGAATCCTCCGTCGTTGAGCTGGTAGGGCGGATTGCCCACGATCACATCGAACTGCATGCTTGCTCCAAACAACTCGGCCGTCCGAGTCTTGATGTCGTGGGTGTGAATGAACGCATAGGCGTGAGACTCAAAGTCCTGACCGCGGTCCAGGCTCGCTTGGCTGGCGCCGCAGAAGGCGCACTTGCCCTGGGCCCAGGTGTGCTCGGTTCGCTCGAACCAGATGTTTCCCGCTTCGCTGTCCGAAACCGTGACGATGGAGTGCGGTCCGTTGGCGCGTTTGGAGCAGTACACGCTGCGCCGTGCCAGCAGACTGGTCAGCCGCGTGATGCCCATGCCAAACACCTGCTGCGTGAGGATGTGGTTGACGCGCTCTTGCAGGTTCGGGAATTCCTGCACCAGTCCGACGGTGAGCCTGCTGGTGATCTCACGCAAGAACACGCCTGACTTGGTACATGGGTCCAGGAACCTGACGGTCTTGTCAGCCCAGAGGTTGGCGCCGTGGTGGTCATCGGCCCAGGCCTGCGCCACAGCGTCCAACATGCGCTGCGCCAGTTCAGGCGGGGTGAACACTTCGTCGTTTGACAGGTTCGCAATGCAGGTCAGCACATCGGGATTGCGCCCGCGCAAGGTAAAGCTGGCTTGCAGGGTCATGCCCGGGCACCCAGCACGAATCTGGCCTGCTCCGTGCGCAACATCTGATACGGGGTCATGAACCTGACGCCGAGACCCACGCAGACATTGGGGATCTTGATCCGGTTGGGCGAGTTGGCAGGCACCTCGTGCGTCACGACCACATGCTCGCCGGCCAGGGCGTGGGCCACCAGGTAGAAGTCCGCTGCTTGAAGGAAGGCGTTGATGGCCGCAGGGGTGTACTGTTGGCCTGTGGCCCAGGCGGCCACCTGACCAAACTGCGCGGCCAGGGTGGGCGGCGTCCGCCGGAACAACGATGGGCCGCGGCTCTTGGCCCAAGTGGCCAAGTCGTCTTGCCCGGCATCGATCTCATCGGCCACCTTGTCGATGCTGAAGACGGCCCCTTGGTGACCCTTGTGCAGCAGCCAGTCCCAGAACGCAGGGCAGAAATCCAGGCCGTAGTGCAGGTTGTTGGCGGACATGAAGACG
>JBILSM010000003.1:0-86584 GCA_044372085.1 Rubrivivax sp.
GAGCCGTGCGTGCTTCACATGGGAAGGAGCATTCAGGCGCAGGCCTGACATCAGCGGGTGGTTCATGGGAAAGACTTCAGGAGGTTGGAAATTCGGTTTCGGGCCAGTTTCCTGAGAGCCCTCATGTGGCCGCCTCTGGAAACTCGCCCGAGACCGCCTGTCCATTCACTTGAACCGGCCCGTGCTTGCGGGGGGACGAATTGTCGGCGCAATGTAATCAGCCGGTAACTTGTCGGATCAATCAAACTATGCAAGACATGCATATTGTCATGAGTTCGTAACGGCCCGTACCCGGCCCGGTCGCCAGGGTTCGTCGGCGTCTTGTCGAAATTCTGTTGAGGAGTTCTCGAGAGTCGAGGGACTGGAGTTGGTGAACTGGCATGCCACCGCGGCGAAAAGTCCGATACGACCGACCAGCGTGCGGCCATGACGCACAGCCGCGAGCGGCTGTTCGGGGCCGCCCTCACCGCGACGCAGCACCGGCGAGGCGTCAACCTCTGGCAATCCCGCATTGTCATCGGGCGGTCACGGTGACACCCTACGGTACGCTGTTACTGAAACAGACCCCGAGGTGACCATGAAGCGCAGAGAACTCCTGAACAGCGCGGCTGCCGCCGCGGCCCTGGCGGCAACCCCTGGCCTTTCGTTTGCCCAGCAGCAGCGGGCGATCTGCTACAACTGCCCTCCCGAATGGGCTGACTGGGGCGGGATGCTGCGGCTGGTCAACCAGCGGCTCAACATCGCGGTGCCTCCCGACAACAAGAACTCCGGGCAATCACTGGCAGCGCTCATCGCGGAGAAGGCCAACCCCGTGGCCGACTTCACGTACCTGGGGGGCCAAGTGGGTCCGCAGGCCCGCGAGGCGGGCGTGCTCACGCCCTACAAGCCGGCGCGCTGGAACGACATTCCGGCCTCGCTGAAGGATGGTGACGGCTTCTGGTTCACCATCCATTCGGGCACCCTGGGCTTGTTCGTCAACACGGCTGCGCTGCGCGGCAAGCCGGTCCCGCGCTCTTGGCAGGACCTGCTGAAGCCCGAGTACAGGGGGCTGGTGGGGTACCTGAACCCTGCCAGCGCCGCCGTGGGACAGGTAGGCGTGATCGCGGTGGCGCTGGCGCTGGGCGGCAGCTATGACAGGCTCGACCCGGCGATCGCGTTCTTCAAGCAGCTGCAGGCCAACCAGCCCATCGTGCCCACGCAGACGGCCTACGCCCGCGTGCTGTCCGGCGAGATTCCCATCCTGCTCGACTACGACTTCAACGCCTACCGCGCCAAGTACACCGACAAGGCGCCGGTGGAGTTCGTCATCCCCCAGGAAGGCACCCAGCAACTGCCCTACGTGATGGGGCTGGTGAACCGAGGGCCCAACCCAGAGCAGGGCCGCAGGGTGCTGGACTTCGTGCTCAGCGACGAGGGCCAGCGCCACTGGGCCAACGCCTTCCTGAGGCCAGTATTCCCGGCAGCGATGAGTGCCGAGGTGAAGACGCGCTTCCTGCCCGACGCCGACTACGCGCGCGCCCGGCCGCTGGACGTGTTCCGGCTCAGCGCGGCGGCCAGGGTCATCGGCGAGCGCTACCAGAAGGAAGTCGGTTGACCTGTCCGCACGGAGCGCTGCCGCGGTGCCCCTGACCTCCGACCGCCGCCTGCTGGCCGCTCTGATGCTGCCTGCGGCGGTGGTGTTCATCGCCTTCTTCCTGTTTCCCCTGGCTCACCTGTTCCTGATCGGCGGATCGGGCAAGACGGGCTGGGCGGCCTACGGGGCCGTGCTCACCGAAAGCCGCTACCTCACCAGCCTGGTGTCCACGGTCACGCTGGCTGGCGTGACCACGGTGTGCACGCTGCTGGTGTCAGGCATCGCCGGGGTCTTTTTGTCTCGCCACCGGTTCAGGGGGCGCGAGGTGCTGACAGCGCTGCTCACGCTGCCCCTGGCCTTCCCCGGCGTGGTGATCGGCTTCATGGTGATCATGCTGGCAGGGCGCCAGGGCCTGATCCCCGACATCACCGACGCCCTGTTCGGCGAGCGCATCGTCTTCGCCTACTCCATGGTCGGGCTCTTCGTCGGCTACCTTTACTTCTCCATACCGCGCACGATCCTGACGGTGATGGCGGCGGCAGAGAAGCTCGACCCCCGCATCGAGGAAGCGGCCCGCTCGCTGGGTGCGGGCCCGCTGCGCGTGGTGGTCGATGTCATCGTGCCGGCGCTGCGTCCGGCGCTGCTGGCCGCCGGCGCCATCTGTTTTGCCACCGCGATGGGGGCTTTCGGCACCGCCTTCACGCTGGCCACCAAGATCAACGTGCTGCCGATGGTGATCTACACCGAGTTCACACTGCAGGCCAACGTGGCCATGGCCGCGGCGCTGTCCTTCATCCTGGGCGCGATCACCTGGGCGGTGCTCGCGCTGGCGCGCACCTTCACGGGCAACACCGTGGCGGCAGCGGGATGACGCAGCCTTCGCAACCGGACACGGCGATGCCGCGACGCAGGCGGACCGTCAAGCGCCCGCCCGTCTTCTGGGTGCTGCTGGGGTTCACGCTGCTGGTGTGCGCGTTTCTCGTGGTGCCCGTGTGGATGTCCATGCTGGCCGGGGTGACCCAGAACTACTTCACGGGCTGGCGCGGTGGCCTCACCCTGGACTGGGTGGTCAAGGTCTGGACCGATTACCGGCACACCGTGTTCATGTCGCTGCAGATCGCGCTGGCCTGCCTGGCCTGCACGCTGGTGCTGGGCATTCCCGCGGCCTATGTGCTGGCGCGGCGCAGCAATGCGCTGACCCGCGCGATCGAGGAACTGCTGGTCATGCCGGTGGCCGTGCCCGGGCTGGCGACCGCGCTGGCGCTGATCGTCACCTACGGTGGCTTCGGAGGGCTGCGGCGCAGCTGGCTGTTCATCCTGATCGGCCATGTGCTGTTCACCTTGCCGTTCATGGTGCGCAGCGTGCTGGCGGTGCTGGCCTCTATAGACCTGAAGACGCTGGAAGAAGGCGCCCGCAGCCTGGGCGCCAGCTTCACGCGGCGCTTCTTCGGGATCGTGCTGCCCAATTGCCGCTCGGGCATCCTGGCCGGCTCGCTGATGGTGGTGACGCTGTCACTGGGCGAGTTCAACATGACGCTGCTGCTGCACACGCCGCTCACGCCCACACTGCCCGTGGGGCTGGCAGATGCCTATGCCTCGCTGCGTATCGAAGTCGGCTCGGCTTACACCCTGGTGTTCTTCGTCATCATCATCCCCCTTCTGGTGGCCATGCAGTGGGCCTCGCGCCCGCGTGACCGCCACTCCACCTCATGAGCGGCACACCCATCACCCTGCGGGGTTGCGGCAAGACCTTCGACGACGGCACGCGCGCGTTGCACCCCATCGACCTGCAGATCGCGCCGGGCGAGACCATCGTGCTGCTGGGCCCTTCAGGCTGCGGCAAGACCACGACGCTGCGCATCATCGCCGGGCTGGAGTCTCCTGACGACGGCGGCCAGGTGAACTTCGGTGACCAGGACGTCACTGCCGTGCCCATCGAGCGGCGCAACGTGGGCATGGTGTTCCAGAGCTACGCGCTGTTCCCCAACATGACGGTGGCAGGCAACATCGAGTACGGCCTGAAGGTGCGCGGCATGCCGGCTGGGCAGCGCGCGGCGCGGGTGGGCGAGATGCTGGCCATGATGCGCATCGAAGCCCTGGCTTCGCGGCGGATTGACCAGCTCTCCGGCGGCCAGCGCCAGCGCGTGGCGCTGGCGCGCGCCATCGCGCCGCAGCCGCGGGTGCTGTTGCTGGACGAGCCGCTGACGGCGCTGGACGCCAAGCTGCGCGAGGACCTGCGCCTGGAGATCGACCGCCTGCTGCGCTCTCTGCGCATCACGGCGGTGTACGTCACGCATGACCAGGCCGAGGCGATGGCGCTGGGCGACCGCATCGCCGTCATGTCGCACGGGCGCATCGCGCAGATCGGCACCCCGCACGAGATCTACTTCTCGCCCGCCGACGCTTTCGTGGCCGACTTCATTGGCGCGATGAACCGCCTGGAGGGCCAGGCCGAGGACGGCAGGATCCGATTCGCCGGCGGCTGGGTGCCGCTGCCCCTGGGGGCTGGCGGGTCCACCGTCATGTTCCGACCGGAAGACCTGCGACTGGTGGACCAGGCCCAGGCCCAGTTCAGCGGCCGGGTGATCAGCAGCTTCTTCCTGGGCGACCACACCCGGCTGGTCATCGATGCGCAAGGCGTCCAGTTGGTGGCACGCGTGCAGGACCGCCGCGTGTTCCGGCCCGGCGATGCGGTGCACGGCTGCGTGGACGCCGCCGCCGTCCTGGCACTGCCCAGTGCCTTGACCTGAACCCCCGGAAGACCCAGCCGCCATGATCCTGTGCCAGATCAGCGACACCCACATCAAGGCCGAGCGCCGCAAGGCCTACGGCATCGTCGATACCTCGGCCATGCTGGAGCGCTGCGTTCAGCACGTGCTGGCCCTGCCGCAGCGGCCTGACGCGGTGATCTTCACCGGTGACCTGGTCGACTGGGGCCGGCACGAGGAATACGCGCTGTTGCGCGAACTGATACAGCCTCTGCTGGAGGCTCTGCCGGTGTACCTGATGCCCGGGAACCATGACGACCGGCAGGTGCTGCGCGATGCCTTCGGCGAACACACCTACCTGCGGCAGTGGGAACCCTTCGTGCAGTACGCCATTGACGACCACCCGGTGCGGCTGGTGGCGCTGGACACGCTGATTCCGGGCTCGGGCAGCGGAGAGCTGTGCGCGCAGCGCCTGCAGTGGCTGGACCGGACCCTGGGCGCACAACCCGGTAAGCCGACGGTCGTGGCGCTGCACCACCCGCCCTTTGCCACGGGCATCGGCCACATGGACCGCCTCACGCTGGCCGGCAGCCAGGCGCTGGCCCAGGTGATCGCGCGCCACCCGCAGGTCGAGCGCGTGATCGCGGGTCATCTGCACCGCCCCATCACGGTCCGCTTTGCCGGCACCGTGGCCAGCACCTGCCCCAGCCCCGCGCACCAGGTGGCACTGGATCTGGCCCCTGACGCCGCCGACAACTATGTGCTCGAGCCGCCGGGCTACCAGTTGCACTGGTGGAGCGGCCAGCAGCTGGTGTCGCACACCGCCTACGTGGGCGAGTACCCTGGCCCTTACCCCTTCAGGATGGGCGGGCAGCTGATCGACTGAAGGGAACCCCATGGACGCTCAGGCACGGGCGTCGCCAGGTTCGCCGACGCTGCGACATGGGTAGGGGTGGCCACACTGGCAGACTTCACGGACCCGATCACGGAGCCGACCCAGATGAAGATCGTGAGCGTGAACACCGGCCGCACGCAGCCGCGGCAGATCAACGGCCGGCGCGTGCTGACGGCCATTGCCAAGCAGCCGCGGGCCGGGCCGGTGGACGTGGGCCCGATGGGCCTGGCCGGTGACGAGCAGGCGGACCTGAGCGTGCACGGCGGCCTGTCCAAGGCGGTCTACGCCTACAGCGCCGGGCACTACGCCTTCTGGCAGACCGTGCGTGCCCAGGCGCGCGTGTCGCTGTGGGACGAGCCGTTGCCCTCGGGCTTGCTGGGTGAGAACCTGACGGTGGAGGGCCTGGACGAAGCGCTGCTGTGGATCGGCGACCGCCTGGTGTTGCCGGGCTGCTTGCTGGCGGTAAGCGAGCCACGCATGCCCTGCTTCAAGTTCGGTGCCGCCCTGGGCTTTGCGCAGGCCGTGAAGCTGATGAGCCAGAGCGGCTATTGCGGCGCCTACCTGGCCGTGATCGAGCCCGGCACGGTGCAGGCGGGGGACAGCGTCCGGCTGGCGCCCGGCCCGCGCGAGGTGAACCTGCGGGAGCTGTTCAAGGCCCGGGCTCGCGGGACCTGAGGCGGGACCTGAGGCGGGACCGGAGGCGGGACTTGAGGCGGGACTTGAGGCGCGCCCTCCTGGTTGCACCCCACCACATCCCACGACAACGCCACCCGTGGCGCCCGACGCGCCGCAGCCGGCGTTCATTCCAGCCGTCGCGCCTCCCAGCGCCACAACCGCTCCGTGACCATCAGCACCATCACGAAGCGGATGACATGCAAGGCCGTGACCGTGGGCACGCCCAGTTGCAGCACCTTGGCGGTGATGCACATCTCGGCAATGCCGCCGGGCGATGTGCCCAGCACCAGGGTGGCCGGGTTGAGCCCCGTCAGCCCGGCCAGGGCCGCGGCGAACAGGGCGCTGGCGACGATCATGCCCACGGTGCCCAGCGCCACGGCGGCCAGCCAGCGCGGCGCGGCGCGCACGAAGTCGGGCGTGAAGCGCACGCCCAACGCCACACCGATGAAGAGCTGGCCCGCGCTGGACAAGGGCTTGGGGAACGCCGTGAGCTGCACATCGAGGCCCGTGAGCGCGATGGACACCAGCAGAGAGCCCAGCACCCAAGGGTTCGGGCCTCGCAGACGCCAGACCAGAACGATGCCCACGCCCGTCAGTGCCATGAGCTGCAGCAAGCCTCCGAGCCGGAACTCCGAAACCCCCGGCAGGCTCAGGTCGGTGCCGTGCACGCCCGACCACTGCAGGGCGAACGGAATGGTCATCACCACCAGCATGAGGCGCAACGAGTGGCTGGCCGCCACCAGGTCCACGCGGGCGCCGCGGCGGTCGGCCATCAAGGCCATCTCCGAGGCCCCGCCGATGGCCGCGGCAAAGAAGGCGGTCTCGCGCTTCATGCCCGGCTGCGCGCCCTGCGCCCACCAAAGCCAGCGGTAAAAGCCGTAGCCGATCAGCAGGGCCCAGGCCACCGCCAGGGCGATGGGCAGCGCCAGACCCGGCAGCAAGGCCACCACCTGCGGCGTGAAATACAGGCCCAGGGCCGTGCCGATCGTCCACTGCCCCACATTGCGCAGCACCGGTGCCGAACGCACGGGCGCGCCCGCCAGCGCCGCAGCCGAGGTGGCCAACAGGGGGCCGATCATCCACGGCAGGGGGGTGCCCAGGGCTTCGCACGCCCTCGCCGCCGCCCAGGCCAGCGCCAGCGTGGCCAGCAGCCAGGCGCCGCGCATCAGGGCGGCGCGGTTGAAGGCGGATGGCGCCGTCAAGCCGCCGCCGCGGGGCTGCGCGGAGCACCCGCACCGCCCGCAGCCACGTCCCCCGGGCCGTCGGCGAAGACGGTGTGGTCCGGGTAATCGGTGTAGCCGGCCGCGCCGCCGCCGTAGTAGGTCTTGCGGTCTGACGCCGCCCACGGCAGGTCTTCGCGCAGGCGGCGGCCGAGGTCCGGGTTGCCGATGAAGGGGCGGCCGAAGGCCACCAGATCCGCCGCCCCACTGGCCACGGCCTGCAGGGCCATGGCCCGGTCGTAGCCGTTGTTCACCATCCAGGGGCCGCCGAACGTGCGGCGCAGGGCGGCGTAGTCGAACGGCGCGATGTCGCGCGCACCCCCCGTCTGACCCTCCACCACGTGCAGGAATGCCAGCCGCTGCGGCGCCAGGCGCTGCACCAGGCGCTCCACCGCCCGGCCGTAGGTGGCCTGCGGCTGGCTGTCCTGGCCGGAATCGTTCACCGGGCTCACTGGCGACAGGCGCACCCCCGTGCGGCCGGCCCCGGCCTCGGCGGCCACGGCGGCCACCACCTCGGCCAGCAACCGGGTGCGGTTCTCCAGCGCGCCGCCCCACTCGTCGCTGCGGTCGTTCACGCTGTCGCGCAGGAACTGGTCCAGCAGGTAGCCGTTGGCCGCATGGATCTCCACGCCGTCAAAGCCGGCGTCCATGGCGCAGCGCGCGGCGTGGGCGTAGTCGGCCGGCAAGGCGGCCACCTCCTGCGCGCGCAGCGCCCGAGGGGCCGAGCAGGGGTGGAGTTCCCCCGCCATCCAGGTGCGCACCTGGGCAGGCCGGGCCGTGGAGGACACCGGCGCGCCGCGGTCCGGCTGCAGGCTCGTGTGGGAGATGCGGCCCACGTGCCAGAGCTGGCACACGATGCGCCCGCCGCGGGCGTGCACGGCGTCGGTCACCAGGCGCCAGCCGTCCACCTGTTCGCGGCTGTGGATGCCGGGCGTGTCGCCATAGCCCTGGGCCTGGGGGCTGATTTGCGCGGCCTCGCTGATGAGCAAGCCTGCCCCGGTGCGGGGGTCGGCGCGTTGGCCGTAGTAGGTGGCCATCAAGGCGTTGGGCACGCCGCCCGGGGCGCGGTTGCGGGTCAACGGCGCCATGACGACGCGATTGGCCAGGTCGATGTCGCCAAGGCGGAAGGGGTCGAAGAGCGTGGGCATGGGCGGTGCAGGGGCCTGGTAGGGCCCACAGCGATGAGGGTCACGCCATTCTCGGGCCGGGACCCCCGGGGCGTGCGGGCGCGTACAGTCCACCCCCCATGCTCGCTTACCGCCACGCCTTCCATGCCGGCAACCACGGCGATGTGCTCAAGCACATCGTGCTGATGCGCGTGCTGCGCTACATGAACCTGAAAGAAAAGGGCTGGCGCTACGTGGACACGCATGCCGGCGCGGGCGGCTACTCGCTGCACAGCAGCTATGCGAAGAAGAACGCCGAGTTCACCGAGGGCGTCGGGCGCCTGTGGGGCCGCAGCGACGTGCCACCGGCGGTGGCCGACTACCTGGACCTGATCCGGCAGTTCAACGGGGGCTCCACCCTCAAGCAGTACCCCGGTTCGCCTGGGGTAGCCCACGCCCTGTGCCGTGAACAGGACCAGCTGCGCCTGTTCGAGATGCACCCCACCGACCACCGCGTGCTGTCTTCCTACCTGGCCACGGAGCCGGGGGTGGAGGTCCGGATGAGCGATGGCTTCGAGGGCCTGAAGGCCACCTTGCCGCCGCCGACGCGGCGCGGCGTGGTGCTGATGGACCCCAGCTACGAGCTGGACCGCGACTACTCTGCCGTGGTGACCGCCCTGCGCGACGGCCTGCTGCGCTTTGCCGAAGGCACGTTCATGGTCTGGTACCCGCTGGTGAGCAAGCTGCCTGCGGTGCAGTTGCCCAAGCGGCTCAAGGCGCTGGCGTCCAAGCGCTGGGTGCACGCCCGGCTGACCGTGCAGCCGCTGGACGCCCGCGGCTTCGGCATGGCCGGCAGCGGGGTGTTCATCATCAACCCGCCGCACACGCTGCACGACGAGCTCCACACCCTGCTGCCATGGCTGCACGACGCGCTCAAGCAGTTCGACGGCGGCGGCTGGTTACTGGAACAGAAGGCCGGTTGACACGCCGGTTGATGGGCCAGGGCGGTTTCAACCCACCCCGCGCGCCCGGTCTTCCTTGAACTGTTGGCGGAAGGCCTCGAAACGGCCTTCATCCAGCGCCGCGCGCACCTCGCTCATCAGGTTCAGGTAGTGGTGGAGGTTGTGGATGCTGGCCAGCATGGGGCCCAGCATCTCGCCGCAGCGGTCCAGGTGGTGCAGGTAGGCGCGGCTGAAGCCGCCGCTGACAGTGCCATCGGGCCGGGTGTGGCCCTGGCAGGTGTAGCAGGTGCAGGTGGGGTCCAGCGGACGCTGGTCGCTCTTGTGGCGGGCGTTGCGGATCTTCAAGTCGCCGAAGCGGGTAAAGAGGTGGCCGTTGCGCGCGTTGCGCGTGGGCATGACGCAGTCGAACATGTCCACGCCGCAGGCCACACCGTCCACCAGGTCTTCGGGGGTGCCGACGCCCATCAGGTAGCGCGGCTTGTGGGCGGGCAGGCGGTGCGGCGTGTGCGCCATGATGCGCAGCATCTCGTCCTTGGGCTCACCCACGCTCACGCCGCCGATGGCGTAACCGGGGAAGTTCATCTCGGTCAGGGCGCTGAGCGACTCCTCGCGCAGGGGCTCGTACATGCCACCCTGCACGATGCCGAACAGGGCATTGGGGTTCTCCAGCCGTGCAAACTCGGCCTGGCTGCGCCGGGCCCAGCGCAGGCTGAGCTCCATCGAGGCGCGGGCCTCCTTCTCGGTGGTGAGCTGGCCCTTGGTGTCGTAGGGCGTGCACTCGTCGAACTGCATGACGATGTCGGAGTTCAGCACCGTCTGGATCTGCATGCTCACCTCGGGGGTGAGAAAGAGCTTGTCGCCGTTGACGGGGGAGGCGAACTTCACACCCTCCTCGCTGATCTTGCGCATCTCGCCCAGGCTCCAGACCTGGAAGCCGCCGCTGTCGGTGAGGATGGGCTTGTCCCAGCGCTCGAAGCCGTGCAGCCCACCGAAAGACTTCATGATGTCCAGCCCCGGCCGCATCCACAGGTGGAAGGTGTTGCCCAGGATGATCTGCGCGCCCATCTCCTCCAGGCTGCGCGGCATCACGCCCTTGACCGTGCCGTAGGTGCCCACGGGCATGAAGATGGGCGTTTGAACGACCCCGTGGTTGAGCGTCAGGCGGCCGCGACGGGCCAGGCCCTCGGTGCGCAGGAGGTCGAAATGCAACATAGGCAAGCATTGTAGGAGGCCGCCAATCAAGCAGTCCGACACGCAGCCGACGCTTTACTTTGGTGTTTGCTTTACTTACACTGTATTCTTACTCAGTGTCCGTTTCCTACCTGTTCCTTCATCGCCGGAGTTCCACCATGCCCACCTCTCCACCGCGCGTTGAGGATCACCGCCCCACCGGGGGCCTGCCGGCTGCAGGCCCCAGATCGGGCGATGCCGCCCCCCTCACACCCCCCCAGCCGTCCCCTGAACCGGCCCAAAGCGTCACCCGGGTCCAGGCCGTGGTCTCCAGCAAAGGGCAGGTCACCCTGCCGGCGGCCATGCGGGCACAACTGGGCCTGACGCCGGGGTCGCACATCCAGTTCGAGCTGCGGGGCCGCGAGATCGTGATCCAGCCGGAGCTGCCCATCAGCGCGTACTACGGCATCCTGAAGGGCTATGACCTCGGCGACATCGAGCCTGAGAAGGAGCCCGACCGTGAGTTCGACTGACACCGCCGCCGACGGCCTGCACGTGGTGGACTCTTCCGGCTGGATCGAGTTCTTCACCGCTGGCGCCAATGGCCCGGTGTTTCGGTCTGTGATCCAGGCACGCCAGGGGCTTGTGGTGCCCACCATCGCGCTGTACGAAGTCTGCAAGATCCTCAGCCGCAGCCTGGACGCGGCCATGGTCGAGACCTGCCTGAACGTCATGCGCATGGGCCGCGTGGTGGACTTCACCGATGCGCGCGCCATTGCAGCGGCCCGCATCAGCCGCGCCCACGGTCTGGCGCTGGCTGACGCGGCCATGTACGGCATCGCCCAGGAACTGGGTGCGAGCTTCTGGACGCAGGACGTGGACTACGACGGGCTGCCGGGGGTGCGGTACTTCGCCAAGGGCTGAGGTGCAAGCAAGGGCCGGCGAAGCAACCGGGCCGGCTGATCGGTGACAGCAGGCTTGCCAGGCCCTCAGCCCCTGGCGGCCCGCTCCAGCAGCATCGCGTCCCCATAACTGAAGAAGCGGTAACGCTGCGCGATGGCGTGGCGGTACAGGTCCATCACGCGGGCGCGCCCGGCCAGTGCGCTGACCAGCATCATCAGCGTGCTCTTGGGCAGGTGGAAGTTGGTGATGAGCCGGTCCACCACGCGGAATTCAAAGCCCGGGGTGATGAAGATGTCGGTCTCGCCCGTGGTGGGCTTGAGCACGCCGCTGCGGGCGGCTGATTCCAGCGAACGCACCGTGGTCGTGCCCACGGCGACGATGCGTCCGCCCGTGGCCTGGGTAGCCTCGATGGCGGCCACTGTCTCGGGGCCCACCTCGTACCACTCGCTGTGCATGCGGTGGTCTTCGATGCGCTCGGCCCGCACGGGCTGGAAGGTGCCGGCGCCCACGTGCAGCGTCACACGCGCCGTTCCCACGCCGCGGGCCTGCAGGGCCGCCAGCACGCCCTCGTCAAAGTGCAGCGAAGCCGTGGGCGCGGCCACGGCACCGGGGCGGGCGGCGAACACAGTCTGGTAGCGCCTTTCGTCCTCGGCCTCGTCTTCATGGGTGATGTAAGGGGGCAGGGGCACGTGGCCAAAGGCCTCCAGCAGCGCGAAAGGGTCGGACGGGAACGCCAGGTGGAACAGCGAGCCGTCAGGCCCCGCGCGGCCCAGCACCTGGGCGTCGAAGCCGGGTTCGTCACGTCCTTCGCCAGCGGCCGCACCACCACCCAGCGCGAGGCCCACCCCACCGCCCGCCGCACGCTGCCGGCTGAAGCGCACCATGCTGCCCGGCTGCGGCGACTTGCTGGCGCGCAGGTGCGCCCACACCGTGGCGGGCTGGCCCGGTGCGGCCGGCAGCACGCGCTCCACCAAGGCCTCCACCCCGCCGCCACTGGCCTTGCGGCCGAACAGCCGCGCCTTGATGACGCGCGTGTCGTTGAACACCAGCAGGTCACCGGGCGCCAGCAAGCCGGGCAGGTCCCGGAAGATGCGGTCCGCCGGCTGCGGGGCGGTGCCGTCCAGCAGGCGCGAGGCGCTGCGCTCGGGCGTCGGGTGCTGTGCGATCAGCTCAGGCGGGAGCTCGAAGTCGAAATCGGCAAGGGTGTGGGTCACGGGCGTGGCGCGGAGGCAGAAGGGGGCACGGAGGGCAACAGGGGCGCGGAAGCCGACCGCGCAGGGCTGCGCAGCCTATCGGGTTCGGCCGGCAGGCGCTCAAGCCAGCCGCCAAGAGCCCATTCCTCGTAGACCCAGTCCTGGTCGATCTTCAGCACGCCAGGCGGCGCCTGCAGCGGCACCTCGGGCACGCCCTTGAGCGTCGTGGCCATGTAGTCGATCCAGATGGGCAGCGCCAGCCCGCCGCCGGACTCGCGCTCGCCCAGGCTGCGCGGCTCGCTGTAGCCCACCCAGGCAACCGCCGCCACGCTGGGGTGGAAACCTGCAAACCAGGCGTCGACCGCGTCATCGGTGGTGCCGGTCTTGCCATAAAGGTCGCTGCGGCCGAGCGTGGCCTGCGCTCGCGCCGCCGTGCCCACACGCGTCACATCCTGCAGCAGGCTGGAGGTGACGAAGACGTTGCGCGCCGGCAGCACCCGGGCCTCCTCGGCCAGGGGCGCGGGCGGCGCCGCCTCGAAGAGCACGCGTCCCTGGGCGTCGGTGATGCGCTCCACCAGCACCGGGTCCACGCGCCAGCCGCCATTGGCGAACGTGGCGTAGGCGCGCGCCATCTGCAGCGGCGTGACGCTGCCCGTGCCCAGCGCCAGGGTCAGGTTGTCGGGCTGGCGCTGCGGGTCCAGCCCCAGGCGGCCTGCCCATTCCCGCACGGGGCCCAAGCCCACTTGCTGCGCCACGCGCACACTCACCAGGTTCTTGGACTTGGCCAGCGCCTGGCGCACCGTCATCGGCCCGTCAAAGCGGCCGTCGCTGTTCTGCGGGCTCCAGCCGTTGGCGGCCGTGAAGGGCAGATCCTCCACGACGGTGGCCGGCATCACGCCCTGCTCCAGCGCTGCGGAATACATCAACGGCTTGAAGCTGGACCCGGGCTGCCGCCAGGCCTGGGTGACGTGGTTGAAGGGCTGGCGCCCGAAATCAAAGCCGCCCACCAGCGCACGAATGCGGCCGGTGGCCGGGTCCAGCGCGACAAAGGCCCCCTCCACCTGCGGCCACTGCACCAAAGCCCAGGCGCCAGCGGACGGAGCCGGCGCGGTCTTGCCCGCCGCTGCCGGCGCCGGCGGTGCGCCGCCCGGGCCCACGCGCATCACCCGCACCACGGCCCCGCGCCGCAGCGCCAGCGCGGCCGGGGCCTTGGGCGCCAGGCCGGGCGCGGCGCGTCGCAGCGCCTCGCCGCTGAGCGTGAGGCGCTCACCCGTGGCCAGCTGCACCCGCACCTCGCGCGGCGTGGCCTGCAGCACGATGGCCACGCGCAGCTGCTCGTCGTCGCGGTGCGCCCTCAAGGCCTGGGCCGCCGCGCGCTCCAGTTCCGGTGCGTCACCTGCGGGCAGGTCTTCCACATCCTCGGGCCCGCGCCAGGGCGTGCGGCGGTCGTGTTCCAGCACGGCGCGGCGCACGGCCTCACGCGCGCTGCGCTGCTCCACCGCGCGAAGCGAGGTCACCACGCGCAAGCCCTGGGTGTAGGCCTCGGTGCCGAAACGCTCCACCACAGCCCTGCGAGCCATCTCGGCCACGTGTCCCGCCGGCACCTCCACATCCACCGGAGACCGGATGTCCAGCTTCTCGCCGCGCGCCGCAGCCCACTCGGCCTGGGTGATGACGCCCGTGACCCGCATGCGCTCCAGCACCACCTGCTGCCGCGCCACGGCGCGCTGGCGGTTGGCCACCGGGTTGGCGTAATGCGGGTTCTGCGGCAGGCCGGCCAGCATCGCCGTCTCGGCAATGCTCAGGCGCTCCAGCGGCTTGCCGAAGTAGGTCTGCGCGGCAGCGGCAAAGCCATAGGCCCGCTGGCCGAGGAAGATCTCGTTGAGATAGACCTCCAGGATGCGGTCCTTGGACAGTTCCTGCTCCACCTTCAGGGCCAGCAAGATCTCCTTGGCCTTGCGCTCAGGGGTGAAGCGCTGCGTCAGCAGCATGGTGCGCACCAGTTGCTGCGTGATGGTGGACGCCCCCTGCTTCATGCCGCCGGTCATCATCGACAGCACGGCCCGCGCCATGCCCTTGGGATCGATGCCGCTGTGCTCGCGAAAGCGCGTGTCCTCCACCGCCAGCACGGCGTCCTGCAGGCGCTTGGGCATGCGCGACAGGGGCACGAAGATGCGCCGCTCGGCACCAAGCTGCGCGATCTCCACCCCATCGGCCGTCACCACCTGCAGCGGCAGCTTGGGCTGGTAGTCGACGATGCGGTCGATGGGGGGCAGCTCAAAGGCGGCACCGGCCTGGGGCGGCGCAGCCCAGAGGCACAGGGTCAGGCTCGCCAGCGAAGTGGCGCGGAACATTGGCATGACACGAATTATCAAGATCAGCGCATCAAGCCCTGGGCTCGTGTTGTGGTCCGGCGGATTGAGAGTTGGGGCGGGCCCGGTGTCGCGGCGCTTCCTCAGGGTTTTCACTGCAATGGGCCCTTGGCGGGCCTGAATCAAGCCCCGCGGTTTGACCTGCCCTTGGTGCGCAGCCAAGAATGCCCACTGACATCGCCGCTGATCGCGCACCACACCCGTTTTCTGGAGACCTTGAACATGCCCTCACGCCACGACATCCGCCGCCGCCAGCTCGGCCTTGCCGCGCTCTCAGGCCTTGCCTTGGGGGCCGTCGGGTCGGTCCGCGCCCAAACGCCCGCCTGGCCCACGGCCAAGCCCATCCGCCTGATCGTGAACTTCCCCGCTGGCGGCTCGCCCGACCTGGTGGCGCGCTCGGTGTCCACCACCGTCGCCCAGGCGCTGGGCCAGCAGATCGTGGTGGACAACCGCGGTGGCGCCGGCGGCATCATCGGCTCGGACGCCGCGGCCAAGAGCGCGCCCGATGGCTACACCTTCCTGTGCAGTTCGGGCAGCGGCGCGTCGATCGTGCCCTACGTCACGCCCAAGATGCCGTTTGACCACGACAAGGACCTCGTGCCCGTGGCCGCCGGCGCCCGGCTGCAACTGTTTCTGGTGGTGCGCAGCGACGCGCCCTACAAGACCTATGCCGAGTTCGTTGCCCACGCCAAGCGCAACCCGGGCAAGCTGACCTACGGCACCCCCGGCAACGGCACCAGCCCGCACATCGCGGGCGAGATGCTCAAGTCACAGGCCGGCTTCTTCAGCGTGCACATCCCCTACCGCGGCTCAGGCGCGGCGCTGCAGGACCTGCTGGGCGGCACCATCGACTACCTGCTGGACCCGGGCATCGCCTTCCCGCACGTGCGCTCGGGCCGGCTGCGTCTGCTGGCCGTGACCTCGCCCAAGCGGCTGTCGATGTTCCCCGACGCCCCCACGCTCGAAGAGCTGGGACTGAAGGGTTTCGACGCCGGCACCACGCACGGCTTCTGGGCCCCTGCGGGCACGCCGGCAGCGATCATCGAGCGCATGAACCGCGAGATCAACCGCGCGCTCATGCTGCCCGCGGCGGTGGAAGCCATCCGCGGCATCGGCGCCGAGCCCACGCCCATGTCAGCGGCCGAGTTCGGCGCCGTGACCAAGGCCGACGCACGGCGCTTCGCCCAGATCATCAAGGACCGCAACATCGTGCACGACTGACGGCGGCCCTGCTGCGGGCCTGCCGCGAGACGTGCGGCTGGGGTTGCGGCCGACAATGTGCCGCATGCCCGACGCGCCCCGTGCCAAGTCCGCGCCTCAGAAGGCGATGGAGCGGCTCGGCCTGGTGCGCGACATCGACCTGGCCCTGCACCTGCCGCTGCGCTACGAGGACGAGACGCAGCTGCAACCCATCGCCCACACCCGCGACGGCCAGACCGCCCAGGTGGAGGGCGTGGTGCGCGAGGCGCAGGTGGAGCTGCGCAGCCGGCGCCAACTGGTGGTGCGGCTGACAGACGACAGCGGCGAGATCACGCTGCGCTTCCTGAACTTCTACCCCTCGCACCAGAAGGTGCTGGCGCGCGGCCAGCGCGTGCGCGTGCGCGGCGAGGTGCGTGGCGGGTTCCTCGGGCGCGAGATGGTGCACCCGGTGTTCAAGGCGGTGGAGCCCGGCGCCCCGCTGCCGGCCGCGCTGACGCCTGTGTACCCCAGCAGCGCGCAGTTGCCGCAGGTCTACCTGCGCAAGGCCATCACCTCTGCGCTGGGGCGCGCACCGCTGGACGAGGTGCTGCCGCCGGCCGCCGTGCCCTCCGGCCTGCCCCCGCTGAAGGAGGCCGTGCGGCTGCTGCACCAGCCTCCGCCCGGCCTGCCCCTGGCCACGCTGGAAGACCGCAGCCACCCGGCCTGGCAACGGCTGAAGTTCGAGGAGCTGCTGGCGCAGCAACTGGCCCAGGCGCAGGCCATGGCCGCGCGTCAGCGGCTGCGGTCGCCGGTGTTGGCGGGAATGCCTGGGCAGCCGCAGGACAGGCAAGGCGCAACCCCCCTGAGCCTGCACGGCCGCCTGTTGGCCGCCCTGCCCTTCGCGCTCACCGCCGCCCAGGCCCGCGTGTGCGCCGAGATCGATGCCGACCTGGCCCGGCCCGTGCCCATGCACCGCCTGCTGCAGGGCGACGTGGGCTCGGGCAAGACGGTGGTGGCCGCGCTGGCCGCCGCGCGGGCCATCGACGCCGGCTGGCAATGTGCGCTGATGGCGCCCACCGAGATCCTGGCCGAGCAGCACTTCCACAAACTGGTGCAGTGGCTGCAGCCCCTGGGCATCACCGTGGCCTGGCTGACCGGCAGCCGCAAGGGCAAGGCGCGCGCGGCCATGCTGGAGAAGATCGCCTCGGGCGAGGCAGGCCTGGTGGTGGGCACCCACGCCGTGATCCAGGACGACGTGGTCTTTGCGCGCCTGGGGCTGGCGGTGGTGGATGAGCAGCACCGCTTCGGCGTGGCGCAGCGCCTGGAGCTGCGCCACAAGCTGGTGGAGACCGAGTCAGGCACCCCACCTGCTTCCGGCCCACCCCGCCTGGAGCCGCACCTGCTGACCATGAGCGCCACGCCCATCCCGCGCACGCTGGCCATGACCTACTTTGCGGACCTCGCCGTCAGCACCATCGACGAGCTGCCGCCCGGACGCACGCCCATCGTCACCAAGGTGTTTGCCGACAGCAAGCGCGAGCAGGTCATCGCCCGCATCCGCGACGAGCTGCAGCAAGGCCGGCAGGTGTACTGGGTGTGCCCGCTGATCGAGGAGAGCGAGTCCCTGGACCTGCAGAACGCCACCGAAACCCACGCGCAGCTCAGCGCCGTGCTGGGTGCGGCGCTGCCGGGCTGCCAGGTGGGCCTGCTGCATGGCCGCATGCCAGCCGCCGAGAAGGCCGCCGTCATGGCCGAGTTCACCAGCGCGCGCATGGGCGTGCTGGTGGCCACCACCGTGATCGAAGTGGGCGTGGACGTGCCCAACGCCAGCCTCATGGTGATCGAGCACGCCGAACGCTTCGGCCTGGCCCAGCTGCACCAGTTGCGCGGGCGCGTGGGGCGCGGCTCGGCCGCCAGCGTGTGCGTGCTGCTCTACACCGGGCCCTTGTCGGACACGGGCAAGGCCCGCTTGCGCGCCATGGCCGAGACCACCGACGGCTTCGAGATCGCGCGGCGCGACCTGGAGATCCGCGGCCCGGGCGAGTTCATGGGCGCACGCCAGAGCGGCCAGGACCTGCTGCGCTTTGCTGATCTGAACGGCGACACCGGCCTGCTGGAGCAGGCCCGCCGCATCGCGCCGCGCCTGATGGCCGAGCACCCCGCCGCCGCACGGGCCCACGTGGCCCGCTGGCTCAGCACCAAGGCCGAGTACCTGAAAGCCTGACGGTACGGCGGCAGTCGCAGGCGGCCAGGGTTACTGGCGCGTGGGCAACAGGGCCGGCGCTTGGGCGAACTGGCTCCACAGCCGCACCGGGGTGGCCAGGGGATCAGCACCAGCCTCGGCTTCCAGTGCCTTCAGCGTCTGGCGCGCGGCGTCGCGACGACCCGCGGCGAGCTGCGCCATGGCCAGATGCAGGCGAGCCTCCACCGGCCGACGCAGACCGCCCTTGGCAAGGCCCTGCTCCATCAGGGCCAGACCCGGCTCCACCTGCGCAGGTGCGACCCCCGGGGGCAGGCCGGCCACCATGGCCCAGCCCAGGTCCACCAGGCCGTTGCCGTTGGGCGCCGTCCGGGCCGCAGCCTCGGCGGCAGCGCGGTCCGCAGCTTCCGCAGCGGCTTGCTTGCGCACCTGCTCGCGCAAGGTCTGGTGCGCTGCGGCCTGTCCTCCCTTGCCCATCTGGCCAGCGGCAAAGGCATCTTCAAGCACCGACAGCGCCTCGGCAGGCTGGCCCAGGCGGGCGGCCAGCTGGGCCATTTCTTCGCCCAGCTCCAGTTGCTTGACGCCGCCCACCAGGCGCAGCAGGCGGTACAACTCGATCAAGGTGCGGTCGGGGAGGGCCGGATCGCGCGCCGCCGACACCACCACGTCCATCCAGTACTCCGGGCGGGGATAGGCCAGAGCCAGGCGCTGCAGCGTGCGCGGCGCGCCTGCATCCTTGGCTTTCTGCTGCAGCGACAACAAGGTGCGCAGGTGCGACTCGGGCGGGGTCTGACCGGCCTTGTCCGCCGCGTCCAACCGGGCACCCAGCGCCGCCATCGCCCCCTTCTCGTCACCCGTGGCCAACTGGCTCTGGATGCGCACCATGCGCACGGCGTCCTGCGTGCCGCCGATGGCGGCGTAACGCTCGGTCCAGCGCAGCACGCGCGCGTGCTCGTCAAGGCGCGAGGCGATGCTGACGAGGGCCTCGACCAGGCCCACTTCATCGGACGGCGGAACCTGCCCGGTGGTCAGGGCGGCTTCCAAAGCCTGCAGCACCAGAGCGCTGTTGCCCTGCCGCTGGGCCACCGCCGCGCGGGTACGCTCCAGCAGCATGGTCTCGTAGGGCGTGAGCTTGGGCAGCGCAGCGGCCAGCGCCACATTGCGCATGGCTTGATCGACCTGCCCTTGGCCGAGCAGGGACTGCGCGGCGTTGATCGCGGTGGCGAACTCGGGCCGCACGGTCTGGGCCACCTGCAAGGCAGGCGCCGCCGCGGGAGCAGGTGGCGCCTGCTGGGCGCTGGAAGTGGAGGCTCCCAAGGCCAGCATCAGGGCACAGGTCAAGGCGACGGTCGGTGCGCCGCTGGTCAGGCGAGCCGGGCGGTGGCAATGGATGGCGTGGGGCATGATGGTCAATGGCAGGGGTCGGGGGCGGCACGGCGCACGGCAACGTGAAGCGTGCGATGCGCGGGCGGGCGCGAGCATACCCGCCCCGCCGAGGGCACGGTTTCAGGGCGGTTTCAAGGGGCCGGCGCCCTCCCGATGACATATGCCGAGCCGCAGACCACTGACCGACAATCTCTCGCCATGACCCTGACGGAACTTCGCTATATCGTCGCCGTAGCCCGCGAGCGGCACTTCGGCCGTGCCGCCGAGGCCTGCTTCGTCTCACAGCCCACACTCAGCGTGGCGGTGAAGAAGCTGGAGGAGGAACTGGACGTCAAGATCTTCGAGCGCGGCGGCAACGAGGTCAGCGTCACGCCGCTGGGCGAGGCCATCGTGCGCCAGGCGCAGGTGGTGATCGAGCAGGCCGCCGCCGTCAAGGAGATCGCCAAGAGCGGCAAAGACCCGCTGTCCGGACCACTGAAGCTGGGCATCATCTACACCATCGGCCCCTACCTGCTGCCCGACCTGGTGCGCCAGGCCATCGAGCGCGTGCCGCAGATGCCGCTGATGCTGCAGGAACACTTCACCGTCAAGCTGCTGGACATGCTGCGCAGCGGCGAGATCGACTGCGCCATCATGGCCGAGCCCTTCCCGGACACCGGCCTGGCGGTGGCGCCGCTGTACGACGAGCCCTTCATGGTGGCCGTGCCCAAGAGTCACCCGCTGGCCAAACGCAAGAAGGTCAGCGCGCAGGAGCTCAAGCAGGAAACCATGCTGCTGCTGGGCGCAGGCCACTGCTTTCGCGACCAGGTGCTGGAGGTGTGCCCGGAGTTCGCACGCTTTTCCAGCAACGCCGACGGCATCCGCAAGAGCTTCGAGGGCTCGTCGCTGGAGACCATCAAGCACATGGTGGCCTCGGGCATGGGCGTGACCGTGGTACCGCAACTCAGCGTGCCCCAAGGCGCGCAGCCGCACGTGGCCTACCTGAAGTTCGAACCGCCCGTGCCCACCCGGCGCGTGGTGCTGGCCTGGCGCCGCAGCTTCACCCGCTACGAGGCCATCGCGGCGCTGCGCAATGCGGTGTATGCGTGTGAGCTGGCGGGGGTGAAGCGCTTGTCTTGAGCGCGCGCCAGGTCCGGGTGGTTTCTCCTGGAGTGTCGTGGCCACGATCACCCGCTTGTTCGCGGTCCTTTCCCAGCTTTCATGGCCACAATCCACAGATACTGAAACCCATTGGATATCTTCCTGGGATTTCCGGCACTTCAGATTTGAGGCCGCCCCCGAAAAATCAGTCGGGGCAAGGGTTTACGTTTTTTCCAGGGCCGACAGTTTAGGATGTTTTACAAGACCAAGTTATGATCAGGAAGTCTTCATCTTCAACCAGTTTTCTTCCAATATTTCAGCCGCATCACCATCGTATCGACTACTGTAACCAATAGCTACTTGGTAAAGAACGCAGCCATCATGATGTATGAACTTGAAATAAATTGTTCCAACTTTAAAATTGGAGCCTTCTTCAACTCTCCTAAAGCAACTAACCTCCGAAATTTCATTTACATTTTTAATCTTTGTTGATCTCCTTAATATATCTCTTGGGCCGCGAAAAGTTTCCCCTTTCCAGTGAAATTCACTGTTTGCGAAACCTATTTGCCTCTTGTTAAAATCAAATACGATTTGACTTCCATCCAACTTAAAGTGACAGATGATATCAGCAGATAAGCCATCTTCGATCAATGTCTTAAGCCCGTCTTCAGACTTCTTAATGCCAACGAAGTAATGATAAACTGGATAAACTAACCCAAGGATTCCGAAGAGTGGGATTAGGAATTCAAAGGACATGAAGCTTCGGCCCCAGATCAAATATCTTAGATATTGTATATGCAATGAATTCGGTATGCTTTACGTCTAGTTCAATTTTCTCGCTGCAGTGAAAAGTATACTCTCCAACCTGTATTTGCTCGCGCGCATGTGAAATGCCATGTACCACTAAGTTTCTTATTTTGAAAGCACTATTGTAGTCGTCCCAATATTTTTCATTAAGAGAAAATCTGTACTTTTCTTTATCTGGATTCTTGTTATAAACAAAGTCTTCAAAAAACCTCTGCCCCTGCGAGGGCTTTTCGTCTTGGTAGCGGCGCCATGCGCCCAAAACTTTCTTGGTAGCCTCTCGATAAAATCTATCCGTTACTTTTATGTCGAAGCACTCCGCGTGACTTAGATTATCATTCAAGCTCAACGCGATAGCAATTCTCTTAAGAAATTCCTCAACCCCCGAACAATATGTTATCAAGATCGATCGTAATAGGTGTTGGCGATTATTTAAATTGAGCCACTCACGATGCTCTACGGCCTTCGCCACCATCCGATCAATCATGTCAATAAAATCTGCGTCCCGAGCATCTATCGTTTTACGGGTTCGTCTTCCATCAAGCAGAGATTTCTTTCCTATAGATTCCAAATAGTTTCTTTTTAAATGCTCCGCATCCTTGAATGATCTCCAAAGAATGAATAAAGCACCACCAGAGAGCAAACATTGCTCCAGATCTTGGTGAGCCGAATCAATTAAATTCTCAATCGTCGGCTTTATCATCATAGAGTTGCGCCTGCCTGCATAGAAATCTAGTTAACCTGAGCACTAAAAGCCGTATTTGTAGCCTCAATCTGGCGTAAATCCATGTCCTGCACATGGGTCCTGACCAAGTCTAAAGCTGCAACGCTCAGGCGCGCTCCAGACGCACCCATTTGGTGTATCCACATCAGGAAACAGGCCCAGCTCTTGGTTTGGGTGCCCGCGTGAGCCACAGCACGTCCCACAGCTGAGAGGCACTTGGGGTCAATCGTCTGCTCCGTAACAGCACGAAGCACATGGCGGAAAGAAAGCCCCGGTCGCACAGCACCGTTGAAAATTCTGACTATGTCGAACGCTCCTGTCATTCCTGACATCAGGGAATCAGCCTGAATGGTGACGCTGCCGGCATCGTGCTCAGCGCCAAGGCGTCTGCTGATAGCGTCGATCGCGAGTGCTTCCTGCCGGCGGAGGTGGGAGGCGATATCGAATTTCTCAGAATCAAAGGTCCCACGCAACGCCATCATCAGATGCGCTCCAGAGCTAGCAGAAGGCCTTTCAATACGCATCATCACTTCTTCTGGCCATGTATGTCGGCCAGCCGAAGTCATAACACGTCCAAAACCTCCCGTACCAGCCGCCAACATTGGCCGGACTTTGCGAAGCGACGGCATGCCATCAGTCTTTTCCGCGTCTGCGCGCTGGAATACGAGTAGCAGGTTGGTGTTGTCGGTCACCAACTGGTAGCGCTCGGCGATTTCGGACGCACGGGTCTCGTCGGCGGTGTGGCTGATCTGCCGCGCCGCCACGAGTCGCGCGACGAGGTCATCTGGCAGCCAGGTGATCTCGGGGTAGGCCGCCGCATTTCCATCGAATTGCAGGCGGGGCGGGCCGCCCAGCATGGCTGGGAGCCGCATGTGGACGTGAACGGTCTCGTCATCGGTCATGCGCCGAGGCATCGGGCTGCACCATAACGGCGAGGGTTTCACCTGCAATGCAGTATCCACTGGGCCGGCGTCGCGCATTCGCGCGAGTAGACGCCACATCGCGGCCACCATGTCCTCGTTCGGTGTGACGAACTCACACGCGCCACCCGTCTCCTTGGCCACCTCGCTCAGAAGGCTTTCCGCTGGGGCGCTACCGACACCCAGTGCATAGATGCGATGCCCGCTTTGACTAGCACGTGCCAGTAAGTTCTGCACCCCCCAAACAGCGCCATCGGTGATGACCAGCACATCTGCCTCGGGTCCGCCCTGGAGCCTGGGGAAGGTGAGATCGAACGCATGGTCAAACGCGGCTCCCATCTCAGTGCCGCCCATGTCTGCGTCTGTGGCATCGATAGCCGACACCAGTTGCTGCAGCCCGGAAGCCGTTACCGGCGTGGCCGAAAGGATGGAGCGAGGCTCGCTGCCGAAGCGGCTGTAAGTGAACCGGTCTTGGCTCTGCAGGCGGCTAACCAAGGCACGCAATGCAGCCCTCGCCTGCTGGATGCTGTCACCGCTCATCGAGCCTGAACAGTCCACAAGAATCTTGAGCGCCAGCGGGGATTCGGGTCGGGCGGGCCTGCGGGGGCAAACACTGGCGATCACGGCACAGTGCCCTTCGCCAGAGGCCGGGTCCGGCCCGGCCACCACCAGCGATTGCCCAACGAGGCCTTCCATCAAGACGACAAAGTCACGGTCAAGCCAGGCATCACCACCGGTCGTCAGCCGGACTTCACTGCCTAACGTCTGTTGCGTCATCCGGTGCGTGGGGCAAGACACTTGCGCCTGGGCCAACGCGCCTACCAATGTCAACTCAATACCGAAGGCATATTCGGCCATCAGATTCGGGGGGGCCGCATGGTGGGGCAGCAAGCCGCCATCGGCCACCGCATCGCCATATCGGGGGGCGATAGTCGTCGGCACCACCAACCGGACCCGTCCCTGTTCGAAGTTCAGGACTTGTGCGTAGCTGAGTTCGACAGTAGCCAGCTCCCCAGGCTTCAGGCTACCCAGGGACGCAGTGAAAGAGCCGTCCGTGCTTTTTTCAACCATGACGGGCGCATCGCCCTGTTCGACAGCATCCTCGTATCTCTGAGCGGCTTGTTGCCGCGCCAGTACCTGGCCGCTCATGCGCCGTTCTCCCAGTGTTGCTTCGAGCCCGGTGAGGACTGCGCCCCAAGGCAGCGGAAAGGTGTAAACGACTTCAATGTCCTGCGCCTCATCGTTCCTGAAGGACTGGTACAGCGTCATCGTCAGCAGCAGGCCGCACAGGCGTCCGCGCCCCTTAACCGAACGCAGCACCACCGGGGCACCTGAATCAGAGATGAGTTTTGCGGGCTTGTGGATCACGCTCTTACTCCTTGATGCGCTGCCACGCCACGGTGACCGCTTGGGCGAACTTCCTGATGTCTTCAGGAGAGACATCAGCCTGATCCGGCGAGACCTGCAGCTCTACGCCGGGGGCAATCCAGATGTGACTACGAACCTCCACCGAGCCGGGCCTTAGAGCACGGAGCGGCACCGCCGGAGGATCCCCCCGCAGCACCTCGCGCACCCGCTCCAACGAGATGCCGGCCTCCGTAAGGCGGCGGATCCGCAATAGGGCATCAAGATGCGAAGGCAGGTAGTGGGCGCCGCGCGTCTCGCCGACGGGCCGGTCCAACAAGCCCATCTGGATGTAGTAACGCACCGTGCGCTTAGGAAGCGCGGCCAGCGTTGCTAGCTCGTCGAGTGAGAAGGTTTGAGAGGTCACAGATACATCATAACAGTAGGTGTGTCACAACTAAGTGTCTTTATAAGCCCAGCAATCAGAGCTGGGTTGGAGTCGCATGGCACAGAGTCCGCGGGCTTGACCTGTGGCGATTCGAGAGAACACCAGCACAGCCAACTCGCCAGCCTCCTCGATAGCCTGGATGTCCACTTCGGCCGCCGCGATGGCCAGCGTCGCGCGGATGGTGGCGAAGGATTCGTCCGAGTCGGCGCGGCTGCCAGCCCAGCAGAACTGCGGCGCTTCAAGAACCAGTCGACGTCGTCCATGCCCAGCGGCTCGAAGGAGGCGGCGTGGGCGCAGGCGAACGCCTGGGAGAGGCGCGTGGCCATGTCGGTCACGCCACGGTGATTTGGAAGTTTTTGGCGTGAAGGCCAAATTTCGGCTCAAGAGCAAATACTGTCGAGACCCCCACTCCAGCTGAACCAGACTCAAGGCGCCCTTCCCCCGCCAGGGCCGGCCAGCAAGCGAATGATGCGGCTCCGATAATCCCCGGTTTCCCCCAGCGGCCCTTGCGCCGCACACGCCATGTCCAGCCCTCTGCAGGCCCAGGTGCAACGCCGCCGCACCTTCGCCATCATTTCCCACCCCGACGCCGGCAAGACCACGCTGACGGAAAAGCTGCTGCTGTTCTCCGGCGCGATCCAGATCGCGGGCTCGGTCAAGGCGCGCAAGGCCTCGCGCCACGCCACGTCGGACTGGATGGAGATCGAGAAGCAGCGCGGCATCTCGGTGGCGTCCTCCGTGATGCAGATGGAATACCGCGACTGCGTGATCAACCTGCTGGACACCCCCGGCCACCAGGACTTCTCCGAAGACACCTACCGCGTGCTCACCGCCGTGGACGCCGCGCTGATGGTGATCGACGCGGCCAACGGCGTGGAGCCGCAGACTCGCCGGCTGCTGCAGGTATGCCGCGCCCGCAACACGCCCATCCTCACCTTCGTGAACAAGATGGACCGGGAGGTGCAGGAGCCGCTGAACCTGATGGACGAGATCGAGCGCGAACTGGGCATGGGCGTGGTGCCCTTCACCTGGCCCGTGGGCATGGCCAAGTTCTTCGGTGGCGTGCTGGACCTGCGCAAGCACCAGATGCGCGTGTTCTCGCCCGGCGAAGACCGCGTGGGCGGCGACGACGAGATCATCGAAGGGCTGGACAACCCGGTGCTGGCGCAGCGCTTCGGCGCGGCCTACGAGCAGGCCGCGGGCGAGGTGGAACTGGTGCAGGAAGCAGCGCCCGGCTTCGACGAGGCCGAATTTCGGGCGGGGCGGCAGACGCCCATGTTCTTCGGCTCGGCCATCAACAACTTCGGCGTGCGCGAGGTGCTGGACGCGCTGGTGGACCTGGCGCCCTCACCCGGCGCCAAGCCGTCCATCCAGCGCACCGTCGCGCCCGAGGAGCCCAAGTTCACGGGCGTGGTGTTCAAGATCCAGGCCAACATGGACCCAGCGCACCGCGACCGCATCGCCTTCGTGCGCGTGGCCAGCGGCCGCTTCGAGCGCGGCATGCGGCTGAAGGTGGCGCGCAGCGGCAAGGAGATCCGGCCCAACACGGTGGTGGCCTTCATGAGCCAGAAGCGCGAGTTGCTGGAAGAGGCTTTTGCCGGCGACATCATCGGCATCCCCAACCACGGCGTGCTGCAACTGGGCGACACGCTGACCGAAGGCGAGGCGCTGCAGTTCACCGGCCTGCCCTTCTTTGCGCCCGAGATGTTCCGCTCGGTGGAGGTGGCCGATCCGCTGCGCACCAAGCAACTGCGTGCGGGCCTGACGCA
Organism: Rubrivivax sp.; assembly: GCA_044372085.1. Lineage (GTDB taxonomy): Bacteria > Pseudomonadota > Gammaproteobacteria > Burkholderiales > Burkholderiaceae_C > Rubrivivax. The sequence continues at coordinate 26,632 of JBILSM010000003.1, forward strand.
GCTGGGCGAGGAGGGTGCCATCCAGGTCTTCCGCCCCGTGGCCGGCAGCGTGCTGCTGCTGGGAGCGGTGGGGCAACTGCAGTTCGAGGTGGTGGCGCACCGCCTGGAGCACGAGTACGGCGTGAAGGCGCGCGTGATGCCGGCGCGCTACAACGTGGCGCGCTGGGTGACGGCCGACACGGGTGACGGCCCGGCCGCTGACGAGCGCGAGTTGAAGCGCTTCATCGACGGCAACGCCCACCGCGTGGCCCTGGACGCCGTGGACGCCCCCTGCGTGCTGCTGGAGTACGCCGGCGAGCTGCGCGCCATGCAGGACAACTGGCCCAAGATCCGGTTCCACGCCCTGCGCGAGCACGCCGGGCTGGTGTTTCAGAAGCAGTTGGAGGGGTGAGCGGCGCCCTGGCCTGCCCTGCCAGGCTTCACGGGCGCAGAAGGCGGCACCCTGATGACCTCGCCAGGGCTGAGTGGCTTGAACTGAATCGGTTGAATTGAAGCGGTGATGCTTTGATGCGACTTTGATGCTAAGATGCGCGCCATGCGCACCACGCTCAATCTCGCCGATGACGCGCTCATCGCAGCGCAAACCCTGGCCCGCCGGCAGCAGATGTCGCTGGGCGAGGCCGTGTCCGAACTGGTTCGCAGGGGTGCGAACACGCCTGCTGTCGCCCTGACCACGGCGGCAGCCCCCCTGCGCGGGCGCTTCGCTCTGCTGCCCCGGCGTGACGAGGTCATCACGGCAGAGCACGTGCGGTCGCTGATGGAGCGCGAGGGCGTCTGAACGTCTGAACGTCTGAACGTCTGAACGTCTGAGCGTCTGAACGCCTTAAGGCCTGAGCAGCTGGCACGGCACGCCGCATACCTGCACCAGCGCTGACCCGCCCTGAACGATGCCCACCCCCGAAGTCCGCGAGCCCCCGCCCCGGGACGCCTGGCAGCCGCCGCGCGCCTTGCTGGATGTCAACGTCTGGATCGCACTGCTGGACGATGCCCACCAGTTCTCTGAAGAGGCCAACGCCTTCATCGAATCCCCCGAGGCGCGCATCGCCACCTGCCCCTTGGTGGAAAACAGTGTCATCCGCCTCATGGCCATGCCCAGCTACGGCCGCGGCGGTGGCCTGCCGATGATGCAGGTTCGCCAGCGCCTGCAGCAGGCCTGCGCCAGCCTGGACCACGCCTTCTGGCCGGACGACGTGAGCCTGCGTGACGACACCCTGGTGGATTTCTCGCGCGTGCAAGGTCACCAGCAGGTGACCGACCTGTACCTCCTGGCCCTGGCCGTGCGCCACGGCGGGCGCCTGGTCACCTTCGACCGCGCCGTGGCGCTGAGCAGCGTGCGGGGCGCGACGACGGAGCATCTGCTGGTGTTATGAGGGCTCAATCGATCGATAGGTAAGTCGTTTTACGCTAGCATGATCGATATGCAGACCGTCACCGTCTCCTCCAAGTACCAGGTCGTCATCCCGCTCGAAGTCCGCCAGCGGATGAAGATCGAGCCCGGCAGCAAGCTGATGGTGACTGCCTTCAACGGCAGCCTGCGCATGGTGCCGGTGGTGCCCGCCCGTGCGCTGCGCGGCATGGTCCGGGGCTTGAACCCGGACATCCAGCGCGAACCTGACCGGCCCCTCTGACAAGCGCGCAAGCCGTGGCCACGCCCATCCCGACGGCAGCTCGCCTGGTGCTGGATTCCTCCTGCTGGCTCGAATACCTGGCCGACACACCCCGCGCCGACCTGTTCGCTCCCGCCGTGGAAGCCCCTGAGCGCCTGGTGGTGCCGGTGCTGACGGTCTACGAAGTGGTCAAGAAACTGATGCGCGAATCCGGCGAGGAAGCGGCGACGGCCGCCCTGGCGCTGATGCAGCAATCTGAGGTGGTGGAGATCGGCCTGCCGCTGGCCATGGACGCTGCGCTCAATGGCCTGCCCATGGCCGACAGCCTGATCTATGCGACGGCGCGGCATCACGACGCCGAGTTGTGGACGCAGGACGCCCACTTTGAAGGCCTGCCGGGGGTTCGCTACTTTCCGAAGTCCTGAGGCATGCCCTGCACAACATGCCGTCCCGCCTGAGCCTGTACCTCAACCTCATCCGCTGGGACCGCCCCGCGGGCTGGCTGCTGCTGCTGTGGCCGTCGCTATCGGCGCTGTGGATCGCGGCGGACGGCTTTCCGGGCTGGCACCTCACCGCGGTGTTCGTGCTGGGCACCGTTCTGATGCGCAGCGCGGGTTGCTGCATCAACGACGTGGCCGATCGCGACTTCGACCGCCATGTGAAGCGTACCGCGCAGCGCCCGGTCACCTCGGGCGCGGTGTCGGTGAAGGAAGCGCTGGCCGTGGGCGCGGTGCTGGCGCTGGCCGCCTTCGCGCTGGTGCTCACCACCAACCCGCCCACCATCGTGCTGTCCTTCGCGGCACTGGCCGTCACGCTCGCCTACCCTTACGCCAAGCGGCTGGTGTCCATGCCCCAGGCCGTGCTGGGCGTGGCGTTCAGCTTCGGCATCCCCATAGCCTTCGCCGCCGCCCAGGGCGGGCGCGAGTGGAGCCTGGCCGGCGTGGGGGCGGCCGTGCCCTGGCAAGCCTGGGCGCTGCTGGTCTCCAACCTCTTCTGGGTGCTGGCCTACGACACCGAGTACGCCATGGTCGACCGCGACGACGACCTGAGGATCGGCATGAAGACCTCGGCCATCACGCTGGGGCGCTGGGACGTCGCCGCGGTCATGGGCTTCTACGCCGCCTACCTGCTGAGTTGGGCGATCCTGGGGCGTGCACTTGGGCTGGGCACGGTGTTCCTGCTTGGCATCACCGCTGCCGCTGTGCAGGCGGGCTGGCACTACGCCCTGATCCGCACCCGTACGCGCGACGGCTGCTTCAAGGCCTTCCGGCTCAACCACTGGCTGGGGTTTGCGGTGTTCGTCGGGGTAGCGCTGGACCTGGGGCTGCGCTGAGGGCCTGGCGCGACCGGGTCTCGTCCGAGCAGTTAGCGGTCGCAGAGCTGCGCTCCAGGGAAGCCTTGTTCGAATTGTCTTTCATTGAGAGATGCTTTGTTGAATAATTGTCTCTTTTCGGGAGGCATTAATTGCTCGAAACCCTTGCTCCCACCCTGATCGGAGACTTTCAGGAGCGCCCGCTGCCGGCGGCGACGCGGCGCGAGGTCTCGCCCGCCGGGCTGCAGGGCAAGATAGATGTCCTGATCGGCATGCGCCGCTCGGGCAAGAGCTGGCGCATGGCGCAGGCCATGGGCGACCTGCTGGCCGCAGGCGTGCCCAAGACCCGGCTGCTGCATGTCAATTTCGACGACGAGCGTCTGCAACCGCTGCGCGCCAGCGACCTGCATCACCTGCCGGAGACCTTCTTCCGGCTTTTTCCGGAGAACAAGGCGCAGCGCTGCCACTTTTTCTTCGACGAAATCCAGAACGTGCCGGGCTGGGAATCCTTCATCCGCCGCATGCTGGACACCGAGAACGTGCAGATCATGCTGACGGGGTCGTCGGCCAAGATGCTCAGCCGTGAGATCGCCACCACGTTGCGCGGGCGTTCGCTGGCCACCGAGATCTTTCCCTTCAGCTTCCGCGAGGCCCTGCGGCACCGCGCCCTGGACGACACGCCGGCCGAAGCAGCTGGCAGTGCGCGGCGGGCCAGGTTGTCGCATGAACTGCGCGCCTACCTGGAGGCCGGCGGCTTCCCGGAGGTGCAAGGGCTGGCCGCTCACCAACGCGTCGCCATCTTGCAGGAGTATGTGGATGTGGTGATCCTGCGCGATGTGGTTGAACGCCACGGGGTGGGCAACGTCTCCGCGCTGCGCTACCTGATCCGGCGCCTGCTCAGCGGCCCGGCCACCGCCTTCAGCGTCAATCGCTTTCACAACGACCTGCAGTCGCAGGGCCTGGCCTGCGGAAAGAACGCGCTGCACGAAATGCTGGCCCATCTGGAAGACGCCTACCTGGTGCAGGGCGTGGCGATTGACAGCCGCTCGCAGCGCCAGCGCCAGGTGAACCCCCGCAAGATGTACCCCATCGACACTGGCCTGGCACAGGCCTTCCGCCCCGGGCCGGACGCCGACCGTGGCCGCCTGCTGGAAACGCTGGTGCTGCTGTACCTGCGACGCCGGGGCTTCGAGGCCCACTACGTGCGCACCGAGGCGGGCTACGAAGTGGACTTCATCGCACGATCGCCTGATGAGCCACCGGCCCTCATCCAGGCCTGTGAGAGCCTGCGCGATCCCGCGACCCGAGAACGCGAGTTGCGCGCGCTGGCTGCTGGCATGAAAGAACGTGGCATAGCCCGTGGCACCGTCGTCACACTGGATGACGACGAACGGATCGACACCAGCGCCGGGCCTGTCGAGGTGGTCCCGGCCTGGCGCTGGTTCCTGCGCCCTGCGGGTTTCCTTGGCCCTCAAGCGGATGCCGCCTGATGCAAGATCACGGGTTTCCCCATCTCTCAGGAGCATCGCCTCATGAAGTTCTCCCGCCGCCTCGTTCTAGCCGCCGCCGCCCTGGCCCTTGCCGGCACCGCCGCACAAGCCCAGCAGTTCTTCCGCATCGGCACCGGCGGCACGGCCGGCACCTACTTCCCGGTGGGCGGCATGATCGCCAACACGGTCAGCCAACCGGGCAAGATCGCCTCCACCGCGCAGGCCAGCGCCGGCTCGGTGGCCAACGTCAACGCCGTGGCGTCGGGCCAGCTGGAGTCGGGCTTCTCCCAGGCCGACGTGGCCACCTGGGCGCACACCGGCACGGGCGTGTGGGAAGGCCGGCCGGCCGTCGCCGGCCTGCGCCTGATCGCCAACCTCTACCCCGAGAGCGTGCACATCGTGGCGCGCAAGGGCGCGGGTATCAGGACCGTGGCCGACCTGAAGGGCAAGCGCGTGGCGCTGGACGAGCCCGGCTCGGGCACGCTGATCAACGCCCGCAGCATCCTGGCCGCTTACGGCCTGAAGGACTCGGACCTGCGGCCCGAGTACATCAAGCCCAACCAGGCGGGTGACAAGCTCAAGGACGGTTCGCTGGACGCCTTCTTCTTCACCGGCGGCTGGCCCGCGGGTGCGATTTCCGAGCTGGCCTCCGCGGGCGCGGGCATCGAGCTGGTGGCGATTGACGGCCCGCAAGCCGACGCCATCCGCCGCAGTTCCAGCTTCTTCGCACCTGACACCATCCCGGCTGACACCTACAAGGGCGTGGCTGCGGTGAGAACCCTGGCCGTGGGCGCCCAGTGGGTGACCAGCGACAAAGTGGACGCCAACCTGGTGTACGAAATCGTCAAGTCGCTGTACTCGGCAGAGGGGCAGAAGGCCATGGGCGCGGGCCACGCCAAGGGCAAGTTCATCACCAAGGAGAACGCGGTGCAGGGTGCGGGCATCCCCTTCCACCCGGGCGCCGTGCGCTACTACCGGGAAGCCGGCCTGATGAAGTAAGCCCCTTGCGGGCATGAGACCACGGGCGGTCGCTGGGCCGCCCGTTTGCTTTTTCGAGATCGCCATGACCACCACCGCCCTGCCCGACGACAAGCAGCTCCAGGAACTGGAGCAGAAGTTCGACCCCGAGATGCGCTTTCGGCCGCTGGGCACTGCGGCCACCACGCTGGTGGGCGGCCTGCTGATCGCGCTGTCGCTGTTCCACTACTACACGGCCGGCTTCGGGCTGCTGCAGGAGATCACCCACCGCGGCGTGCATCTGGCCCTGGTGCTGGGGCTGATCTTCCTGGTGTTTCCCCACCGTGCGGCGCTGCTGGAGCGGGCCCGGCCGTCAAGCCTCTGGAACCCCGGGGGCCTGCCCTGGTTTGACTGGGTGCTCGCCGGCGCGGTGGCCACCTCGGTGCTCTACATCCCCTGGATCTTCCACGACCTGATGTTCCGCGTGGGCAACCCGCTGCCGCTGGACGTGGTGATGGGCACGGTGCTGATCGTGGCGCTGCTGGAGGCCACACGGCGCAGCATGGGCTGGCCGCTGCCCGTCATCGCCATCGTCTTCATGCTGTATGCGCTGTTCGGCCCGGCCTTCCCCGGCCTGCTCAAGCACGCCGGCTCGAGCTGGGGCCAGCTCATCAGCCACCAGTACCTCACCAGCCAAGGCATCTACGGCGTGGCGGTGGGCGTGGTGGCCACCTACGTCTTCCACTTCGTGCTGTTCGGCGTGCTGGCCACGCGGATCGGCCTGGGGCAGTTGTTCCTCGACGTGGCCTCCGCCGTGGCCGGACGCTACGCCGGCGGGCCGGCCAAGGTCAGCGTGTTCGGCTCGGCCATGTTCGGCATGCTGTCGGGCTCGTCGGTGGCCAACGCGGTGACGGTCGGATCGCTCACCATCCCGGCCATGATCCGCGTGGGCTACAAGCGCGAGTTCGCGGGCGCGGTGGAAGCCGCCGCGTCCACGGGCGGGCAGATCACGCCCCCAGTGCTCGGGGCCGCAGCCTTCCTGATGATCGAGTTCCTGTCGGTGCCGTACCAGACGATCATCGCGGCGGCGGCGGTGCCGGCCTTCATGCACTTCTTCGGCGTGTTCATGCAGGTGCACTTCGAAGCCAAGCGCTATGGCCTGCGGGGCCTGACGCCCGAAGAGATGCCGCGCCTGCGCGAGTCTTTCGCGCAGCGCTGGCCCACGCTGATCCCGCTGGTGCTGCTGGTGTTCATCCTGGTGTCGGGCCGCACGCCTTACCTGGCGGCCTTCACCGGCATCACCTCCTGTGCCATCGTGGGCCTGACCACGCGCGTGGGCGGCAACACGGCGCGGCACTGGGGCCTGCTGGCGGGGCTGCACGCCCTGCTGCTGCTCATCGTCTTCGGCGGATTTGAGAGCCAGGAGATCAAGCTCGCGATCTTTGCTGTGGGCGCGGTGGCCACGCCCTTCCTGCTCAAGGCCCTCAAGGTGCAAGGCCGCATCGGCCTGCCCGTGCTGGTGGAGAGCCTGGGCACCGGGGCCAAGTACGCGCTGGCGGTCGGGGCGGCCGCGGCCACGGTCGGCATCGTGATCGGTGTGGTCACGCTCACGGGCGTGGGCTTCAAGTTGAGCACCATCATCACCGGGGCGGCGCAGGCCGTGGCTGGCGGGGTGGGCACGCTGATCCCGGCCTCGCTGGCCGACCCCAAGACGCTGACGCTGCTGGTCGCCCTGATCATGACGGGCGTGGTGTGCATCCTGCTGGGCTGCGGCATCCCCACCACGGCCAACTACATCATCATGGTGACGGTGGCCGCGCCCACCCTCACCCTGCTGGGGGTGGAGCCGCTGGTGGCGCACTTCTTTGTCTTCTACTACGGGGTGCTGGCCGACATCACGCCACCCGTGGCGCTGGCGGCCTACGCGGCGGCGGGCATGGCCGGCAGCGACCCCTTCAAGACCGGGAACACGGCCTTCCGCCTGGGCATGGCCAAGGTGCTGGTGCCCTTTGTGTTCGTCTTCTCGCCCAGCCTGCTGATCGTGGCCAAGGGCTTCACCCCCTACGACTTCACCGTCACGTTCATAGGCTGCATCCTGGGCATCACGCTGCTGGCCGCGGCGCTGTCGAAGTTCTTCCTGGTGGAGATGACGCGCACCGAGCAACTGCTGTGCGGCGCCGCCGCGCTGCTGATGATCGCCCCCGGCCTGACGCCCACCTTGATCGGCTGTGCGATGGCGGTGCCGATGGTGCTGCGGCATGTGGTGGCAGCCCGGGCACCGCGCGCCGGACCGGGCTGAGGACGCAGCCCGTGGCAGTCGATGCCGGGCGCCCCGGTCCGCACGGGGCCGGCGCCGACACGCTGGTCATCGCCTGCGGCGTGGTGGCAGCCCTGCACGTGGGCAAGCTGCCGCCCGCCTTGCCCGTGCTGCGCGACGCGCTGGGCGTGAGCCTGGTGCAGGCGGGCTTTCTGCTGTCGGTGGTGCAGGCCGCGAGCATGGTGCTGGCGCTGGCGTTGGGCCTGGGCGTGGCCCGCCTGGGCTTGAGGCGCTCGCTCATCATGGGCTTGCTCATCCTGGCCGCCGCCAGCATGGCGGGTGCGTTCGCGCCCAGCGCGGGCGCCCTGCTGCTGGGGCGCGCGGCCGAGGGCGTGGGTTTCTTGCTGGTGTCGCTGGCAGCCCCGGCGCTGATACGCGCTCTGGTGGCACCGCAACGGCTGAGCTTGCGCATGGGGCTGTGGGGCACCTACATGCCCACGGGCATGGCGCTGGCCCTGCTGGCCGGCCCGCTGGTGATGTCACGCCTTGGCTGGCACGCGTGGTGGCTGGGGCTGGGCCTGCTGGCCGCCGCCATGGCCGCGTGGGCCCTGCGGACACTCGGCTGGAACGACCCCGGCACAAGCCCCTTGCAAGCCACCCGCCCGCCCACGGCGGGCTGGACGGCGGTGCTGCGCCAGACACTCGGCCAGCGCGGCCCCTGGCTGGTGGCGCTGGCCTTCGGCAGCTACTCGTCGCAGTGGATCACGGTGATCGGCTTCCTGCCCACCATCTATGCCGACGCTGGCGTGGCGCAGGGCACGGCCGGGCTGCTCACGGCCCTGGCCGCTGCGGCCAACATCATGGGCAACGTGATGGCCGGGCGCTTGCTGCACCGCGGCCGCCCACCGGTGCAGTTGCTGCTCGTCGGCTTCACCACCATGGGTCTGGCCGCGTTCCTGGCCTTTGGCATGCCCGAGGCCATGACGGCCACCGGGCGCTACGCCGCCGTGCTGGCCTTCTCGGCCGTGGGCGGCCTCATCCCCGGCACGCTGTTCGCTCTGGCCGTGCGGGTGGCCCCGCGCGACGAGGCCGTCCCGGCCGTGGTGGGGTGGACGCTGCAGTGCTCGGCCTTCGGCCAGTTCCTCGGCCCGCCGGCGGCGGCCTGGTGGACCTCACACCACGGGGGCTGGTCGCAGACCTGGGTCACCACCGCCAGCGCGGCGGTGACGGGGCTGCTGCTGGCACTGGCGCTGGGGCGCGTGCTCAGGCGCTGAGACACCAGGGCAGCGGGGGTCTGCGAGAGGGCCTCAAGAGTCCGGCTCGCGATGGCGGTCCTGACGGCTGACGGCATGGGTGGCCACCGCATGGCCATACCAGGTTTCGAGGCCTCGGTAGCGCATGTGCAGCCGGTCCATGACCCGCGCCGAGGCCAGGTTGTCCGGATGGCGAACGGCAATGAGCTCTGATGCGTCAAGGCTGTCGAAGGCAAAGGCGGCCATGCGCAGCGCAGCCTCGCTGGCCAGGCCACGGCCCCAGAAGTCCGGATGCAGGCGCCATCCGATCTCCAGCGGGTTGCACCTCAAGCTGTCGAGATCCTCGGGCAGCGCGGCCTCCCGGCGCGCATACTGAATGCAACCCGCCCCTGCGACGCGGCCACTCAGAGGTTCGATGAAGGCCCACCAGCTGGTGCCCCAGGCCGCCCAGCAACGCCCCACCCTTGCAATCCAGGCGGCGGTCTGATCCCGCGTCGCAGGTTCACCGCTGATGTAGCGCATGACCTCGGGGCGGCTGTCCATCTCCTGCAGGCCGTCAAGATGGTGGACAGTGATGGGCTCAAGCCGCATCCGGGCCGTGTGCAACAGCGTCAAGTCAACCCCCAAGGCTGCGGCAGGAGCAGGCCCGGCGCGATGCAGGTGGTCGCGGACCTGCCGGGCTTGCGGCGCGCAGGCCGTTCATTGCGCCAGGAACCCGCCATCCACCGCCAGCGTGTGACCGGTGACCATGGACGCTGCCGGGCTGGCCAGGAACAGGATGGCCGCCGCCACTTCCTCGGGCTCGGCCATGCGGCCCAGGGGGGTGACCGCCCGCACGCGCTCGCGCACGGCATCCGTCAACTCGCCGATGAAGCCCGTGCGCGTCCAGGTGGGCGCCACGGCGTTGACGCGGATGCCGCGCGCAGCCCACTCCACCGCCTGCGAGCGGGTGAGGTTGACCAGCGCGCCCTTGGTGGCGTGGTAGGCCGGGTTGGGGTAGGGGCCGGCGCCCGACAGGCCCATGATCGAGGCCGTGTTGACCACCGCACCGCCCTGCGCCGGCATGGCGGCGGCGGCAGCACGCGCACACAGGAAGCAGCCGGTGAGATTGACGGCCAGCACCTGGTTCCACTCGGCCAGCGACAACTCCTGGCTGGACTTGCGGATGGACACGCCGGCGTTGTTGACCAGGATGTCGATGCGGCCATGCCGCGCCGCCACCGCACCAAACACGCGCTCGATGGCAGCGGCATCGGCCACGTCCAGTTCGGCCGCGTGGCTGCCCGCCAGGGTGGCGGTGGCCTGACGCGCGGCGTCAAGGTCCCGGTCCAGCACCACCACCGAGGCCCCCGCCTCGTGCAACGCCTGCGCCGCCGCAAGGCCGATGCCCTGGGCTCCGCCCGTGATCACGGCCACCCGGCCGTCTACCCGAAAGCGGGCAAGGGTGCTGGAAAACTCGGGCGGCGAGGTCATGGTGTCCATCAGGCGCGGCTCCTTGAAGATCGGCTGCATTCTGCGACGGACCCCGGTGCCCGCCAAAGGGCTATCCTCCCCCGATGCACCACGGCCCCGCCTTGCACCAGCAAATCGCCGAACGCCTGGCCGCGTTCGAGCACCTGAGCCTGCCGGCCGACGGGCGCAAGCGCGCCGCTGTGGTCGTGGGGGTGACGCAGGAGGGGCATGGCGCCGGGGTGGAGGGGCTGCCCCATCACAGCCTCTGGAGCAGCGCACCGGCCCTGTTGTTGACACGCCGTGCCAGCGGGCTGCGCAGCCACGCGGGGCAATGGGCCCTGCCGGGCGGCCGCATGGACGAAGGCGAGACCCCCGAGCAAGCCGCGCTGCGCGAGTTGCAGGAGGAAGTCGGGCTGACCCCAGACCCCGACGCGGTGCTCGGCCGGCTGGACGACTACGCCACGCGCTCGGGCTACCTCATCACGCCCGTGGTGCTGTGGCTGGGGGCTGCCGCCGAGCTGAGGCCCAATCCGCAGGAGGTGGAGAGCGTGCACCGCATCCCCACGAACGAGCTCACCCGGGACGACGCACCCATCATCAACCGGGTGAGCGCCACCCAGCGGGAGGTCCTGCGCATGCCGGTAGGGCAGCGCTGGATCGCCGCGCCGACGGCGGCCTTTCTGCTGCAGTTTCGCGAGGTCTGCCTGCTGGGCCGGCCCACGCGCGTGGCGCACTTCGATCAGCCGGCGTTCGCCTGGAAGTGACGGGCCTGCTCGTCGTGCCTTGTCAAGGGGGCGGCAGCAAGGCCCTGAGCGGCACGGCCTCCGTGCGCTCTGCCAACTGAAAGCGACGCTCTCCAGGGTACACAACGTACAGGGCGTCCAGCTGCAAGTCAGTCATGGCAGAGCGCATCGACGGCGTCAGGCGCGGAACGTCCGTGCGCTTGATCTCGACGCCCACGCGACGGCCGTCCTTCATCAGCAGCAGGTCCAGCTCAGCGCCGCCATGTGTGGCCCAGAACCAGGCCTCATCAGGCCGCGCGATGGCCAGAATTTGCTCGATCACGAAGCCCTCCCAGGACGCGCCGCACCGTGGGTGCAGCCACAAGGACGTTGCATCGGTGACCCCCAGCGCCTGGTGCAGCAGGCCGCTGTCACGGATGTAGACCTTCGGCGCCTTGACCTGGCGTTTTCCGATGTTCTCGTGCCAGGGCTGCAGCTGGCGCACGAGGTAGAGCTGCGTCAGCCAGTCCAGATAGCGGCGCACGGTGCTTTCGTTCACGCCCATGGCCCGCGCCGGGTCCGCCGCGTTCCAGACCTGTCCATGCAGGTGGCCGAGCATGGCCCAGAAGCGCTGGATGGCTGGGGATGCCGCATTCATGCCGAGCTGCGGCATGTCGCGCTCGACCACCGTGCGCACGAAGTTGCGACGCCAGAGCAGGCTCGCCTGGTCATCCTCGGCCAGCAACGCACGCGGGAAACCGCCTCGCAACCACAAGTCGTCCTGCGACAAACCACCAAGCTCAGCCAGATGGAAACCGGCCATTTCCACGATCTCGACGCGGCCAGCCAGGGTCTCGCTGCTTTGTCGCAGCAGCGCCGGGGAGGCGCTGCCCAGAAGCAGGAAGCGGGCCGGGCAGGCCACACGGTCGATGAGCACACGCAGGGTCTTGAACAGTCCGGGCGCCCGCTGCACTTCGTCGATCACCACGAGGCCGCGCATGCCCGACAACAGGGTCATCGGGTCCTCCATGCGGGCCTCGACGGCCGGATCCTCCAGGTCAAGGTACTGCGCAGCATCAGCGGGCATGAAACTGCGGGCCAGCGTGGTCTTGCCGACCTGGCGCGGGCCGAGCAGCACGACTGCGGGGCTTCGCCGCAGCGCATCGGTCACCTCGGTGGATAGCGCTCGACGTTCAATCATGCGGGAATTTTGCCTTGAAAAGCCCGCAGTGCCCGCGGGATTTTCAAGGTCTTCGGTTCACCATGTCCGAGTGAACGGTGGCCGCACGAAGGACGCCCGCTTGAAATCAGGTACCGCAGAAGGTGCGGTAGCACGCCGTCACCGCGGCCGGCGCCGGCTCAGCGAAGGGGGCGTCATCGGGGTGCTCGTCGAAAGGCCGGCGCAGTGCTTGCAACAGGCGCTCGAAGGGCGCCAGGTCGCCATGGTCAGACGCAGCGGCCAAGGCTTCTTCCACCCGGTGGTTGCGCGGGATGATCCAGGGGCTGGCGCGGCGCATGGCCTCAGCCGCCTGGGGCCGCGCCGCCTCGGGCGCCAGGCCATCCGCCTGCGCCAGACGGGTACGCCAGCGCGCCAGCCAGGGGTCGAGTTCCGCAGGCTCGCCAAACAGCGCGTGCAGCCGCCGGTCCGTGCCCGCGGCGGCATCGGCCAGGAAACGCCACGCCTGCGTGAAGTCCACGCGCTGGCGCTGCAGCAGGTCCAGCCAGTCGCCGGCCAGGGCGTCGTCGCCATCAGCACACGGGTCGGCGCAGGGGTCGTCACCGCCTGCTGGCTCGGCATGCGGCCCCGAACCCAACCCCAGCTTGGCCCGCTGCCCGCTGCGCAGCGCCGCCTCGAACCAGCCGGGAAAGGCGTCCAGCACCTCGGTGGCCCGCTCCACGGCGCGTTGCGGCTCGGCGTCGATCAGCGGCAGCAGGGTCTCGGCCAGGCGGGCCAGGTTCCAGCGTGCGATGTGCGGCTGGTTGGCGTAGGCGTAGCGCCCGCCGTGGTCGATGGAGCTGAACACTGCCTCGGGGTCGTAGGCCTCCATGAGGGCGCAGGGGCCGAAATCGATGGACTCGCCCGAGATCGTCATGTTGTCGGTGTTCATCACCCCGTGGATGAAACCCACGTTCATCCACTGCGCCAGCAGCGCCGCCTGGCGCCGGGCGACGGCGGCGAAGAAGGCGAGATAGCGCTCAGGGGCGTCGCGCAACGAAGGGTCGTGCCGGGCGATGGCGTAATCGGCCAACTGGCGCACCCGCTCGGGCTCGCGGCGCGCCGCGAAGTACTGGAAAGTGCCCACGCGCAGGTGGCTGGCGGCCACGCGGGTGAGCACGGCGCCGGGCAGCACCTGCTCGCGAATGACCCGCTCGCCCGTGCCGGCCACGGCCAGCGCGCGGGTGGTGGGGATGCCCAGCGCGTGCAAGGCCTCGCTGATCAGCACCTCGCGCAGCATGGGCCCCACGGCCGCCTTGCCGTCACCCCCGCGGGAGAACGGGGTGCGGCCGGAGCCTTTGAACGCGATGTCGCGGCGCTGTCCACGGCGGTCGATCACCTCGCCCAGCAGCAACGCCCGGCCGTCGCCCAACTGCGGCGAGAAGCCGCCGAACTGGTGGCCGGCGTAGGCCTGCGCGATGGGCTCAGCGCCTTCGAGCAGGACGTTGCCGGCCCAGAGGGCGGCACTGTCCGGGGAGGACACCTCCGCGGGGTCCAGGCCCAGTTCTTCGGCCAGGGGCCGGTTCAGGAACAGCAGGCGCGGCTCGGGCACGGCCGCGGGCTTCCACGGCACGTGGAAGCCCTCCAGCTCGCGGGCGTAGGTGTTATCGAAAGCGATGGCAGGCACGGCAAAAGCCCTCAGTGGGCACGGCGCCCGGCGGCAGTGTGCCTTGTCGAGGATGCCCCCGCCGGTGCCAGCCGGCTGATGCAGGCCAAGCAGCGAAGGCTGCGAAGGAACTCAGGCGCCGATCTGGCGCGGGGTCAAGGCGGGCTCCTGCGGCACGAAGATCCACAGCAGCAGGTACACCAGCAGGCCCGCCCCGCCGAAGAAGGTGAACAGGGCGAAGCCCAGGCGCCACAGCCAGGGCGCCATGCCCGAGGCCTGGGCGAGGCCGCCGCACACGCCGCCCAGCCAGCGATCGCTGCGGCTGCGGTGCAGCCCGTTGAGGGCCCCGGCCAGCGGGGGCTGCTCACGCAGCACACGCTCGTTCAGCACCCGGGCCTTGGCCTGCGCAAACTCGTCGTCGCTCAAGGCACCGCTGCGGTGCAGGTCGGCCAGGCGGGTCAGGTCGTCGGTGGTGGACATCTCGGGCTCCTTTCGGTGCAGGTTGGTCGGACGGGGCATAGATGAGGGCCGCAGCGTACTGCGCAAGACCTCCCAGGACCATGACCCTGCGATGAACGGCGACTTTCGGCCGCCGGACGGGCGCCTGGGCCGACAAGACGGTCTTCACCGGTCTTCACTGGTCTTCACTGGTTTTCACTGGCCTTCGCCTGCACCGAGCAGCACTGGCGGCGCTGCGGCCTGGCAGGCCCCGTGGCAAACACCGATCCCACCGCAACCGCGCGCCCTCTACGATGGACGGCAGCCCCCCCACTCAGCGCCCCTCACCGCACCGGAGCCCCGCCATGCCCATGATCGACCCCGCCGCCCTGAAGCCCTTGAGCGCTGCCATCTTGAGCGACGTGATGGACAGCCTGGGGCTGATGCGCCAGGCCATGAAGCCCTTCGTGCGGCCGCTGGACGACAGCCTGGTCTTGGTGGGCCGCGCGCGCACCGGCCTGTACATGCCGGCCTACGAGGTGAAGGACGGCGAGAACCCCTACGAGGTGGAGATCGCCCTGGTGGACGACCTGAAGCCCGGTGACGTGGTGGTGCTGGCCTGCAACGGGCCCACGGACCGCATCGCGCCCTGGGGAGAGCTGCTGTCCACCGCCGCCACGGCACGCGGCGCGGCCGGCTGCGTCATCGACGGCCTGGTGCGCGATGTGCGCCAGATCCGGGAGATGCGCTTTCCCGTGTTCCACGGCGGCATCGGCCCGCTGGACACCAAGGGCCGCGCGCGCATGATGCAGCGCGACGTGCCCGTGGAATGCGCCGGCGTGGCGGTGGCCAGCGGCGACCTGGTGTTTGGCGACGTGGACGGCGTGGTGGTCATCCCCCAGGCGCGCGAGCATGAGGTGATCGAGAGAGCCCTGGCCAAGGTGCAGGGCGAGAACGACACGCGCGACGCCTTGCTGCGGGGCGAATCGCTGGCCAGCGTGTTTCAGCGCATGGGCATTCTCTGAATCAGCCGGGCGAGCACCGCCCCGACGATGGGACCGGGCCAGGTGGCGCGCTTCAGCTCAGCACGCCCCACACCGCCTGGCCGATCAGCCGCTGCGGCAGCAGGGTGAACAGACCCGTGATCACCAGAGCGCCGACGAAGATGGAGATCATGGTGATGCGGTGCGCCCGGATGTTGCGCCGCCGGGCATGCGCCACCCCGAACACCAGCGCCAGCAGGGTGTAGACCGACAGTCCGTGGATCCAGGAGAACCCGTTGAAGCGGATGGCGAAGGAGATGCTCGCCACCGAGGCCATCAGCAACACCCAGGTCCAACCCAGCACCCGATGCGAAGGCGTGCCCTTGCGCCGGGCCAGCACCGCACCACCCACCACCAGCGCCGCCCCGGCCATGGCGGCGTGCGCAGCGATTACGGGGGTCCATTGGTAGGTGCTCATGGGGCGGGCCTCAGTGCATGCAGCCAAGCCTTGAAAAGTGTCGGGCAGATCTTCATGTACAGCAGTGCACGTCCAGTGTACTGACCGACGGCGGCGCTGAGGGGGAGGGCCGCGACGGGCGTCACTGAGCGTCTGCCCGCGCAGCGTTGCCTCTTGGGCCGGCGGCCTGCACGGTCTCCCGCGACCGGGCATGATGTGTCGGCGTGCTCAAGCCCTCCAGGCCCGCCGAGCCGCGGGCGCCAAGGCGTCCGTGCATTTCCAGACCCTCCTTCCGCACACCCATGACCCTACGCCGACGTTCCCTTCTTGCCGCCGCGTTCGCCGCTCCCGTGCTGGTCGGCATCGGCTTGGGCCTGCGCAGCGCGCGGGCCCACACCGCCGCTCAGACCTCAGGCCCGGCCTCAGGGTTGGAAGCAGGCCAGGAAGGCGGCATCCGCACCTTCGATCTGGACTGGGCGGACACCGCGCGGCAGCGCCCCGTGCCCGTGCGCCTGTACCTGCCAGCACAGGCATCGGCAGCCCGGCCCGTGCCGCTGGTGGTGTTCTCGCACGGCATTGGCGGTTCGCGCCGCGGCTACAGCTACCTGGGCAGCCACTTCGCTGCCGAGGGCTACGCCAGTCTGCACCTGCAGCATGTGGGCAGCGACCGCAGCCTGTGGAGCGCAGGCAGCCCGCTGGCGCTGGTGGGGCGGCTGCAAGGCGCCGCGCAGGATGCCGAAGCCATCGCCCGGGTGCACGACCTGCGTTTCGCGCTGAGCCACGTGCTGGGTGGCGAGTTCGGCGCCTTGCTGGATGGGCAGCGCGTGGTGGCCGCGGGCCACTCCTACGGCGCCAACACCACGCTGCTGGCCAGCGGGGCGAGGGTAGTGCGGGAGGGCCGGCCACTGGACCTGCGCGAGCCGCGCCTGCGCGCCGCCATCGTCATCTCGGCGCCGCCGTTCTACGGCGAGTCTTCTCTGGAGCCCATCCTCGGCCCCGTGCGGGTGCCCAGCCTGCACGTCTCGGCCACCGAGGACGTGATCCGCATCCCTGGCTACTACAGCGGTCCGGAAGACCGCGTGGCCGTGTTCGACGCCATCGGCAGCCCGCGCAAGACGCTGGCGCTGTTCACGGGCGGCTCGCACAGCATGTTCACCGACCGTGCGGGCACGGGCGGCGTGCTGCTCAACGGCCAGGTCAAGGCCGCGACGAAGGAGCTGGCCACCGCGTTCCTGCGCCAGGTGCTGGAAGGCGACGATCAGCCCCTGCGCGACTGGCCGCAGCGCCATGCAGCGCTGCTGGCAAGGTTCGTCACAGCGGGGTAAAGGCCGGTTGATGCCCGGCCCGCGCGGCTGAGGCCCGTCCCTCAAGCCGCCAGATCGGCCAGCCAAGCAGCAGCTTGACGGATCTGGACACGTCCCAGGTCCTCCTCTTGCCGAAGCTCTTTCACTATCTGCACGGCCTGGGTCTGCGGAAGCTCAAGGGCAAACCGGGTCAGGGCGCGGTGCGGGTGGGCGTCCGCCCATTTGCACTCCACCAGTTGGGTGAGTTCCCCCTCCTCGGCCACCGCAAAGTCCACCTCGGCGCCGTCCTTGGTGCGCACGTAATGCAAGCTCGCCTGGCGGCCACGCGCATCACTGAGCCAGTGGACGTGCTTGAGCAGCATGGCGGCCACAGCGTTCTCCAGGCGAGGGCCGTCGCCTCCTCGCACCAGCCCCGTGTCAAAGAAGTAGACCTTGGGAGCCTGCAGCAGGGCGCGGGCGATGTTGCGGTGCCAGGGCTGGACCGTGAAGACGATGAACAGGGCCCGCAAGATGTCCAGGTAGCGCTGCAAGGTGGTTGGCGAGATGGCCAGGTCCCTAGCGATCGAGGCCAGGGACAGGGGCGAGCCCACCCGATCCCGCAACACTTCGACGAACAGCCGCATGGCACCGATCTCCTGTACGCGCGAGAACTCCAGCACGTCCTCGCGCACCAAGTCGGTGAGGTACTGGGCCCGCCAGCGCTCGGCCTGAATCGCATCATCCGCCAGGCAAGGTTCCGGGAAGCCGCCGCGCTGAAGCAGATGGTCCAGCGCCTGCTGGGGTGTCACCTGCGAGGCCTCACACCACTCGCGCACGGATACAGGGTGCAGCCGGTAGGCAAAGTAGCGCCCGGCCAGCGAGTCACCACTCTGGCGAAAGGTCTCCATTCGGGCGCTGCCTGTCACCAGCAATTGCTGACCCGCCGGGCGGCCGTCCACAACGCCCTTGAGCCAGCTCTTCCAGCCCGCCATCTTGTGGATCTCGTCGAACACCAGCAGGCGGCTGGAGACAGGCCAGGATTGCCGCTGCAGCACGGCGCGGTCCGCCGGAACATCCCAGTTGAGATAGGTGGCGGATCCAGCAGCCTCCCCCAGATGGCGCGCCAGCGTGGTCTTGCCAACCTGACGCGGGCCCGTCAACAGCACCAGCTTGCGCGGCAGATCGGCCTGAATGAGCGGTGCTATAGAACGAAGCATCCGACGATCTTAACGCCGAATGGAAGAAAGTCGCGACTATCTTCCAGTATGCGTTGGTTTGGTCGGCTGTTGTGCCAGTACCACCCGCGAGTCAGACAGGAGCGTGCCGCGCGGCAGGCGCGGCCGGAGCAGCGCTCGCAGGCCCACGGAGGCGTCCAAGCCCACGGCCAGGCTGGAGTGGAAAGGCACAGCGCGGTTGACTTGGTCGTGGCTTGCCGCAGGCGGCGAGGAACCAGTCGGTCCGGCGCTCGAGCCGGCTCCCAACACCGCTTCCCCCCAATCTATAGAGGACTCAGTAGAAGTCAGTGCGCACTCCAAAGCTGCAGGCTACGCCAGACCGTACAGCCTGAGGGCCCGCGCCAGGTCGTTGCCGATGGCCAGGGCGATGAGTTCCTTGTGCTTCTCGTCCAGCGCGCCGGGCGCCATGGCGGCCTTGGCCAGCTGGCCGAAGCCCTGCATCGCCTCCGGCTGCGCCTTGCGCAGGCGGGTCATCTGCTGGCCGATGTGCTGGATAAGGGTGGGGTGGTCGAAGGAACTCATGGCGGTCTTTCCTGTGCAAATCACAGCGCGTTCAAGGGGATCTTCACGTAGGCCGTGCCGTTGGCCTCCTTGGGGGGCATCTCACCGGCGCGGATGTTGATCTGCACGGCCGGCAGGATGAGCACCGGCATCTCCAGCGTGGCGTCACGCCGGGTGCGCATGTCGACGAACTGCGCCTCGGTGATGCCGTCGTGGACGTGGATGTTGCCGGCGCGCTGCGCCGCCACGGTGGTCTCGAAAGCAATCGGCCTGGCGTTCGGTGGGTAGTCGTGGCACATGAACAGGCGCGTCTCGTCGGGAAGGCTCAGGAGGCGCCGCACCGAGGCGTACAGCGTGCGCGCATCGCCGCCGGGGAAGTCGCAGCGCGCTGTGCCCACATCCGGCATGAACAGGGTGTCGCCCACGAACACGGCGTCGCCTATTTGGTAGGCCACGCAGGCCGGGGTGTGGCCGGGCACGGACATCACGCGGGCTGACAAGGCACCAAACTCGATCACCTGGTCGTCGGCCAGCAGCACGTCGAACTGTGAGCCGTCCACGGCGAATTCGGGCTCCAGATTGAAGAGGCCCTTGAACACCTTCTGCACGCCCGTGATGCGCGCACCAATGGCGATCTGCCCGCCCAGGTGCTTCTTCAGATAGGGCGCTGCACTCAGGTGGTCGGCATGGGCGTGCGTCTCCAGGATCCACTGCACGCGCAGGTCGTTCGCCTTGACGTAGGCGATGACCTGGTCGGCCGAGGTGGTGCGGGTGCGGCCGGACTTGGGGTCGTAGTCCAGCACCGAATCGATCAGGACACAGGCGCTGCCCGGGCCGTCGTGCACCACGTAGGTCACCGTCCAGGTGGCCTTGTCGAACAGGCCATGCACCTGGGGCTTGCGGGTGGCAGTGGGGATCACGGCGGATGAAGTGCAGGACGTTGTAGCGGATGAGGTGGGGGACAGGGCGTTCATGGCAGCTCCTTGCTTTCGTTCTCCATATTCTATTGACACATATATGATTCGTCAATAGACTGTGATCCATCGAAGTGTTGAAGCGCCCCAACCGCGCTGAAAGGACGCCCCTGCCATGACCACCGCCGAACTTGAAATCAGCGCGGACGCCAGCCTGGAGTTGAGCCAGATGCGCGAGGCCGCAGCCCAGGCCTGCAACCTGATGAAGGTGCTGGCCAACCCCGACCGGCTGATGATCCTGTGCCAACTCTCCCAGGGCGAATTGCGCGTGGGCGAGTTGGAGGAGCGACTGGGCATCGTGCAGCCCACCTTGTCGCAACAACTGACCGTACTGCGCGAGCAGCAGTTGGTGAGCACCCGGCGCGAGGGCAAGCACATCTTCTACACGCTCAGCAGCCCGCAGGCGCTGGCGGTGATCCAGACGCTGTACCAGGAGTTCTGCCAGCCCGCCTGCGCACCGGCGGGCCACAAGGCCACCAGCGCCGTGGAATGAGCGGCCGCAGGCCGACGCTTCAGTTCTGACGCTTCACTTCTCTCACCCACCCTTTCCACCACTCCCACCCCAAGGACCTCACCATGACGATCGACTGGACCCACTTCACGCCCTGGGCGTCGCTGGCAGGCGGCGTGCTGCTGGGCTTGGCCTCGGCGCTGTTCATCCTGGTCAACGGCCGCATCCTGGGCATCAGCGGCATCCTGGGCGGCTTGCTGCGCCCCAAGAGCGGTGACGCCGGCTGGCGCATCGCCTTCCTGCTGGGCATGCTGGCCGCACCGGTCACGCTGCAGTGGCTGGCGCCCGCGGGCTTTCTGAGCGCACCGCGCATCGAGGCAGGCGTGGCCGCCGTGGTGGTGGCCGGCCTGCTGGTGGGCTACGGCACGCGGCTGGGCTCGGGCTGCACCAGCGGCCACGGGGTGTGCGGGCTGTCGCGCCTGTCACCGCGCTCGCTCGTGGCCACCGGCACCTTCATGGCCGCGGGCTTTGCCATCGTCTATGTGATCCGGCACCTGCTGTGAGCGCTGCGCACGCACCGCGCCACTCGCACGCCCCACTCCAGACCCCGTTCCACAACCCTTGCCCGAACCTCTTCAAGGACTCGCCATGAACCGCACCCTCCTGCAACGCGTCAGCGAATTCGCTGTCGGCCTCCTCTTCGGATGGGGGCTGATGATCGCCGGCATGACCGACCCCGGCAAGGTCATCGGCTTCCTTGACCTGGCCGGTAGCTGGGACCCCTCCCTGGCCCTCGTCATGGGCGGGGCCATCGCCGTGGGCTTCTTCGCCTTTGGTCTGGCCAAGAAGCGCACGCGCAACTTCTTCGGCGGCGCCCTGCACCTGCCCACCTCCCGGGACCTCGACAAACGGCTGGTGATCGGCTCGCTGTTGTTCGGCGGGGGCTGGGGCCTGGCGGGCTTCTGCCCTGGCCCGGGCATCGTCTCCATGGCCGCGGGTGAGTTCAAGGGTCTGGTGTTCGTGGCCGCGATGGTGGCCGGCATGGCGGTGTTCGAGTTCACGGACCGCCGCGCTGCGCCACCGCAGCCCAAGGCCGCCTGAGGCCTCGCACACTCTCAACCCCCCACCTCCGCTCGCCCTGAGCTTGTCGAAAGGTTGCCCTGCGCATGTCGAAGCGACACCCTGAGCCCGCCGAAGGGCCTGCCCGCGCCACCGCATGACCCTGCTCGCCCGCGCCGCCGCCTTCCTGCCCGTTCTGGACTGGGGCCGCCACTACGACCGCGACACACTCACCAGTGACCTGGTGGCCGCGGTCATCGTCACGCTGATGCTGATCCCGCAGAGCCTGGCCTACGCGCAACTGGCCGGCCTGCCGGCCCAGGTGGGGCTGTACGCCAGCATCGCGCCGCTGGTGCTGTACGCGCTGTTCGGCACCAGCCGCGTGCTGGCGGTGGGCCCGGTGGCGGTGGTGTCGCTGATGACGGCCACCACCGTCGGGCAGGTCGCGGCGGCGGGCACGGCGCACTACGCCACGGTGGCCTTGACGCTGGCCTTCCTGTCGGGTGGCATCTTGCTGGTGATGGGCCTGCTGCGCTGGGGCTTTCTGGCCAATTTCCTCAGCCACCCGGTGATCTCGGGCTTCATCACCGCCTCGGCTTTGCTGATCGCCGCCGGGCAGTTGAAGGTGATCCTGGGCGTGAAGGCGGACGGCGAGCACTTCTTCGCCCTGGTCTGGAGCCTGCTGGCCCACCTCACGCAGCTGCACGTGGTGTCCACCGTGCTGGGCTTGTCCATGGTGGCCTTCCTGTTCTGGGCACGCAAAGGGGCCAAGCCCGCACTCATGCGCCTGGGCCTGCCACCCCGCCTGGCGGACGTGGTGGCCCGGGCCGCGCCCGTGGCCGGCATCGCCCTCACCGCCGGGCTGACCTGGCAGTTCCAGTGGCAAACACAGGGCCTGAAGATCGTGGGCAGCGTGCCGCCGGGCCTGCCGCCGCTGACCACGCCCCTGTGGGACCTCGCCCTGTGGAAGGAACTGGCCCTGCCAGCGCTGCTGATCAGCGTGGTGGGCTTCGTCGAATCGGTGTCGGTGGGGCAAACCCTGGCGGCGCGGCGACGCCAACGCATCGAGCCCGACCGGGAACTGGTGGCCCTGGGCGCCAGCAACCTGGGCGCCGCCTTCAGCGGGGGCTGTCCCGTCACGGGCGGCTTTGCGCGCTCGGTGGTGAACTTCGACGCCGGGGCGCAGACACCTGCGGCTGGGGTGTTCACCGCCGTGGGCATCCTGCTGGCGGCGCTGCTGCTCACACCGGCGCTGTACTTCGTGCCCCAGGCCACGCTGGCGGCCACCATCGTGGTGGCCGTGCTGTCGCTGGTAGACCTGTCGGTGTTCAAGCACACCTGGTCGTATTCCAAGGCCGACTTCGCGGCGGCGGCCGCCACCGTGCTGGTGACGCTGGGCGCGGGCGTGGAAGCCGGCCTGATGGCTGGCGTGGGCCTGTCGCTGGCCATGTTCGTCTACCGCACCAGCCGCCCACACATCGCCGAGGTGGGCCTGGTGCCAGGCACCGAGCACTTCCGCAACGTGGAGCGCCACACCGTGCAGACCGATGAGGCTGTGCTGGGCCTGCGCGTGGACGAGAGCCTGTACTTCGCCAACGCCCGTGCGCTGGAAGACCGCCTGAACGAGGCCGTGGCCCAGCGCCCCGCGCTCAAGCACGTGGTGCTGCAGTGCTCGGCCATCAACGACATCGACGCCAGCGCGCTGGAGAGCCTGGAGGCCATCGACGCCCGCCTGCGCGACGCCGGCATCACGCTGCATCTGTCGGAAGTGAAGGGCCCGGTGATGGACCGCCTGAAGGGCACGGCGCTGCTGCAGCACCTGCGCGGTCAGGTGTTCCTCACGCACTTCCAGGCGGTGCAGGCGCTGGGAGCGCAGGCTCCGCCGTCACCAGGCGCTCGCGAGGCGCGCCGTCCCGCCGCCAGAACGCGCCAGGAGTGAACGGTCCGGCCTCAGCGAGCATGCCCCTTGACTGTCGCGCCGGTCTAGATCTCGATAGCTTGCCAAGCTGCACTTGCGGGCATCACCAGATCCGCCTCGTGGCGTAGCATCTGACCTGGCGACATCTGCAACATCATGGATATCCCAGCCTACTTTCGACGCATTCGCCTGGCAAGCGCCCGTTTGCCGACACGCGCATTTCTGGACGATCTTGTCCAACACCACACAAGTTCCATCCCGTTCGAAAACTTGTCGGTCGTGGTGGAAGGTCCGCCCAGCCTTGACTTGAACGCAATCGAGACCAAACTGGTGCGCAATGGGCGAGGCGGATACTGCTATGAGCACAATTCGCTGTTTCAGGCGGTCCTTACGGGTCTTGGCTATGAGGTCACCGGATTGTCGGCGCGCGTGCTCTATGGCCTGCCGTCGGGAACGCTCTCGCCACGAAGTCATATGGTGCTCTGCGTTGACATGCCGGATGCTCGCATGCTCGTCGATGTGGGTTTTGGCGGGTTGACGCTGACTGCGGCGATCGACATGACAACCGAAGCCGAGCAGGACACCCTCAACGAAAAGGTTCGCGTCCTCAGTGTCGGGCCATCGCGCCTGGTTCAGGCCAAGCTGGGACAGGCGTGGGTCGATGTGTACCAATTTGACTTTGCCGAGCAATTGCGTCCTGACTACGAACAACAGAACTGGTACGCCGCCACGCGTCCGAACTCGTTGTTTGCCAACAATCTCATCGTGACGATGCCCACCCGGGACGGCCGTTACGCCTTATTCAACAGAACATTGACGTTTCGAACCCAGGCGGGTGAGAAACAGGTTCAAGGCATTGCCAATGCGGATTCCCTGCGGACGGTGTTGAAGGACGTCTTCTCCATCGCGCTGTCGAACCGGGAACTAGAGCGCGTTTGGGAAGTCTCAGGCAACCAGCGCCCTGCTCACCCAGGTTTTTCGTGATCGCGTGAGGGGCGCTCTTCGGGTGGGGCAACTTGGGGAACCACAGGGATGTCAATACGCTTATCCTGGTTCACAGATTCATTTACTTGCCTTCAAGAACACCTCGGCCAACGCTAGAGGCATCGGCTTTCTCAGGAACGCAGGCCGGAGCAGCAAGCAAGACTCTGAACACTGGACCCCCCTACAGAAGCTCCCGCACTGAAGCCTCACCTAATGGGCCAAGACAGTCCGTCAGGCGGCCTTCGGAATCACGGTAGAAGGACATCTGTACGATTTCTCGGGCATGGGGTCGGCCCTTCAGCGCCTGCATGACGATGAAGGTCTTGAACAGGCTGCCGCAGAGCGGGCCCTCAAGACCTATTCGGCTGTCCGCTGCCCGCGGAGTGGGCGGGGCGGTGGTCGGCCTCCTTCATACCCTGCAATTAGTACACACGCTCAGGCGCGTGCTAGAAGACCGCCTGAAGGGCACGGCGCTGCTGCAGCACCTGCGCGGTCAGGTGTTCCTCACGCACTTCCAGGCGGTGCAGGCGCTGGGGACACAGCCTGCAGAACCTTGAGCACCCCTGCTCAGACTTGCCAAGCGCTCACGCGGAACCGTCGTCGGGAATGACAGTGGATTGGATGCTCTGCGCCCACGCCATGACAAGGTCAACCGTGCTGGTCAGCTCGTCGCGCGAAACGGACGGTTCGAACTCGTCGTCATAGCGAACCTCCACCGCAAACGGGTTCAACAGCCGCAAAGATTCGAGCGGGCAGGGTATGGGGCAACCGGTGTCCCCCAAAGCCTGTGCAAGCGCGACCAAGTCATGTGTTCGCCGGGTCTCGACGCCGTGCAGGGTTGAAACGGCTTTCAAGGCTTTCTCGATGGCCTGCTGTGCATGAAAACCCACCGCAGACAGCGGCGCGTCGGGCAGCCGCGCCAAGAGCACAAAAGTGCTGCGGTCCCGTGCCGCCAAGCGCAAGAGCCGATGCGCTTCCTCAGCGGCGGGCGTCATGGATCAGCAGCCCTTCCTTGGCAGCCCAGTACGGAACCGTTCCTGGAACGTGGCGCCGACGGTCAAACTCTGCACGCGAGATGACGACGATGTCCACACCGACACCGACGTTTCCAACAGCCCGGTGAATCTTGAGGTACTCGCCTGTCTTGTCGTGCACTTCATCCTCAATGACCATCAGGTCAAGATCGGAGGCCTGATCCGCGTCACCCCTTGCGTAGGACCCGAACAACACCACTTCGGCAGGCTTGCTGGCAGCCTGCGCTGCGCGCCGCGCGGCCTCAACGATGGCTTGATGTGGAAGCATGGGCAGGCACTTCGATGGTGGGCGATGGCACTGAATTACTCAAGATTGTCTGAGGTTGGCCCAAGAGCACACGCTGACGGCAGTTGGCACCGTTCAGTCATTACCCGGGCCACGCGCGCCAAGGACATACACACGCATGCCGCCTCTTGAAAAGACCGTCACAGAGAATCCACCCTCATGGTAAACCTACAAAACTCCGACCCCGTTCTCATCGCCGGCGGCGGCATCGGCGGCATGGCCCTGGCCCTGACCTTGCACCAGATTGGCGTGCCGTGCCAGGTGCTGGAGGCCGTGCCCGCACTCAAGCCGCTGGGCGTGGGCATCAACCTGCAGCCCAATGCGGTACGCGAGTTGTACGACCTGGGCCTGGGCGAGCAGGTGCTGGACACCATCGGCCTGCAAGCGCGGGAGTGGGCGCTGGTGGGGCGCAACGGCCATGACGTCTACAGCGAGCCACGCGGCCTGCCGGCCGGCTACCGCTGGCCGCAATACTCGGTGCACCGCGGGCAGTTGCAGATGCTGCTGTACCGCACGGTGCTGGAGCGGCTGGGTCCGCAGGCCGTGCAGTTGGGGCAGCGCGTGGTGGGCTACGCGCAGGACGGGCACGGGGTCACGGTCCAGATCGAGTCGCACGACGGCCGCCGCCACGAACAGCGCGGGCGCCTGCTGGTGGCCGCCGGCGGCCTGCACTCGGCCGTGCGCGCGCAGATGCATCCTTCGCAGCCCCCCATCCAGTGGGGCGGCGCCATCATGTGGCGCGGCACCACGCCCGGCGTGCCCATCCGCACCGGAGCCTCCTTCGTGGGCCTGGGCTCGCTGCGCCACCGGGTGGTGGTGTACCCCATCACGCCCGCCGACCCGCACACCGGCCTGGCCACCATCAACTGGATTGCCGAGATCACGGTGGACAACTCCCAGGGCTGGACGCAAGGCGACTGGAACCGCCGCGTGGCGCTGGAAGACTTCGCCCACCACTTTGCCGACTGGACCTACGGCTGGCTGGACGTGCCCGCGATGCTGCGCGGCGCGCAGGAGATCTTCGAGTACCCCATGATCGACCGCGACCCGGTACCCACCTGGGTGGACGGCCGCGTGGCGCTGATGGGTGACGCCGCGCACGTGATGTACCCCGTGGGCTCGAACGGCGCCAGCCAGGCCATCGTGGACGCCCGCGTGCTGGGCGCGCAGATGCTGGCGCATGGCGTCACTGCGCAGGCCCTGAGCGCCTACGACCAGCGCCTGTGCGCCGACATCTCCGCCCTGGTGCTGCGCAACCGCGGGGCCGGGCCTTTCGGCCTGCTGGGCCTGGTGGACGAGCGCTGCGGCGGGGTGTTCGACCACATCGACGACGTGATCCCGGCGGCAGAGCGCGAGAGCTTCATGGCGCGCTACAAGGCCGCCGCCGGCTTTGCCATCGAGACCCTGAACGCGGCGCCGCCCACCATCCCGCCCGGGGCGCGGGTGAGCGCGGGCGGGTAGGCCGCGCTGGCTCATCGGATGAGCCCGTTGCATGCCACCATGCGGCCGATGTCGCCCTCGTCAACCTCGTCGCCCTTGCCTTCCTTGGCACCAGAAGAGCCCTTGTCCACCGGTCTGAGCCCTGGCTTCATGGTGGTGCACGGCAACCACCCCGAGACGCTGCGCGACCTGGTGCGCGACTGGATGCGCCGCCACCCGTTGGGGCCGCTGGAGGACGAGTGCATCCTGGTGCAGAGCAACGGCGTGGCGCAATGGTTGCGCCTGTCGCTGGCGCAAGACCCGGCCCGGGGTGGGCATGGCATCGCCGCAGCGCTGCAGATGCAACTGCCCATGCGCTTCGTCTGGCAGGCCTACCGCGCGGTGCTGGGCGCCGAGGCCGTGCCGCGCACCTCGGCCCTGGACGCCGAGCCGCTGACCTGGCGCCTGATGCGCTTGCTGCCCGCTCTGCTGCAAGAGCCGGCCTTCGCCCCGCTGCAGCGCTTTCTGGCGCAGGACGAGGACCTGCGCAAACGCCACCAACTGGCCGAACGCCTGGCCGACCTGCTGGACCAGTACCAGGTGTACCGGGCCGACTGGCTGGCGCAATGGTCCGCTCTGGCCGGCTCGGAAGGCGGCCAGGACACCTTCACCCAGGGCCGCCAGGGCGTGCAGCCCGTGCCCGCCGAGCAGGCCTGGCAGCCGCGCCTGTGGCGGGCGCTGCGGGACGACGTGGGCGCGGCGGCGGCGGCCGGCAGTCGGGCCGAGGTGCACCGGCGCTTCATGGCAGCGGTGCAGACCTGGCAGGGCCCGCGGCCCGCGCGGCTGCCGCGCCGGGTGATCGTCTTCGGCCTCTCGGCCCTGCCGCAGCAGACGCTGGAGGCCCTGGCCGCGCTGGGGCGCTGGTGCCAGGTGCTGATGTGCGTACACAACCCGTGTCGGCACGACTGGTCGCACACCGTGCCCGACCGCGACCTGCTGCGCGCCGCCCACCACCGCCAGCCGCGCCGCGCCGGTTCCGAGGGCCCGGTGCCGGAAGACCAGTTGCACCAGCACGCCCACCCCTTGTTGGCCGCCTGGGGGCGCCAGGGGCGCGACTTCATCCGGCTGCTGGACGCGCACGACAACCTGCAGTCGTATGCGGGGCGCTTTGCCGCCATCGGCCAGCGCGTGGACTGCTTCGACGAGAACACGGACCCCGCCCACCCCACGCTGCTGCACCAGCTTCAGGACGACGTGCTGGACCTGCGGCCCCTGGCCGAGACCCGGCTGCAGCAGCGGGTGCTGCGCCCGCAGGCGGACCGCTCGCTGCGCTTTCACGTCACCCATGGTGCGCTGCGCGAAGTGGAGGTGCTGCACGATCAGTTGCTGTCGGCCTTCGCCGCTGACGCCACGCTGCGCCCGCGCGACGTGCTGGTGATGGTGCCCGACATCCAGACCTATGCGCCGCTGGTGCAGGCCGTGTTCGGGCTGCACCGGGCAGGGCCGGCCGCGGACGGCGGGCGGGGCGCCACGGCAGACGCGGCCAGCGACGCGCAGGACCGGCTGCGTCGCATCCCCTTCAGCGTGGCCGACCGGGGCGCGCGCCAGCAGGAGCCGCTGAGCGCAGCGCTGGAGGCGCTGCTGGGCCTGCCGCAGTCGCGCCTGGGCGTGAGCGAGGTCCAGGATCTGCTGCAAGTGCCGGCACTGCGCCGCCGCTTCGGTATCGACGAAGGGCAGTTGCCGCAGTTGCAGGGCTGGATCGCCCAGGCGGGCATCCGCTGGGGCCTGCACGCCGAACACCGCGCCACCCTGGGCCTGCCCGACGGCCTGGACCACAACACCTGGGCCCTCGGTCTGCAGCGCCTGTTGCTGGGCTACGCCACGGGTGCAGGCCCGGGCCCGGCCTGGCAGGGGGTGGAGCCGGTGGACGAGGTGGGCGCATTGGACGCCGCCCTGCTGGGCCCGCTGGCGCGCCTGGTGCAGGCCCTGCAGCAGCACTGGCGCACGCTGGCCGCCCCGGCCCGGCCGGCCGAGTGGGGTGAACGCCTGCGCGCCCTGCTGCAGGACTTCTTCCTGCCCGACGGCGGGGCCGAGGCCCTGATGCTGCAAGGCCTGGAGTCCACGCTGCAGGGCTGGCTGCAGACCTGCGAGGCCGCCGCGCTGGACGAGCCGCTGCCGCTGTCCGTGGTGCGCGAGCACTGGCTGGGCCAGATGGACAGCACGGGTCTGGGCAGCCCCTTCTTCGGCGGGGGCGTCACGTTCGCCACGCTGATGCCCATGCGCGCGATTCCCTTCCGCTTCGTGGCGCTGCTGGGCATGAACGACGGCGACTACCCGCGCAGCCGCGTCGCGCCCGACTTCGACCTGATGACGCAGGACCCGCGCCCGGGTGACCGCTCGCGCCGCGAGGACGACCGGTACTTGTTCCTGGAGGCGCTGCTCTCAGCGCGCCAGCACCTGCACATCAGCTGGGCGGGGCGCAGCCTGCAAGACAACGACGAACGCCCGCCCTCGGTGCTGGTGGCGCAACTGCGGGACCACCTGGCTGCCGCCTGGCGCCTGGCCGGTGATGAACGCCCTGCCGCCGAGGCTGGGCAAGCCCTGTTGCGGGCGTTGACGGTGGAACACCCCCTGCAGCCCTTCAGCCCGGCGTACTTTGCCGCCGGCAGCCCGCCGGAACTCTTCAGCCATGCACGCGAGTGGCGGCAGGCGCTGATGGCCCGGGCGGGCGCACTGGCCGGTGCGTCCGCGTCCGGCCCGCCACCGGCCCTGCCGACCCCGCCCAGCCTGTCGGCTCTTCCGCCCCTGCAGCGTGACACCCCCCTGACCCTGCGCGAGCTGGCGGCCTTCCTCAGGGCGCCGATCGGGCAGTTCTTTGAGCAGCGCCTGGGCGTGCACTTCTCCCGCGACAGCGAAGACACGCCCGACCACGAGCCCTTCGATCTCAACGGCCTGGAAAGCTGGCAATTGCAGGATGAACTCATCCGCGCACAGCGTGCCGCACTGGAGGCCGGCGAACCCCCTGAGACCGCGCTGCAGCAAGCGCTGGACCGCCTGGAGCGCAGCGGCGCACTGCCTGCGCGCGCCTTCGGCCGGCAGGCCCGCCAGGCCCTGGCCGAACCGATGACCAAGCTCTTCACCGAGTGGGCCGAGCACCTCCAGGCCTGGCCGGAGGAAGCGCCCGACGAGCCCGTGGCCTGGTCGAACGCCAGGCTGCAGGTGGCCGACCAACTCACGAGCCTGCGCCGCAACGCCCAAGGCGATCGCTGCCGCCTGGTGCTGGACAGCAGCAGTGTCATCAAGGACAAGCACTACCGCACCGACAAGCTGGCCGCCGCCTGGGTGGCTCACCTGGCGGGACATCTGAACGCCGAGCCGCTGACCACCGTGGTCGTGAGCAAGGCGGGCACGGCCACCTTCTCGCCCTTGAGCCTGGCGCAGGCCGAGCAGGCCTGGGGCGACCTGCTGGGCGCCTGGGAAGAGGGCATGACGCGGCCCTTGCCCTTCGTGCAGAAGTGCAGCGATGCCTGGTGGGTGGCTCTGCTGAAAGAAGGCGCTGACAGTGCCATGCCCCGGGACGCGGCCCGCAAGGCCTACGAGCACCACGATCCTGAGCACGGCGCCTACGCCGAGCGCGAGCTGGACGCCTGCGCGGCGCGCGCCTTCCCGAACTTCGAGGCCTTGTGGGCGGGGGGCGAGTTCGCGCATTGGGCGCGCACCTTGCTCGGGCCGATGCGGCAGGCGCTT
This sequence comes from Rubrivivax sp., assembly GCA_044372085.1. Lineage (GTDB taxonomy): Bacteria > Pseudomonadota > Gammaproteobacteria > Burkholderiales > Burkholderiaceae_C > Rubrivivax. The sequence continues at coordinate 57,273 of JBILSM010000003.1, forward strand.
CCTGTCGCTGCCAGCCGCAAGGCCAGCGCGCCAGGTAGGGCCGCCGAGGGCACGCCATGAGTGCCGCCCCGATGCGCCACAGCGCCAGCGCAGCCCCCCTGCTCCAAGCCCTGAGCTTTCCGCTGCGCGGCAGCCGCCTGGTGGAGGCCAGCGCCGGCACGGGCAAGACCTTCACCATCGCCACGCTGGTGCTGCGCCTGGTGCTGGGCCATGGCGGGCCGCAGGCTTTCAGCCGCCCGCTGATGCCGCCGGAAATCCTGGTGGTGACCTTCACTGATGCGGCGGCCAAGGAGCTGCGCGACCGCATCCGCCGTCGCCTGGCCGAGGCCGCTGCGGCCTTCGAGCAGCAGCCCGGTGAGGTGCCCGAGCGCCCGCCCGGCGAGGATGTGCTGCACGACCTGCGTGCGTCGTTCCCGCAGGCCTCGTGGCCCGCCCAGGCGCGCACGCTGCGCCTGGCCGCCGAGTGGATGGACGAGGCCGCCGTGTCCACCATCCACAGCTGGTGCCAGCGCATGCTGCGCGAACATGCCTTTGACAGCGACAGCCTGTTCCTGCAAACCCTGCAGACTGACGAGCGCGCGCTGCAGGACGAGGTGGTGCGCGACTGGTGGCGCCACTTCCTGTACCCGCTGGACGACGCCCAGGCCGCCGAGGTGGCCGGCTGGTGGGCCACGCCCGCGCTTCTGCGCAAGGCACTCAAGAAGCTGCTCCCCTGGGCCGAGACCCTGGCCGAGGAAGGCAGGCCCGCAGAGCCCGCGCGCGCCCTGCGCGAGGCGGCTGACGACGCCGCGCGGCAGTTGCAGGCGCTGAAGGCACCCTGGCGGGTGTGGGCTGACGAGTTGCAGGATCTGCTCGACACCGCCGTCAAGGCCAAGGTCGTGGACGGCAAGCGCCTTCAATCCAGGTACTACCAGGCTTGGCTTCAGGCTTTGCGGGACTGGTCCGCGGGCGACGCGGTCCAGCCCTTCAAGCCCGACAGCACGGCCTGGACGCGTCTCACGCCGCAAGGCCTGGCAGACGTCTGGCGGCAGGGCGAGCCCCCCCAGCATCCGGCACTCGACCACATGGTCAGCCTGCTGGACACGCTGAAAAACCTGCCCACCGCCCGCACCGAGCTGCTGCGCCACGCAGCGGTGTGGTGTGCCCAGCGCATCGCGCAGGAGAAGGCGTGCCACGCGGTGATGGGCTACCAGGACCTGCTGGTGCGCCTGGACGCCGCGCTGCGCGGGCCCAATGGGCCGGCTCTGGCCGCGCGCATCCGCCAGCAGTTCCCCGTGGCGCTGATCGACGAGTTCCAGGACACCGACCCGCTGCAGCTGCGCATCTTCGACACGGTCTATGGCGTGCAGCGCAACGACCCGGCCACCGCGCTGGTGCTGATCGGCGACCCCAAGCAGTCCATCTATGCCTTCCGCGGCGCGGACATCCACACCTACCTGGCCGCGCGGCGCCACACCCAGGGCCGGCACGCCACGCTGGGCACCAACTACCGCTCGACGCAGCCGATGGTGCGGGCCGTCAACCGCGTGTTCAGCCAGGCCGAAAGCCACGGGGAAGGCGCGTTCGGCTACCGCCTGGCCGGGGGGGAGAACCTGCTGCCCTTCCACGCCGTGGCGGCGCAAGGGCGCAACGAGCAGTGGCAGTTGGGCGGTAACCAGGACACGCCGGCCCTGACCTTCTGGTGCGTCGAGGCCGAAGAGGCGCTGGGCTCTGAGCGCCACCGCGACCACCTGGCCGAACTGTGTGCCCGCGAGATGGTGCGCCTGCTGCACGCCGGCCGGCTGCAGCAGGCCGGCTTCGTGGGGCACGATGGCCCCCTGCGCGCGGTGCAGCCCGGCGACATGGCGGTGCTGGTGAACACCGGCCGCGAGGCGCGTGCCGTGCGTGACGCGCTGAGTGCCCGCGGGGTGCGCAGCGTCTACCTGTCAGACCGGGGCTCGGTCTACCACAGCCCCATGGCCGCCGAACTGCAACGCTGGCTGGCCGCCTGCGCGGCGCCCGAGGATGAGCGCTTGCTGCGCGCTGCCCTGGCCACACCGGCGCTCGGCTTGACCTGGGCCGAGCTGGACGCGCTGCGGCGCGACGACACGGCCTGGGAGGCGCGCGTGCAGCAGTGCCGCGCCTGCCACGAGACCTGGCGGCGCCAGGGCGTGTTGCCCATGCTGCGGCGCTGGCTCCACGAGCACGGCATCGCCGAGCGCCTGCTGGCCCAGGACCGCGAGCGGGACCTGACCGACCTGCTGCACCTGGCCGAGTTGCTGCAGCAAGCCAGCCCCCGACTGGAGGGCCCCCAGGCGCTGATCCGCCACCTGGCGCAGCTGCGCCTGGACGACACCGACACCGATGATGGTCGCCGTGTTCGCCTGGAAAGCGACGAGCAGCTGGTGAAGGTGGTCACCATCCACAAATCCAAGGGCCTGGAGTACCCGCTGGTCTTCCTGCCCTTTGCCAGCGCCTGCCGGCCAACGAAAGCCGAAGACGCGCCGCCCTTCACCTGGCGCGATGCCGACTGGGACCCCGCCGCAGCCCGCGCCACGGATCCGCCGGGCAACGCCGAGACAGCGGGCAGCCCGCCGCCGCCCAGGCTGCACCTGCACCTGACCGCCGATGCCCAGACGCTGGCGCACGTGGATGCGGAGCGTGTGCGCGAAGACCTGCGCAAGCTCTACGTCGCCTTGACCCGGGCCCGCTTTGCCACCTGGGTGGGTGCGGTGCAGACCCAACGCCTGGAGCACAGCGCGCTGGGTCATCTGCTGGGCGGCCCGCAGGCCTGGGCCACCGAGGGTCTGCGCGGTGCCCTGCAGCGGCTGCGCGGGGAAGAGCCCGCCATCGCCATCACCACGCCCAGCCCGGACGATGTGCCCCGATGGCAGCCCGACGTCCCGACCACCGTCTGGCGCAACCCGCCCGCGCTGCCCGCGCGCCCAGCCGAAGCCTGGGGCTTCACCAGCTACTCCGCCATGCTGGGCGGGCTGGGTGCCACCCCCGCCGCTGACAGCGCGCAGGCGGAGACCTTCTTGGAGGAGGTGCAGGAAGACGACCTGGGTTCGGCCAGGGCGGGCAGCACCCGTGCGGTGGCAACGACCCCGCAAGCCGAAGCAGAAGGCTTTGATCGGGGCACTCAGCCCAGCGCGCCAGCCTCTGCGAGTACCGGCCTCGCTGAGTCGGCCCTGGCCGGGATCGTCACGACAGCGGCTCGGGCAACGACGGAAACCGCGCAGCCCAAAGAGACCGCAACAACCCGCACCGGCCTGCTGCACGACTTCCCACGCGGGGCCGGGCCGGGCAGCTTCCTGCACAGCCTGCTGGAGTGGGCGGGACAGGAGGGCTTCGACCGCGCGGCCGAACAAGCTGCCGAGCTGCGCGCGCAGGTGCAGCGCCGATGCCAGCTCGCGGGCTACGGCCGTTGGGCGCCGCAGCTGCAGCGCTGGCTCCACCAGTGGCTGGTGACGCCGCTGCCCCTGGGTGCCGCATCAGCCGACGAAGCCTCCTCGTCCACCGCCGCCGGCGCGTGCAACAGCCCCACCCCGGCCGTGGCGCCGTCCGGGCTGCGCTCGGTGAAAGTGGAGATGGAGTTCTGGTTCCCCGCACCGCAGGTGCCGCTGCGCCGGCTGGACGAGCTGGTGCGCCGCCACACCCTGGCAGGCGCCGCCCGGCCGGCGCTGTCGGCGCATACGCTCAACGGCATGCTCAAGGGCTTCATCGACCTGGTGTTCGAGCACGACGGCCGCTACTTTGTGGCCGACCACAAGTCGAACTGGCTGGGGCCGATGGACGCCGACTACACGCCGCAGCGCATGCGCCAGGTGATGCTGGACAAGCGCTACGACCTGCAGGCGGTGCTCTACGTCTTTGCGCTGCACCGCCTGCTGCGCTCACGCCTGACTGACTACGACTACGCGCGCCACGTGGGTGGCGCGGTCTACCTTTTCCTGCGCGGCCACGCCGCCCCCGGCCAGGGCCTGCATGTGGAGCGCCCGCCCTGGGCGCTGATCGAGGCGCTGGACCAGATGTTCAGCGGGAGCGTCGCATGACCACGGCGACGTCGAAAATGCTGCGCGCCTGGACAGACGCGGGCTGGCTGCGCGAGCTGGACGTCGCCTTCGCGGACTTCATCGCGCCCACTGGTACCGGGCAGGACCCGCTGGCCCACCTGGCTGCGGCCCTGCTCAGCCACCAGGTCGGCCGCGGCCAGGTGCGGCTGGATCTGGCCGCCGCCTTGGCCGACCCGACCTGGGCCCTGGACCTGCCGCCTGAAGGCTGGCGCGAACGCGTCTCTGCGGGCGACGACAGCCCCGCGCCGCCGCAGCCCACCGAGGTATTGACTGGCGTGACCCTGCCGGCCTGGCTGGCCGCGCTGCAGACGCACCCTGCTGTGGTTGACATGAACGGCCAGGACAACGGCGACGGCAGCACCCCCCTGGTGCTGGCCGATGGGTGTCTGCTCCTGCGGCGGCACTGGCGGTGCGAACAGACGATCCAGCAAGCGCTCGCCGAGCGCCTGCAAGAGCCGCCGCGGGAGATAGGGTGCACGCCCGCCGGGCCACGCGCTGAGGACGACGACGCGCTGCGTGAGGCGCTCGACGTCCTCTTCCCGGCCATGCCGCCGGACCAGGGCGCGCAGGACAGCAGTGGCCCCAACTGGCAGAAGATCGCCTGCGCCCTGGCGGCCCGCCACGCGTTTGCCATCATCACGGGCGGCCCGGGCACGGGCAAGACCACCACCGTGGTGAAGCTGCTGGCGGTGCTGCAGCACTTGGCGCTGCAGCGGCCCGCCGCCCGCCCGCTGCGGGTCCGCCTGGCCGCGCCCACGGGCAAGGCGGCAGCGCGCCTGGCCGAATCCGTCGCCACGGCGCGCAGCAAGCTCGCGCTGGACGCCCTGCCGGGCGGCCCTGCGCTGCTGGCCCACCTGCCCCGCGAGGTGGGCACGCTGCACCGGCTGCTCGGGGTGAAGCCGGGCTCGCGGCACTTCCGCCACCACGCGCAGCAAAAGCTGCCCCTGGACGTGCTGGTGATCGACGAGGCTTCGATGGTGGACCTGGAGATGATGGCCGCCGTGCTGGAGGCGCTGCCCCGCCACGCCCGCCTGGTGCTGCTGGGCGACAAGGACCAGCTCGCCTCGGTGGAAGCCGGCGCGGTGCTCGGCACCCTGTGCCGGCGCGCCGATGGCGGCCACTACACCCCGGCCACCCGCGCCTGGGTGAAGCAGGTGACCGGCCAGGACATGGGCGACACCATGACCGACCCCGAAGGCCAGCCGGCCGATCAGGCCATCGTCAAGCTGCGCAGGAGCCACCGCTTTGGGGCAAACAGCGGCATCGGCCGCCTGGCACAGGCCGTCAACGCCGGCCAGGCCGCGCTGGCCGGGCAGTTGCTGGCGCAGGCCCTGCCCGACCTGGCCCTCGTCGCGCTGGATGCGCGCGGCCGGGCCCTGTCGGCGCTGGCGGTGGAGTCCCCCTCCGGCTGGCGCGACACGTTCGCGGTGTTGCGTCAGCAGCGGCCGTCTGCGGGCGCAGCCCAGGGCGACCATGACGCCTGGGCCCAGCAGGTGCTGAAGGCCGCCGGGCGCTTCCAGGTGCTGTGCGCGGTGCGCGGCGGCCCGCAGGGCGTGGAAGCCGTCAACCGCCGCATCGCCCAGGCCCTGGCAGCCGAAGGCCTGATTCCCAGCGCCGAGGGCTGGTTCCTGGGCCGGCCTGTGATGGTCACCCGCAACGATTACGCCCTGGGGCTGATGAACGGCGACGTCGGCGTGACGCTGCACGGCCCGTCGGGTGGCTCCGGGGAGCCCCCGCTGCGCGCGGCCTTCCCCGACGGCCTGGGCGGCATCCGCTGGGTGCTGCCGTCCCGGCTGCAGGACGTGGAAACCGTCTTCGCCATGACAGTCCACAAGTCCCAGGGCTCCGAATTCGACCACGTCTCCCTGGTGCTGCCCGGCCACATGAGCGCGGTGGTCACGCGGGAATTGCTCTACACGACGATCACCCGGGCGCGGGTGAGGTTCACGCTGGTGGCGCCGGAAGGACGCATGGAAGTGCTGCAGCAGGCGGTGCAACGGACTGCGCCACGCGCCGCGAGTGCCGGTGTGTCAACCGATGTCCCTGGCCTTCAGGTGGCCTGAGAGGCAGCGCAACACCACGCGCCGCCACACCACATCCCCCACCCACCGCAGGCTTACCGGCCCAGCTCTTCAGCCCGGTCTCTGGCCGCGTGCAGCGCGCGCACGAACGCGGCCTTCACGCCGCTAGCCTCCAGCGAGCTGAGCGCGGCGTAGGTGGTGCCGCCCTTGGAGGTGACACGCTCGCGCAGCACTTCGGGCGGCTCGTCTGATTGCGCGGCCAGGGCCGCCGCGCCGGCGAAAGTCTCCTGCGCCAGGCGACGGGCCTGTGCCGGCTCCAGCCCCATCTCGGCGCCGGCCTGCATCATGGCCTCGATGAAATAGAAGACATAGGCCGGGCCCGAGCCTGACAGCGCGGTCACGGCGTCGAGGTCGCGCTCCTGCGCCACCCACAGCGTGCTGCCGGTGGGCGCAAGCACGGCCTGCACCTGCGCGCGGTCGGCCTCGGTGACGGCCTCGCGGGCGTACAGCCCGGCGATGCCGCGGCCGATCAGCGCCGGGGTGTTGGGCATGGTGCGCACCACGCGCGGGCTGCCCGAGGCGGTGACGATCACCTCGCTGCGGATGCCCGCCATGATGCTGAGTTGCAGCGCCGCCCCGACGAAGGGCGCACAGGGCGCAGCCGCCTCGGCAAACATCTGCGGCTTCACGGCCCAGACCACCAGGCCCGCCTCCGCCAGCGAGGCATCCGCCACGGCCAGGGCCTCAATGCCCAGTTCGGCCTGCACCCTCTGGCGCTGCGGCGCATGCGGCTCCACCACGATGAAGCCGTCGGCTGGCGCACCCCCGCGGCGCAAACCGCCCAGGATCGCCAGGGCCATGTTGCCGCCACCAATGAAGGCGATAGGGGGGAGCGGGACGAGGGGAGGAATAAGCGGGGACATCACCAGAAGATCCTAAACGGGGAGGACGCCGCACACCAGCTCAGGCCCTCCAAGGCGCAAACATCGCCTGAAGCGTATTCAGCGTCAGAGCCAAGGTGGAAGGGCGCAACGCCCCCAGGCGCTTGACCAGGCGCGTCTTGTCCAGCGCGCGGACCTGATCAAGGACGATCAAGCCCTGCTGGCCCTGGAACGTCAGCGGAATGCGAAAGTGCGCAGGCCGGGAACCCGTGGTCATGGGCGCCACGATCACGGTGCGCAGGTGATCGTTCATCTCCTGGGGAGAGATCACCACGCACGGCCGGGTCTTCTGGATCTCGCTGCCCACGGTGGGGTCCAGTTGTGCCAGCCAGATCTCACCCGCCTTCATCACCTTCACCAGACCAGCTTGTCATCGCCCTCATTGGCGAACTCGGGCCAGACCAGGGCGTCATCGCCCTGAGCAGCCAGCCGGCGGGCATCTTCCGCCCAGCCTTCGCGCGGATTGCGGCGCAGCGGGCGGATCTCGATCACGCCATCGCGCACCTGCAGGTCTGCGCGCTCTTCCAACCCAATCTGGGCCAGGATGGGCTTGGGAATCAACACGCCTTGCGAGTTGCCCATCTTGCGGATAGCCACTTCCATGTCGTTTCCCTCTCCAGGGCCCTTTGATCCCAGAAATGGGGGCCGATTTATGTAAGCACAATGGTAGCACTGTGCGACGAGGAGGGATCGTGGCAAGGTTTCCAGCGGCTACACCTGGGCCGGAGGGGACGCCCTCGGAACACGCAAACACCGGGCTTGCCCGTAGAACAACTCCCCACATCCAGTGCAAGAATCCCCCAAACTGAAATCGTCGGCAGCTGCGGTCCGGCGGGCGCTGAGCTGGTCACCGTTGACATGGCGTCATCATTCTGGCCGTTCCCCAGCCCGCCAACTGCCCTGCAGGAGCTCGTCTTGTCATTGAACCGATTGCTCGACCTGTACCGGTCGATGCGCCGCATTCGCGCCTTCGAGGATGCGGCCGAAGTCGCCAGCCAGGGCGGCGTGGCCGCCTGGGGCCTGGCGGCCTCCGCCAAGCCCGCCCTGGTGCGCGGCCCGCTGCACCTGTCCACCGGGCAAGAAGCCGTGGCTGCGGGTGTGTGCTTCAACCTGCAGCGCGAGGACCTGCTGACCTCCACCCACCGCGGGCACGGCCACACCCTGGCCAAGGGGGCGGACGCCGCGCGCATGATGTGCGAGCTGTTCGGCCGCGCCACAGGCTACAACCAGGGCAAGGGCGGCTCCATGCACATCGCCGACTTCTCGGTGGGCATGCTGGGCGCCAACGGCGTGGTGGCCGCCGGCATCCCGATTGCCACGGGCGCGGCGCACGCGCTGAAGATCCGCGGCCTGCCGCATATCGTCGCCTGCTTCTTTGGCGACGGCGCGGCCAACCGTGGGCCCTTCCTGGAGGGGCTGAACTGGGCGCAGGTCTACCGGCTGCCCGTGCTCTTCGTGTGCGAGGACAACCGCATCTCGGCCACCACGCCCACCGCGCCCATGACGGCAGGCGCGGGCGTGTCAGCACGCGCCGAGGCTCTGGGCATGCCCGGCCTGAAGGTGGACGGTAACGACGTGGCAGCGGTGGACGCTGCCGCGACCCAGTTGGTGGCCGAGATCCGCGCCGGTGGCGGACCACGCCTGCTGCACGCCGTGACCTACCGCTTCAAGGGCCATGTGTCGGTGGATCCCGGCACGTACCGGGATCCGGCCGAGGTGGAAGCCGCCAAGCGCAACGACCCGCTGCTGGTCACGCAAGCGCAGTTGCGGGCCCTGGGCGCCGCGCAGGCCGACATTGACGCCATCGACGCCGCAGCACAGGCCGAGATCGATTACGCGCTGCAGGTGGCCGAGGCCGCCCCCTGGCCCGAGGTGGCCGATGCCTATGAAGAGATCATGAACAGCGGCGCGGGGGTGTGGAAATGAGCGCCGCCGCACGGCCGCCCGAAGGCGGCGCGCTGCCTCCCTTGGGGAGGATGTCGCGCAGCGACAGGAGGGCTATCAAATGAGCACGGTCCAAGAGCTCACCTACGCAGCGGCCGCCGCGCTGGCGCTGCAGCAGGCCATGGAGGCGGACCCGAACATCGTCGCGCTGGGCGAGGACCTGGGCCGCGGCGGCGTCTTCGGCCAGTACCGCGGGTTGCCGCAGCAGTTCGGCCCTGAACGGATCATCGACACCCCCATCTCCGAGGCCAACATTATGGGTGCGGCCGTGGGCATGGCCCTGGCGGGCTTGCGGCCGGTGGTGGAGATGCGCGTCATCGACTTCGCGCTGTGCGCCATGGACGAGATCGTCAACCAGGCAGCGAAGAACCGCTACATGTTCGGCGGCCAGGGGCGCGTGCCGCTGGTGGCGCGCATGCCCATCGGCATCTGGTCGGCCTCGGCAGCGCAGCATTCGCAGTCGCTGGAGGCCTGGTTCGCGCACCTGCCCGGCTTGGTGGTGGCGGTGCCGGCCACGCCGCAGGACAACTTCAGCCTGCTCAAGGCCAGCCTGGCCAGCGGCGACCCCGTGATCTACATGGAGCACAAGGAGCTCTGGGGCCAGACAGGGCCAGTGGACACGGCGCTGGACCTGCCGCTGGGCCGCGCGAACGTGATGCATGAGGGCTCGGACCTGACCATCGTCACCTGGTCGCGCGGCGTGGCGCCCACGCTGCAGGCGCTGGCGCATGAGGCCTTGCAAGGAGTGAGCGTGGAGGTCATCGACCTGCGCACGCTCTGGCCCTGGGACCAGGCCACGGTGCACGCCTCGGCCGCCAAGACCGGGCGCCTGCTGGTGGTGCACGAGGCGGTGCAGGTGGCCGGCTTCGGCGCCGAAATCGCCGCGCACGCGGCCGAGGCCACGGGCTGCCGCGTGGCGCGCCTGGGCTCGCCGCGTATCCCCGTGGGCTACGCGCAGGTGCTGGAAAACGAGGCCCGCCTCAACCCCGAGAAGATCGCGCGGGCCGCCCGCAGCCTGCTGGATCGCGGCTGACCAGGTCCCACTTCCACTTCCCTTTCCCTTTCCCTTTCCCTTTCCCACCGCCACCCCTCGAAACAAGGAGACACCTCATGAACAGCAACATCAATCGCCGCCGCGTCCTCGTCACCGCCGCCGCCGGCAGCGCAGCCCTGGGCGCACCCTGGCTGGCTCGCGCCCAGGGCGCGCTCAAGCCTGAGTACCGGCTGTCGGTGGTGGGCAACCGCCCGATCCCGATCTCCGACACCGCTTTCCGCTGGGCCGACCTGATCCGCGAGCGCAGCGGCGGCCGCATCAATGTCAAGGTGTACCCGGGCTCTCAGCTGGTGGGCGGCGACCAGACGCGCGAGCTGCTGGCCATGCGCCAGGGCACGATCGACTTCACGGTGTCGTCGACCATCAACCTGAGCCCACAGGTGCGGCCCATGTCGCTGTTCAACCTGCCTTTCCTGATGCCCGACAGCAGGGCTTTCGACGCGCTGATCACCGGACCGGTGGCTGCTGAGCTGGAGAAGGCCATGGCCGCGCAGGGCGTGATGCCCCTGGCCTGGGGCGAGAACGGCTTCCGCGAGATCTCCAACAGCAAGCGGCCGATCCGCACGCCCGCCGACCTGAAGGGCATGAAGATCCGTTTTGCCGCCGGCAACATCTTTGCCGACATCTTCAACGCGCTGGGGGCCAACCCGCTGCAGATGAGCTTTGCCGATCTGCAGCCGGCGCTCACCACGGGTGCGGTGGACGGACAGGAGAACCCGATCAATCTGTACCTGATGTTCAAGATGGACACGCTGGCGCAGAAGCACCTGACGGTATGGAACTACGTGGCTGACGCCGCCCTGTACCACGTGGCCAAGCCCGTGTGGGACAGCTTCGCCAAGGCCGACCAGGACATGATTGCCGATACCGCCAAGGAGGTGGCACGCCAGGGCATCGCCGCATCGCGCAAGGGCCTGGGGGCCGGCGGCGACAACTCTGCCTTTGATGAGTTGAAGAAGCGCGGCGTGGAGGTGCAGATGCTGACCGCAGCCGAGAAGGCCGAGTTCGCCAAGGCCACGCGCGCCGTGTACGACAAGTGGGTGCCCACCGTGGGCGCCGATCTCGTCAAGATGGCCGAGAGCGCGATCGCGCGCCGCGGCTGAGCTTCAGTCCCTCGGTCTTGAAGGCCCTTCCGGCGCGCCGCCAGCGCGGCGCCCGGCGGAGCCCGGAGTCTCATGATGAACAGCCCTTTCGACGAACCCGCCGATCTCGCCCGGGACGCCAACCCTGCGGACGATCTGCCGCCGCGCGTGCCGGTGTCGCTGGAAGGCGCCATCGGGGCGGGGCTGATGGCGCTGCTGTGCGTGATCACCTTCGCCAACGTGGTCACGCGCTACCTCACCAACGTGTCGCTCGCCTTCACCGAGGAGTTCTCGGTGACCTTGATGGTGATCCTGGCGCTGGTGGGCGCTGCCGCGGCCTTCGCCAAGGGGCAGCACCTGCGCATGGGATTCGCTGCGGACAAGCTGTCGCCGGTGCCGCGCCTGTGGCTCGAAGCCCTGGTGCTGCTGCTGGGCATGGCGCTGTTCGCGCTGATCGCCTGGTACGGCGCCAAGCTGACCTGGGACGAGTACAGCTTCGAGGTCAGCTCCTCGGGTCTGGGGGTGCCGCAATGGCTCTATACCGTGTGGATGCCGGTGCTGTGCGTGGCCGTGTGCGCGCGCATTGGCGGGCGCATCGCCCGCGTGCTGCACGCTGCGGCTGACGTGTCCGGCCGGCAAGGCGGAGGCCGCTGATGCTGAGCGCCGGCGCTGTCCTGCTGTTGGCGGCCTTTGCCGTGCTGCTGGTGATGGGCGTTCCCATCGCGGTGGCGCTGGGTCTGTCCGGGGTGGTCGTGGTCATCACCCAGAACCTGGGCATCGCCTCGCTGCCCACCAACCTGTGGACCGGCATCGCCAAGTACCCGCTGCTGGCGCTGCCGGTGTTCATCGCCGCCGGCATGGTCTTCGAGCGTTCTGGCGTGGCCGAGCGGCTTGTGCGCTTCATGTCGGCTCTGGTGGGCCAGCGCGCCGGCGGGCTGGCGCTGGTGGCCATCCTGGTGTCCATGATCCTGGGCGGCATCTCGGGCTCGGGTGCGGCCGATGCGGCCGCGGTGATCGCGGTGCTGCTGCCCTCGATGGTCAGGCAGGGCTATCCGCGCCCCTTCATCGCCAGTCTGGTCGCAGCCTCGGGCTCCACCGCGATCCTGATCCCGCCTTCCATCGCCTTCATCGTCTACGCCGTCATCGTGCCGGGCGTGTCCATTCCGGCGCTGTTCATCGGCGGCATCGTCCCGGGGATCCTGGCCGGGCTGTCGCTGATGGTGCCGGCGCTGTGGTTCGCGCGCAAGCACGGATGGGGCGCGCGCGACGACGAAGAACGCCCGCCGCTGTGGACCTCGCTGAAGGACGCCTCCTGGGGCCTGGCCGCCCCCATCGTCATCCTGGGCGGCCTGCGCTCGGGCGCCTTCACGCCCACCGAAGCTGCAGTGGTCGCGGTGTTCTACGGGCTGTTCGTGGGCGTGTTCATCTACCGCACGCTGAACCTTCGGCGCATGTACGAGGCCTTCCGGGACTCCGCCGAGATCTCCGCCGTGGTGCTCACCATCGTCGGGCTGGCCACGGTGTTCGCGCATGCGGGCTCCACGGTAGGGGCGTTCGACGCCTTTGCCAAGTCGCTGATGGCGCTGACGACCAACGAGACCGTGATGCTGCTCATCATCACCTTCATCCTGCTGGTGGCGGGCATGCTGCTGGACGCGATCTCGATCTTCATGATCTTCGTGCCCATGCTCATGCCCGTGGTCAAGGCCTTCGGCTGGGACCCAACCTGGTTCGGCATCATCGTGACGATGAATCTGGCCATCGGCTCGTTCACGCCGCCCATGGCGGTGAACCTGATGGTGACCTGCCGCATTGCCGGCTGCACCATCGAGTCCACCACACGCTGGGTGCTGTGGATGGTGGCGGCGATGGGAACATCGCTGCTGCTGGTGACCTTCGTGCCCGAGCTGGCGCTGTTCCTGCCCCGCTGGGCCGGGGCGCTGTAGTCGAGCGCGCTGCGCCCCTTCAGCCCCGCTGCTGCAGGCCCCCGGCGCGCAACGTGGGCAGGCCCACCCCGCTGGCGTCGAAGCCGCCATCCACGGCCAGCGTCTGGCCATTGACGTAGCTCGCCGCAGGGCTGCACAGGAAGCCCACGGCGTTGGCGATCTCCTGCATCGTGCCGTAGCGGTTCAGCGGGATGGTGTCGTGGTAATCGCTGCGGATGGCCACCGTGTGCACCAGCTTGGCCATCTCGGTGTCCACCGGTCCGGGGGCCACGCAGTTCACCCGGATGCCGGCGGCGCCCAACTCAATGGCCTGCTGCTTGGTGAGGTGGATGATCGCGCCCTTGCTCGTGCCATAGGCCACGCGCATGGTGCTGGCGCGCAGGCCGGAGATGGAGGCGATGTTGACGACCGCGCCGCCACCCGTGCGCAGCATCACGGGGGCGCAGGCCTGGGTGCACAGGAAGGCACCATCCAGGTTGGTGTCCATCACGTAGCGCCAGTCGGCCCAGGTGGTCTCGCCGATCTTCTTGAACACGGCCACGCCGGCGTTGTTCACCAGGGCGTCGATGCGGCCGAAGCGCTCGACCACACAGGCGACGGCGGCCTCCACCTGGTCAGGCTTGGAGACATCGGCATGTACCGTGAGCACGCGCTGCGGGTCGGCCAGTTCGGCGTCGGTGCGGACCAGGGTTGCCGCGTCGATGTCGATCAGGGCCACGTGGTAGCCATGGTCCAGGAACCACCGTCCGCAGGCCAGCCCGATGCCGCGGGCGCCGCCCGTCACGAAGGCCACGGGGGTGGCGGGGGATGTTGCAGACATGCCGGCTCCAGCAAACAAGGGAACTTCATTGTGGGGGAAGTGAGCTTGCACAGGCCCCGTCAGCACGATTGCGCGGAACCTCACGCTTGCAGCGGAACCCTCTCATGCGCAACCCACCAGATACCGCCGCAACGGCCTTTCCTCTCGCCTCTTTGTCCTACGTCCACCCCGGGCCTGACAGCCCGTGGAACACCTACCTGCGGCAGATCGACCGCGTGATGCCCCATCTGGGCCGCCTGTCGCGCTGGGCCGAGACCCTACGCCGGCCCAAGCGTTGCCTGGTCGTGGACGTGCCCATCGAGATGGACGACGGCCGCATCGCCCACTTCGAGGGTTACCGCGTGCAGCACTCGCTCACGCGCGGCCCGGGCAAGGGCGGCGTGCGCTACCACCCGGACGTGACGCTGGAGGAGGTGATGGCGCTGGCCGCCTGGATGAGCATCAAGAACGCGGCCGTCAACCTGCCCTTCGGCGGCGCCAAGGGCGGCATCCGCGTGGCGCCGCGCGAACTCTCGCTCAAGGAGCTGGAAAAGCTGACACGGCGCTACACCAGCGAGATCGGGCTGCTGATCGGTCCGCAGCAGGACATCCCGGCGCCCGACGTCAACACCAACGCCCAGGTGATGGCCTGGATGATGGACACCTACTCCATGAACGTGGGCGCCACCACCACGGGCGTGGTGACGGGCAAGCCCCTGCAACTGGGCGGCTCGCTCGGGCGGGTGAAGGCCACGGGCCGCGGCGTGTTCGTCTGCGGGCGCGACGCGGCGCGCCGCATCGCCCTGCCGCTGGAAGGCGCGAGGGTGGCCGTGCAGGGCTTTGGCAACGTGGGCTCCGCCGCGGCAGAGTTGTTCCAGCAGGCGGGCGCCCGCATCGTGGCGGTCCAGGACCACACCGGCACGGTCTGGCGCGAGGCGGGCCTGGAGGTGGCCGAGCTGATGGCCCATGTCCAGCGCACGGGCGGGGTGGGCGGCTTCCAAGCTGCACAAGGCATGGAGGCCGAGGCCTTCTGGGACGTGCCCTGCGACATCCTGATTCCCGCCGCGCTGGAAGGCCAGATCACCGCCGAACGGGCGCAGCGGCTGCACGCCCGCCTGGTGCTGGAGGGCGCCAACGGCCCCACCCTGCCCGCGGCCGACGACGTGCTCACCGAGCGCGGGGTGCTGGTCGTGCCTGACGTCATCTGCAACGCGGGCGGCGTGACCGTGAGCTACTTCGAGTGGGTGCAGGACTTCAGCTCCTTCTTCTGGAGCGAGGACGAGGTCAACCAGCGGCTGGACCGCATCCTGGTGCAGGCCCTTCAGCACATCTGGGAGACGGCCGAACAGCACGGCGGGTGGCGACGGATGTCGCTGCGCACGGCCACCTTTGCCGTGGCCTGCGAGCGCATCCTCAGCGCGCGTGAAATGCGCGGGCTGTATCCGTGACCTGCCCCTCAGCGGGAAGCGGGCATGGCCGGGGCCGGTGCGGCAGGGGCAGGGGCGCGCGCGCCGGGCGCATCCACTGACGGCGCCCCCGAAGACAGCGACACGCCCGGGCCCAGGGGAATGTCCGGCGTGATCTCGATCTTGGTGACGAAATGGCGTGTCTCACCAAAGCAGGTGGTGGGCAGGCCCACCTTCTCCTCGTAGTGCAGGCTCACACGCTTGCCCATGGCTTTCATGATCTGCTGCGCCACGGCATCGTCCCGCACTGTGAAGTAGAACTTCTCCACGGCACTTCCAGGCAGTGACACCAGCGCCAGTTCGCCCTCCCAGGTCTTGCAGATCCAGCCCTTGTGGGAGAGTTTCTGCACCCAGCCGGCACGCTCGCCGCTGGAATAGCTCCAGGACAAGGCGGCCCAGAACCAGGCAGACACCAGCAGGATGAGAACAGCCAGCAAGAGGGCGAGAACTTTCAGGACGCGGGACATGACCTGGAACCCCTGGGGGCCGTGGGTGATTGACGCGGAATCGTCTCACGGATCGATGACCGCGCTGCAGCGCCCCCTGGCGCCTGGGCCTGCCCGCCCACTAGCCCAGGGTCGCCGCGGACCGCAGCAGCACACAGCCTCTACAGTACGGCCCACCCCTTTCCCTTTCGCATTCCCTTTTCCCTGACCGCCCCCCCTCCCCGCCACTGGACGGAACCCACACCATGCGCCTGCATCGCCGCCACCTTCTGACCCTGACCACCGTCTGCGCCGCCATGGCCGCCTTGGGTGCCACGCTGCCCGCGCTGGCCCAGCCCGCCTGGCCCAGCCGCCCCGTGAAGATCGTGGTGCCCACGGGCCCGGGCAGCTCGCTGGACCTGATCGTGCGCGCCATGAGCGACAAGCTGGCCGCACGCTGGGGTCAGCCGGTGGTCATCGAGAACAAGCCTGGCGCCGGCGGCATGCTGGGCATGGACGCCGTGGCCAAAGCCACCGACGGCCACACCCTGGGCATCGGCTTCAACGGCCCGCTGGCCTATGCCCCCTTCCTGTACGCCAAGACGCCGTACGACCCGGCCAAGGACCTCAAGCCTGTGGTGATGACCACCAGCCAGCCCAACGTGCTGGCGGTCAACGCCGATGTGCCGGCGCGCAACGTGGCCGAGCTGGTGGCCTGGGCCAAGGCGCAGGGCGGCAAGGTGAACTACTCGTCTCTGGGCAACGGCAGCTCGGCCCACCTGACCATGGAGCTGCTGCTGTCCGAGGCGGGCTTTGCCGCCACGCACGTGCCCTTCAACGGCTCGCCGCCTGCCGCCATGGCCGTGGCCCAGGGCGAGGCGCAGCTCACCTTCATGGTGGCCCCGGCCCTGCTGCCGCATGTGCGCAACAACAAGGCACGGCTGCTGGCCGTGACCAGCGCGCAGCGCCCCGACAGCCTGAAGGACCTGCCCACCATGGCCGAGGCCGGCTACCCGAACGTGGAGGCGCTGGCCTGGAACGGACTGGTGGGCCCCACCAGCCTGCCCGACGCCGTAGCCCAGCGCGTGGCCACCGACGTGACAGAGCTGCTGAAAGATGCCGCCGTGCGCCAGGTGCTGGACAACGCCGGCCTCACCGCCGTGGGCGGCACGCCCGAGGCCTTTCGCCGCTTCATCGAAGGCGACGTCCGGCGCTGGGGACCGGTGATCACCCGCCTCGGGGTCAAGCTGGGCTGACCAGCGCCGCGCCGCCGAGATAAATGTGCCCGCTAACTGCCAGCCGCCCCCCAGCTTGACGCCGCACGTTCGCGCGGCCTGCTTCTGAACGACACTGCCGCCCATGTTTTCCACCGATCAGAACCTGCCCGCCGCCCCTGCCCCGCAGGACCTGTCCTTCGACGTCACCGAGGCCGACTTCCGCCAGACCGTGCTCGAGCGCTCGCTCGAGGTGCCGGTGCTGCTGGACTGCTGGGCGCCCTGGTGCGGGCCCTGCCGCAACCTCAAGCCGCTGCTGGAAAAACTGGTGCAGGCCTACGGGGGGCGCTTCGTGCTCGCCAAGCTCAACACCGACGAGGCGCCGCAGATCTCGGCCGCGCTGCAGATCCGCAGCATCCCGTTGGTGGTGCTGTTCATCGGGGGCCGGCCGGTGGACCAGTTCATGGGCGCGCAGCCTGAGGGCCAGGTGCGCCAGTTCCTGGACAAGCACCTCGGGCCCCAGGTCTCGGAGGCCGAGCAGATCCGCCAGGAAGCCGCCGAAGCACCCGACGCCGAAACCGCCGAAGCCCTGTTGCGTGAGGCCCTGAGCTACGAACCCGACAACGCCGCCGTGCTGCTGGATCTGGCCGAGCGCGTCATCGCCCGCGGCGATCTGGACGAATCCGAACAGATCCTTCAGGCTGTGCCCGAGACCGAGCGCAAGGACCGCCACGCCGGCCTGCTCAAGCGCATCGAGCTCGCCCGCAACCGCCCACAGGGTGATCCGGCAGCGCTGGCCGCGCGCATCGCCGCCAATGGCAAGGACTTCGAGGCCCGCTTCGCCCTGGCGGGAATCCGCGTCTTTGAGGGGAACTTCAACGCCGCCTTCGACGAGTTGCTGGAAGTGGTGCTACGCGACAAGGCCGAATGGCGCGAGAAGGCCCGGCTGCAACTGGTGGAGTGGTTCGACGCCTGCCCCGACCCGGCCACCGTCAGCCGGGGGAGGCGGTATCTGGGGATGTATCTGAACTGAGGGCGGCGGTCACTTCCCGATACAGAACTTCGAGATCGGCCGTAAGCCCTTGTCGTTGCTGGGCCTCCGTGCGGGGAGGGCGCGCATGTGTACACGCCGTGGGTGAGAAAGTGCCACACGCTGTGGCACAGCCGCGCCGACTGCTGGTTCGACTGGATCGCAGACGTCGGAACAGGCGCCGGAGCGCCTTGGATAGCCGTCTTGTCCAAGCCAACGTTCCTAGAAGGCGTAGAAAACAAAGAAATCAACAACTTAGCGCTCCGAGCCCGCATTGGATTTAGGTCCCGGAGCCGCTTTATCCAAGCCGGCAGCCGAACTCACGGAGCCAGCAGGCATCACACGTCGAGCTGAAGAAGTCGCACATGCCAAGTCTTGCTCACGGCAAGGTGATTTGCCTAGCCGGCATGCGCAGGCCCGCCTTGGCCAAGGTCTTGGCCTCTTTGCTGGTGGCAGTGATTCGACACACGCCCTGTGGGGTCAGCAGCCAGTAGAAACGCGGGATGCTCTGGCTGTGCTTGAAGGTCATGGCATTCAACGGCTTGAAGGGTGGCGTCTTCAGCTTGGCTCTCAGCCAATCCAGCTTTTTCAGCATGACTCCCACATTACCTGTGCTGGAGGCCGGATGCGGCTCTACCCAGCAAGCGATCTCTGCTCCGCCTGAAAGCGCGAGGCCGACGCCATAGTCCCATCGGTGCTCCTGAGGCTCGGAGACACTGAAGTGCCCATCCACGTCCACGCTTCCGGTGAACTGCGCCCCTTTGCTGGCGATGATCTGGGCACGGTAACGGCCTTCAACAGCATCCTTGCCGCTGCGCGGCACCAAGCCTGCGGCGCAGGCTGCACCTTGAAAGACGGTTGCTTCTCGAAGCCGGGCCCCCATCGCGGGCCTCTTGGCGCGGCCATTCATGTCGTGGCCCCTTGAGAGACGGCCTTGCGCTTCCTCTTGGGCGCGGCCGCAGCCATGTTCACCGCGTCGGCAATGGCCTCGTTCGCGCGCGCAGCAAAGCCGCTGATCCCGCCCCACTCTGATTCAGACGGGTCCAGCGCGGCCGGGTCAAGGTTGGAGATGTCGCGCACGGAGCCATCACGCTCGAAGTAGTAGACGGCGTAGTCCTTGCTCAGGGCCGACAGGGCGATCTTCTTGGCCTCCGCGGTGGCAGGCAATTCAAGAACTTGTCGGACGGAAGGCTCGGAACTGCGCAACTTCTTGAATTCCTGCAAGGCCCACACCATCTCAAGCACCACCGGTGAATGGGAAGACAGCACCACTCGGTAGCCCCGGCGCATCAGCTCCAGCACGAGCAACAACACCGCCGTGATGCCCTGGGGATGCAAGCCCATCTCTGGCTCTTCGATGATCACCCATTCGATGCTCTCATCGGCGGTGCTGCCCGTCTTGCGGCGGTAGGTCGTGGGGCAAAGCCAATAGACGCCCATGAGCAAGGGTGTGAACTCGCGCTGTCCAGCCGACCACGACAGGAAACCCAACGGCTTGGCCTGCCCCTTGACCTGAAGTCCCAGGCGTTTGGTGAAGTCCTTGTCGTCGATGAGCAAACGGTGGCCGCCAAACAGATGGGTCTGAATGGGCTTGCGCAGCGTCTCGTTCAGCCGGTTCGGCCCTGGAAACAGTTCGCCTTTGGCGCCGAACTCGTTCTGAATCAAGTCGTGTACGGCGTCGCTGAAAGCGCGAAGCGTGTACGGATCGCCAAAGTTGAACTGGCCGAAGTTTTGCGAAACGCCGCCGGGCAGGCTCATCACCCGCTGGGCCGGGATGTAGAACATCCGCTCGTAACGCTTCTTGGACTTGGTGGGCCTTGCATAGTCAGGCAGCGCAACTGCGGTGCCGTTCCAGCTCAACGCTGATTGCGAACTCCAGACGCCGGCCATGCCACGGCCAAAGTAGCCCTCCATGAAGGCTCCGGCGTTGTCGTTGAACGACATGCTGTGGTGCTTGAAGGTGTCATGAATGTGGTCGCGGTCCACCAGCAGCTTCAGGGTCTGCAGGAAGATGCTCTTGCCCGTGGCTTGCGGTCCCACGATGACCGTGAGATCGCCAAAGCTCACATCGGCCGACTGAATCGGCCCCAGGTGGGTCAACTGCAAGCGCGGCCGCTTGACCTTGCGGACCCGCTTTCTGGCGATAGTGGAGGTCTCAGTGGCTGGGCTCATGGTGGGTTCCTGCGGCGGTCGTTTACAAGGCGGCGGAGATGTGTAGTTCAAACCGATGCCACCGATGCCACCGATTCCACCAAGGCCTCAGCCAGTCGCGACTGCGTGGCTTGGCTGGTGGCGAGGCGTTGGCGCAGGTCGGCGCAGAGGCGGCGGAGTTCAGTGACGCGGGCGACGATGCGGGCTTGCTCGGCTATTGGCGGCAGCCGAAAGGGCATTGATGCAACCTGCTTCGTCGAGATATGAGGAACTCCGTTACTGCGACCAGGATCAAGAGCCCCAATGAAAGCATCCGACAGCATCCAAAGTACGAGGAAATCGCGCGACAGTACTCTTGGATCGGGACTGAGCCTTGCAACTCGCTGCAGGAGCAAACAAGGCAAGTCTCGCTCCCCAATCACCGCAAACTTCAATCCAGACGAAATGATCGGTCGGTCCAGCGTCAGAACGAGATCGCCTTCATCAAGCGCGAACTGCCCATATTCCTTTGCCAGAGCGGCATCGACGTATGCGGGCGTGTTCCAGTCGACATGCCCATGAGCGATATTCACATTCCTCAGCAGTCGCGTACCCGCTGGTTTGAACCACTCGCTCTTGAACGCGTAGCCGTTCAACATATCGACAACATCGCCGACGTATGTCGACGACCAACCCTGCGGCAGATCAATTGAGTCGTCGTTATCAGCAATAGAAGGTCCTGGCTTATCTCGCTTAATCTTGCCCTCGGCAATCAGCCGGTTCTTCTCGGCGTGAATCTTCCGCAGCAGCACACTGGCGGGTTCATCGCTCGGATCCTGCAGCACCAACAGCCCGCGCACGGCGAGCTGCAGCACCGTCTGCTCCAACGCATCAACCGCCTCCGGCCTATCCAGCAGCAGATCGAAATGCTCGGCCACGCGTTGCCAGTTGGCGGCCAGCTCCTCGGGCGTGGCGCTGTCGGTCAGCGTGCCGAGCAGGGTGCCGAGCAGGCGGGTGTGCTGCTCGGCTTCGAGCCGACCCTTGGCTTCGAGGGCATCGCACAGGCGCATCAGTTCGTCGACGCGGGTGACGATGCGGGCTTGCTCTGCGAGAGGCGGTAATGGCAAACGTAGGCGACGCAGGACAGACAGGGGGACGGTCTTCTGCGCGATGCCAGTCGCACCTCTCTCAGCCTGATTAAAGGCAAAGCGGCTCTGCAGCACCAGGGTAAGAAAAGGCTGCAGCTCAGGCAATCCGGGACGTAGCAACGCGATGTGGCGTTGAAAGCAGAACGCCTGCTGTTGGACGACGGGCACTGGTATGCCGAGGCTTCCAACAGTTGTGTAAAGAAGGTCTCCCAGCAGTGGCTTCTTCCCCCAGTCCAGGCCATCAAAGTAATCGTGAGCCACAAAGCGCGTAGCCAAGCCAAGGTCAACGGCACCTTCGCGCACGTCGCCAATGACGAGGAAAGGCACTCCCGAATCAGCTTTCGGAGGCGCCTGGTGATCTCCATCCGTAATAACGAGACATGCGTCGGCGGCGCAGATCCACTCCCAGCCGGGCGGGAGGACGAAAGGGACATCTCGGTTCACTGCCGGCGACTCTGGCTTGCTAGCCTTGATCATTCCCTCCGTGACCAAGTTCTTTCGTCTAGCTTGAATCCGCGCAAGTAAGGTACTTACGGGTGCATCGCGCGGGTCTTGCGACACGAGTTTGCCTTCTACTGCCAGCGAAAGAATCAACTCCCGCAGCCGCGCCACACCCCCCGGCGCCTGGGCGAGGCGATCGAACGCCTGGACAAGCAAGTCGCTCACGCCCCGCGCTCCTCGCCCCGCGCCCCTTCCAGCAAGGCACGGTCGCGGGTGAGTTCGGCCTGCAGTTCCGCCTCGGTGGGCAGCCAGGGCTGATAGCGGCTGGCGAAGAGCTGGCGGCTCTCAGTCAGCAGCGAGTAGCGGGCCACGGCCTCGTTGCGCTCGCTGCACAGGATGAGGCCGATGGTGGGGCCGTCACTCTCGCCGCGCATGCGCTCGTCGAAGACGCGCACGTACATGTCGAGCTGGCCCACGTCCTGGTGGCTGAGCTTGCCCACCTTCAGCTCCACCAGCACGAAGCACTTCAGGATGAAGTTGTAGAAGACAAGGTCGACGAAGGCGTCCTCGCCCTCGATGTGCAGGTGCCGCTGGCGCGCCACGAAGGCGAATCCCTTGCCCAGCTCCAGCAGGAACTTCTGCAACTGGTCAAGCAGACCTTGCTCGAGGTCTCTCTCGTAGAGGCTGGCGCCGGGCTGCGTACCCAGAAACTCCAGCACGTAGGGGTCGCGGATGAAGTCACGCGGGTCGGGGCGGGCGTCGCGCTCGATGAGGGCCTGAGCCTCACGCTGCACGCCAGCCTTGTCCTGGCTGGACAGCAGGCGCTCGTAGTAGAGGGTGCCGATCTGCCGGTCGAGGGCGGCCACGCTCCAGCGCTGTTGCGCGGCCTCCTGGGCGTACCAGCGCCGGGCTTCAGCGCTTTGAATGCGCATGAGGCGCCTGAAGTGCGACCAGCCCAATTCGCTACACGGCGTGTCGCAAATCTCCTCCCACGAGTAAGTCTGGAAGAACTGGCGGAAGTTGCGCAGGTTGGCCGCTGAGAAACCGGGCCCGAACTCGGCCCCCAGCCGACGGGCCAGCGCGTCCAGCAGACCCGCGCCGTAGGCCGCCCGTGCCTGCCCCGCCTGCTCGTGCTCGACGATCAGCCGGCCCACTTGCCAATACGCCTGCACCATGGTCTGGTTGACCTGGCGCCAGGTCTGCTGACGCGCCTGCGCCAGCACCTGGCGGATCTGGCCGTACAGCGCCTCCGGGGCCGCATCGCCTGCCCCAGGCGCCGAGCCCTGGCGCGACACGGCCTTGGCCGCGGCGGCGGCGGTGGCCGGCACGCCCGCCTTGGCCTGTCGCGTCATCGCCCGCCCCCCAGCGACTGCGCCAGGATCGCCTTCAACTGGTCTCGCAAGGCCTGCGCCTCGGCCTGCAGCTTCGCGTAATCACGCAGCAGCTCTTCGGGGTCGTGGCTCACCACGTCGGCCGCGTGCGGGTTCTTCTGGTCGAGGTTGAAGCCCGCTGCGCGAATGGCGTCGATGTCCACCTTCCACGCCCGCTCGTTCTCCACCCGGGCCGCAAAGCCATCGGCCTCGCTGCCCCACCAGGCCTTCTCGGCGTCGAACTCTTCGACGCGGATGGGCTTGGTCTTGTTGTAGCTCTTCACCCCCGGCGGATACGGGTGCTCGTAGTACCAGGTGGCCTGCGTGGGCCGGCCCTTGGTGAAGAAGAGCAGGTTGGTCTTGATGCCGGTGTAGGGCGCGAACACGCCGTTGGGCAGGCGCACGATGGTGTGCAGGTCGCACTCGGTGAGCAGCTGCTCCTTGATGCGCGTCTTCACGCCCTCGCCGAACAGCGTGCCGTCGGGCAGCACCAGCGCGGCGCGGCCACCGGGCTTGAGGATGTGCTTGATCAGCACCAGGAAGAGGTCCGCCGTTTCCTTGGTGCGCACGTCCGCCGGAAAGCCCGCCTCGATGCCCGGCTCCTCGATGCCGCCGAAGGGCGGGTTGGTCAGCACCACGTCCACGCGCTCGGCGGGCCCGACGTCGCGCAGCGGCCGGGCCAGGGTGTTGTCGTGGCGCACGTTGCTGGGCACCTCGATGCCGTGGAGCATCAGGTTGGTCACGCACAGCAGGTGCGGCAGCTGCTTCTTCTCCACGCCCAGGATGCTGGTCTGCAGCAGCGCCTCCTGCTCGGTGTTGCGCACCTGCTTGCGCAGGTGCTCGATGGCGCACACCAGGAAGCCGCCGGTGCCGGTGGCCGGGTCGAGCACGCGCTCGCCGAGCTGCGGGTTCACCATGTCCACCATGAACTGCGTCACCGCGCGCGGCGTGTAGAACTCGCCCGCGTTGCCGGCGCTCTGCAGGTCGCGCAGGATCTTCTCGTACAGGTCGTTGAACTGGTGGCGCTCGGCCTGTCGGTTGAAGTCGATGCCGGCCAGCTTGTTGATCACCTGCCGCAGCAGCTGCCCGCTCTTCATGAAGTTGTTGGCATCTTCGAAGACGCCACGCACCACCCAGCCGCGCGGGTTGCGCACCGGGTCGGCCGCCAGGTTCTTCAGCTTCGGGAAGAGCTGGTTGTTCACGAAATCCAGCAGCGCGTCGCCGGTGATGCCCTCGGGGTCGGCGGCCCAGTTCCGCCAGCGCAGGTTCTCGGGGATGGGGCTGCGGTAGTCGTCGCGCGTGAGCTCCAGCTCTTCCTCCAGCGCGTCGAACACCTTCAGGAACAGCAGCCACACCATCTGCTCGATGCGCTGCGCGTCGCCGTTGATGCCGGCGTCCTGGCGCATGACGTCCTGGATGGACTTGATGACGGGGGAGAGGTTGGACATGCGGTGTGCGGTCTCGTTGAACGCGGGTTCGGCGATGCGCGAGCGTCAGTTCGGGCCGGGCGCGTACAGCTCGCGCTCCAGGGTCTGCAGGGCCTGCAGGTACTGCGGCCGGCCCCCGAAGCTGCGCACCAGCTCCACCGGCGAGCCCAGCTCTGAGAGCGGCTGCACGCGCAGCACCTCGTTGCTCTCGATAGTGGTGATGCCTTCATCCGCGTACTTGTCCAGCAGCGCATCGAGCACCTTGCGCGCCACCGGGCCGTACTGACCGAAGGCATTGCGCTTCTTCACGCGCTGCGCCCGCTCGCGCCGGGTGAGCGGCGGCAGGTCGTAGGCCACATGCAGCAGCAGGTCGAAGGGGTCCAGGCCCTTCATGCCAGTGTGGGCCACCTCTTCTTCCAGCGCCTCCAGGAACACGCCCTGGCGCTCCAGTTCCTCGATCAGCACCGCCTTGCGCTCGGCGCTGTTCCAGGCTTGCAGGAAGGCGTCCATCGAGGTGTAGGCCTTGCGCAGGTTGATGCGGGTGTAGTCGCGCAGGCTCTCGGTGACGAGCTTGCCCTCGGCGTTCAGGTACTGCACCCGCTCGCGGGCCACGGTCACACTCACTGAGCCGCCCAGCAGGTACTTGCGCGGGGTGTCGTCGGATGGCCCGTCCTTGAAGGGGCCCAAAGGCGGGGGCGTGGGTGGTGTGCGGGCAGGTGACTCGCCCGTGCCGGTGCCGTCGCCTTCCACATCGCCACCCAGGTCCGGTGGGTCGATGGGGTCGTCGTCCTTCGGCTCGTAGATCTGCACCGGTTCGCCGTCGAAGTCCTTGTCGGCAAAGAGTTCGGTGGCGCGCTTGAAGTCCAGGATGGTGAACCAGCTCTTGCCCAGGTCTTCGCGCAGCCGGGTGCCGCGGCCAATGATCTGCTTGAACAGCGTCATCGACTTGATGTTCTGGTCCAGCACGATCAGCTTGCAGGTCTGCGCATCCACCCCGGTGCTCATCAGCTTGGAGGTGGTGGCGATCACGGGCAGCGGCTTCTCGGGGTCGATGAAGTTGTCGAGCTGCGCCTTGCCCTCGACGTTGTCGCCAGTGATCTGCACCACGTAGTTCGGTTGGGTCTGGCAGATGTCGGCGTTGGCGTTGCTCAGCGCCTGTCGCATGCGGGCCGCGTGGTCGATGTCTTCGCAGAAGACGATGGTCTTGTCGTAGCGGTTGGTGGCCTTGAGGTACTGAGTGATCTTGGCGGCCACCACCTCGTCGCGCCGCTCCAGCACCAGCCGGCGGTTCATGTCGCGCCCGATGTAGACACGGTCCTCGATCACATGGCCGAGCTTGTCGGTCATGCCGTCGGTGGGCCGCCAGCCGAAGGTGTCCTTGTCCAGATCGACGCGGATCACCTTGTACGGCGCGAGGTAGCCGTCTTCGATGCCCTGGCGCAGGCTGTAGGTGTAGACCGGCTCGCCGAAGTAGTCGATGTTGGAGACGTCCTCGGTCTCCTTGGGTGTGGCCGTCAAGCCGATCTGGGTAGCCGCGCTGAAGTAGCTCAGGATCTCGCGCCAGGCCGAATCTTCGGCGGCGCTGCCGCGATGGCACTCGTCCACCACGATGAGGTCGAAGAAGTCCGGCGAGAACTGCTTGTAGATGTTGCGCGACTCCTCGGCGCCCGACACCGCCTGGTACAGCGAGAGGTAGATCTCGTAACTCTTGTTGACCTGCTTGGTGGTGGGGCTCACGGCGAGATCGAGCTCTTCCACCGTGAGCTTGCCCTGCGCGTCCACCCGCTCCACGCCCTTGGCATTAGGGCTGAGCTTGGCCATGGCGCCCTTGAACGGGCGAAAGTCGTTGACCATGGTCTGGTCGATCAGGATGTTGCGATCGGCCAGAAACAGGATGCGCTTGCGCGCGCCGCTCTTCCACAGGCGCCAGATGATCTGAAAGGCCGTGTAGGTCTTGCCGGTGCCGGTGGCCATCACCAACAGCACACGCTTGCGCCCACGCGCGATGGCCTCCACCGTGCGGTTGATGGCCTGCAGCTGGTAATACCGGGGCGTCTTGCTCGGGGCGTAGTCGAACTCCGTCACCTGCCGGACTTCCGGGGTCCAGCCCTTCCAGGCGCAGTAGCGCGCCCACAGTTCCGCAGGCGAAGGGAATTCATCAAGCGTGAGCGTGCGTTCGAGCACGCCGTCGGCCAGCGTGGCATCCCGGAACACGAACCCATCACCGTTGCTCGAGAAGCTGAACGGCACATCCAGCAGCTCGCCATAACGGATGGCCTGGGCCATGCCGGCACCGATGGCGTGGTTGTTGTCCTTGGCCTCCACCGCCGCAATCGGGATGTTGGTCTTGTAGAACAGCGCGTAGTCGGCCCGCAGCACTGTGGTGGCGTCACGCCGCGCCGTTCGCCCCCGCACCACCACGCGCCCCGCCCGCAGCGGGTACTCGCGATAGATCTGCTCCAAACCATGCCACCCCGCGCGCTCCATGGCGGGACGAATGAACTTGTCGCAGATATCGCTTTCGGAGAGCGCTCTCTTGTTCATGGGGCGCGCAAGCCTCCCTGTGTCAACGCCTCAAGGCAAGTTGGAACTCTACGGCCTACTTCCCGATACAGAACTTCCCGAAGATCTCCCCCAGCAGATCGTCGGCCGTGAACACGCCGGTGATCTCGCCCAGGGCCTGGTGGGCCAGGCGCAGTTCTTCGGCCAGCAGGTCCAGCGCGGGGGCGGTTTCGGCCGTATGGGTCATGTGGGTGTAGGCCAGGGCCAGGTGGTGCGCGCAGCGCTGCAGCGCCTGCACATGCCGAGCGCGGGCGATGAACACGCCTTCGGGGGCGGCCTGCCAGCCGGCTGTGTGCAGCAAGGCCTGTCGCAGGGCTTCCAGGCCCTGGCCGGTGCGGGCGGACAGGCGCAAGCCCTGGGCCGGCATGTCCTGGTGTGGGTCCGGCGGCGATTCGCTTGAACCGCTGACCACATCCGCCTTGTTCCCCACGTGGATCACGTTCACCCCGGGCGGCAGGCTGGCCTCGATGTCGCGCTCGGCGGCGTCGTAGGCGGCGTCCTGGCCGGCGCGCGTGAGGTCGTGCAGGAAGAGCACGCAGTCCGCCGAGCGGATGGCCTCCCAGCTGCGGCCGATGCCGATGCGCTCCACGTCGTCGGCCGCCTGCTCACCGCGGCGCAGGCCGGCGGTGTCGGTCACGTGCACGGGCACGCCTTCGATCTGGATGGACTCGCTCACGCGGTCGCGCGTGGTGCCGGGGATGGGGGTGACGATGGCCAGCTCCGCCCCAGCCAGCGCATTGAGCAGGCTGCTCTTGCCCACGTTGGGCTGGCCGGCGATCACCACGCGCAGGCCCTCGCGCAGCAGCGCGCCTTGCCGGGCCGTGGCCTGCAGCCCCTGCAGTGCCGTGGTGATGTCGGACAGCTGCCCCGCAGCATCGGCCTGCTGCAGGAAGTCGATCTCCTCCTCGGGGAAGTCCAGCGTAGCCTCCACCAGGGTGCGCAGGCGCACGATGCGCTGGGCCAGAGCGTCCACGCGGTGGGAGAGCTCGCCGGCCAGGGCGCGGCCTGCCGAGCGGGCGGCGGCTTCCGTGCCGGCGTCGATCATGTCGGCCACGGCCTCGGCCTGGGCCAGGTCCAGCTTGTCGTTGAGAAAGGCGCGCTCAGTGAACTCGCCCGGCGCCGCCAACCGCGCCCCAGGCAGGGCCTGCAGGCAGCGCGCCAGCAGCAACTGCAGCACCACCGGCCCGCCATGGGCCTGCAGTTCCAGCACGTCTTCCCCGGTGTAGGAGTGCGGCGCGGGGAAGTGCAGCGCCAGGCCGCGGTCGATGGGCTGGCCGCGTGCGTCCAGGAAGTCCAGCAGTGTGGCGTGTCGCGGCGCCAGTGAGCGCCCGCAAACTTGCTGAATCAGGGCGGACAGGTCACGGCCCGACGCGCGCACGACGCCTACCGCGCCGCGGCCTGCGGCCGTGGCGATGGCGACGATGGGGGCGCCCCGGGCGGCCAGCCTGTGCTCGGTCATCGGGTGTCCGTGCGGACACGGTGGCGCTGAAGCGAAGCGCCCCGCTCGAGGCGGGGCGTTGGGGCGGCGAGGCCCGGGGTGTATGGCGCGGGTTGGAGCGCGTCCCGGCGTTCCGTTGACCGGGACGTCCGGCTCCTGAGCCGGCCTGCTACAGCCGGGTCGACCCGCATGTCTGCATCCTGCGCCCCTGCGCCGGCCGCAGCAAGCGCCTGCACGCATGGTGAGGCCACTGGAGCGTGACGCATCTCACGGCCTGGCCAGCGTCATTGCCCGAAACGCGCCGTTTCCCGCTACTTGCCCAGCACGCCCAGCCGCTTGTTGATGAACCACTGCTGCGCGATCGACAGGATGTTGTTCGTCAGCCAGTACAGCACCAGACCGGCGGGGAAGAAGAAGAACATGAAGGAGAAGGCCAACGGCATGAACCACATGAGCTTGGCCTGCAGCGGGTCTGGCGGGGTGGGGTTGAGCCAGGTCTGCAGCAGGCTGGAGGCCGTCATCAGCAGGGGCAGGATGAACCAAGGGTCCTTCACGGCGAGGTCGGTGATCCAGCCGATCCACGGCGCCTGGCGCATCTCCACGCTGGACAGCAGCACCCAATACAAGGCAATGAAGAACGGCATCTGCGCCACGATGGGCAGGCAGCCGCCCAGCGGGTTGACCTTCTCCTCGCGGTACATGCGCATCATTTCCTGCTGCATCTGCTGCGGCTTGTCCTTCAAGCGCTCGCGCATTTCCATCACGCGCGGGTTGATGGCCTTCATCTTGGCCATGGACTTGTAGGCGCTGGCGTTGAGC